>NZ_KE384548.1:320278-640556 GCF_000426625.1 Psychrilyobacter atlanticus DSM 19335 | reverse complement strand
ACCCTCTTTAAAATTGTTTCTAAAACAAACAATATAGAGCTTGGTAGAAAGATATTCAAAAAAGTACAGGATGGTTTTGGCGGACACATGCATATTATGGTTTCTGGAGGAGCTAAGATAGATCCACAGATAGTTAAAGATTTTAATACTCTGGGATTTAGGATGCTAGAAGGTTATGGTCTTACTGAAACATCTCCAATCCTTACATTCAATAGATATGATGATATAAGGCCTGGATCGTGTGGTGGAGCACTCCCGGGGATTGAATTAAAAATAGCTGATGATGGTGAAATCATTGCCCGTGGAAAAAACGTAATGAAGGGATATTATAACAAACCAGAAGCTACAGCAGAAGTAATAGATAAAGATGGCTGGTTTCATACTGGAGATTTAGGGGAGATAAAAGATAGTTACCTCTATATTATAGGTAGAAAAAAAGAGATGATCGTTCTTCCAAACGGAAAAAACATCAACCCGCAGGATATTGAAGATAGTATTATGAAAAAAACTAATTTAATTTCTGAATTAGCTGTTACTGAACATAAAAATCATCTAGTTGCAATTGTATACCCTAATTTTGCCATCATTGAGCAAGAGGGTATAAAAAATATAAGTGAAGCTATTAAATGGAATGTTATAGATCCATATAATATCGAAGCTCCTAGTTATAGAAAAATATTAGATATCAAAATTGTACAGGAAGAACTGCCTAAAACAAGGCTCGGAAAACTTAGAAGATTTAAGTTGAAAGATCTCTTAGAAGAGAAAAAAAGAGTTGTAGAGAAAATAGCAGAACCAACTACAAAAGAATACTTAATATTGAAAAAATTTATAGAAAATTTGAAAGGGGTCTCTTCTACACCAAAAGATCATTTTGAATTAGATCTAGGTATGGATTCATTGGATTTTGTTGAATTATTGTCATTTGTTGGAAATACATTTAATGTTATCATTATGGAAGAGGAACTTTCTCAGTACCCTACTCTATATGATCTATCAAAATTTTTACATGAAAAAGGTGTCGAAATCACAGAGAAAGAAAATGATTGGTCTAAAATATTAAATAAAGATATCGATGTCTTCATTCCTAAATCTAGTGCCGCTTTAAAATTTGCAAAATGTATCCTGACTCCATTTTTTAAAGGTTACATCAAAATAAATAAAAGTGGTTTAGAAAATATAACCAATCAGCCTGCAATTTTCATAGGAAACCATCAAAGTTTCTTAGATGGTTTTATACTCAATACAGCTATGGATAAGAAAATTTTAGAAAATACCTATTACTTAGCTATCTCTAAACATTTTAACGGTTCATTGAAAAAATGGGGTGCTGATCATGGAAATATAATCCTTTTAGATTTAGATAATAACTTAAGTGAAACTTTACAGACTGCTGCTATGGTTCTTCGTCAAGGAAAAAACCTAGTTATCTTCCCTGAAGGGGCTAGAAGTAGAGATGGGGAAATGGCAGAATTTAAAAAGGCTTTTGCTATACTGAGTAAAACTCTAGATATACCAGTTCAGCCATTTGTTATCGACGGAGCCTACAAATCTATGCCTATTGGAAGTAAGTTTCCAAAAGCTACAAATGTTGACTTAACATTCCTTCCTCCTCTATTTCCTAAGGATTTAGAGATCGATGAGATTGTAAAAAATAGTGAAAACCTAGTTAAAAAATACCTAGAAAAGAATTAAACTTTAATTTTTTTGAGGGAGTAAAAAAAATTAAATAATTCAACAAGATTGTTATTTAATTCACTATATAAGAAAATTTAAATTAAAAGAGAAATGCCTATTAATTAGTAGGCATTTCTCTTTTTTTTTCTTATTCCTCACCCTTTCCTACAACAAAAACGTTATCCAAACTGACGTTTTCTACATTAAAATTAAAATAAAAAATTCACTAACTCATAAAAGACTTCAAAACGTTCCTGTCCTAAAAACAAATAAAGTGTTTCTTTTTAGGTTTGACATCTTATTTATAGGGTGCTATCCTTTAATTGTTACCAATGATAAAGACTATCGTTCCAATTATTCAGATCGAATTTCAATTATTTTAAATTGTATTTAAACGGAGGTATTTTATGGAAAGTTTTATTAATCAGTTAAATGGTATTATTTGGTCACCGCTACTAGTCTATCTTTGTCTAGGAGCAGGACTATTCTTCACTCTAAAGATTGGAGGAGCACAATTTTTTATGGTAAAAGAAATGATAAGACTATTATTAGGAAAAGATGTTAAACCAGGTGAAAGATCAAAAGACTCAATAAGTGGATTTGAGGCAATGTGTATGTCGGTTTCTGGGAGGGTCGGAACAGGAAATATTGCAGGAGTTGCTACAGCTATTGCTTTAGGTGGTCCAGGATCTATCTTCTGGTTATGGGTTATATCACTTTTAGGTGCAGCGTCATCATATGTTGAATCTACACTAGGACAACTATATAAAGAACAAATCGAAGGAGGATACAGGGGAGGTCCAGCTTACTACTTTAAAAAAGGTTTCTTAGGTGGTAAAGCTTGGTATGGTAACTTATTTGCCATTGTAACTGTAGCCGGTATGTCATTATTTATGCCTTCTGTACAATCTAATGTAATTGCAGGATCTATGCAGACAGCTACTGGAATCCCTACATGGGTAACTGGATTAGCAATCGTTACATTATTATCAATAATTATATTTGGTGGTGCAAAAAGAATAGCGAAATTTGCCGGTGTAGTAGTTCCATTTATGGCTATAGCTTATATTATCGTAGCTCTTATTGTATTAGCTTTAAATGCTGGAGATATTGTTCCATCATTAGCACTAATCGTTAGATCTGCATTTGGTCAAGAAGAAGCCTTTGCTGGTATCGTAGGTACTGCTGTTATGTGGGGAGTTAAAAGAGGAATTTACTCTAATGAAGCTGGTCAAGGTACCGGTCCTGCATCTGCCGCTGCCGCTGATACTTCACATCCTGCTAAACAAGGATTAATTCAAGCTTTCTCTATCTATATAGATTCTGTATTTGTATGTACTGCAACTGCATTGATGATCATCATAACAGGCGCTTATAAAGTTTTCAGCCCTACTGGAAAAGAGATCTACTCAGGATTTGGATCTTCTGCTGAAATGACAGTTTCAACTATTGGTCCTCTTAACACAACTGCGGCATTAGATGCTGGTATTGGTTATGGAGCATATATCGTAGCAATAGCTATCATGTTCTTTGCCTTTACAACAATATTAGCTTATTTCTGGAATGGTGACTCAGCTGCAGTCTATCTATTTGGAGATGAAGCTTCTGGTAAAAAAATTAGAAAGATATTAACTATCGTATTTTTAGGATTCACATTCTTAGGTACAATCATGTCTGGTGGTCTAGCTTGGACATTGGGTGACATTGGTGTAGGAATGATGGCTTGGGTTAATATAGTAGGTATCTTAGTTATGTTTAAACCAACTATAATCTGTTTAAAAGATTATAAATCTAGAATGAAAAATGGAACTCAAGACGATTGGGATTTTGATCCTAATAAAATTGGAATTCAAGGTGACTTTAAACTTTGGGATGATATAAGAATAAAAGGTAGAGATTTAGAACCAACAGAGGTAGAATTAGAAATCTCATAATATTTAAAATTTAAAGCCATAAACAAAATCATTTGTTTATGGCTTTTTTATTGTATAATTATACTAGAAAAATAATTAGGAGGAGTAAATATGAGCAACTTTAATGAACGTGCAAAAGACTGGGATACAGAATCAAAAATCGAACGTAGCAATGCAATTGCCCAATCAATAAAAAATAATATAAAATTAGATACAAATATGAGAATTTTAGACTTTGGATGCGGTACTGGATTACTAATTTTTCCATTAATAGAGAAGATCGGGTCAGTTCATGGTATAGACCTGGCTCCTAATATGTTGGATATTTTAAAAGAAAAAGGTAAAAAATACAAAAATTTAACTACAGAACTTACAGGAATATTTGAAATCACCTCGACCTTTGATCTTATTATGAGTTCTATGGTTATGCACCATATAAAAGATATAGAAAAGTTAGCAAAAAAACTATATGATTCTTTAAACCCTAATGGGATGATAGCCATTGCAGATCTGATGGAAGAAGATGGTTCATTTCACAGTTCATTGGATGGAATTTATGCCTTGGGATTCTCAAATGAATTTTTAGAGAAAATTTTTAAAGATGCAGGATTTAAAGAGATAAAAGTAGTTGAAAATATTTTTGTTATCGAAAAAAACAATAAAAAATATCCATTATTCTTACTCGTAGGGAAAAAATGATAAAAAAATATAAGATAACTCTTGCAAATAAAGAACGAGAGCTCATAATAATCAAGAAAAAAAAGAAAAATATTTCCCTTCAGGTAAAACCATCTATGGAGATCATTTTAAGTATCCCTATGAGGATATCCTACTCCTACGGATTAAAATTAATAGAAGAAAAATCTGCCTGGATAGAGGAAAAATTGGAAAAATATTCCTCTGCATCCAATAATTCAGGGACCTATTATTTGGGTAAACTCTATTCAGTGAAGATAAAAAAATCTGAAATTCCTATAAAAGTAGTAGGGGAAAATATAATTGCCAATAATTCTGAAGGGTTTGATTTGCTCTTAAATGAGTGGTATCAACAAAAAATAAAAAGGATTTTAGAGATCTACCTTGAAAAATATACTAAACTTATGGAACTTTATCCAAAAAAAATTAAAATTAAACCATTGAAGTCTGCCTGGGGAATCTGTTATTCCAGTGGAACTATTACTTTCAACCTTAACCTTGTAAAAGTTCCACTAAACGTTATTGAATATTTGGTGGTACACGAACTAGGACATCTAAAACACCCTAATCATTCCAATGAATATTGGGAATATATAGGCAAATATATAGAAAACCCAAAATCTTACCGTAGATGGCTGAAAAAAAATGGATATAAATTTATATAAGGAGGAAACCTTATGGGATAGATGAACTTATTAAAAAAAAAGAAGAAATTGCATATAGAATAATTAAAGGGGATTTTAAAGGTAAGATCCCCTTTAGTGTTACCGAAAAAAAAATTAATAAAATATTTAAAGTTAAGGGAAAGCGGTATGAAAGACATAAAATTATAGATTCAAATTTTACCTATGCCGACTCTCAATGGATAAAACATCTATTTGAGCATCGCTGCTTTAATTGCGGAAGTAAAAAAAACCTGCAAATAGACCATCATCTACCTCTGTCTCTAGGGTATGGTTTAAAAATAGATAATAAATATAACGCCGTTCTCCTCTGTAAAAAATGCAACAACCAAAAGAGCAGCCTCCTACCTACAAAATTCTATACTCCATCTCAGCTTAAAATTTTGGAAACCTCTTATGATATTTGTACTCACAAAGGTAAACATACAGCTGATTATAAAAACATCAATATTGAAAATCTCATAGAGAGCTATGAGAAAACACTGAAAAATAAGGCTTTACTATATTTAGATTATTTGGATTATTTATGGAATCAGAAAAAAATATCTAAATACAGGCTAAAAAAAGATTTTTTTTATAAGATCTACTATATTAAAGATCAAAATCTGCAAATAATGTACGGGGAAATAAAATATAAATTTTTTTTAGGAAAAGTAGATATCAATGGCCTAGAGATAAGTTTGAAAGATATTAAAGGGGTGATCTTATGGAGATGTCATTAAAGATATTATTTAATACTATCGGTGGATTAAGCATCTTCCTCTATGGGATGTTTCGAATGTCTGATAGTATACAAAAATTAGCGGGGCAGAAACTAAGAAACATCATAAATAGTATGACTTCTAATAGAATCATGGGATTAGGTGTAGGAGCTACTATCACAGCCATTATTCAATCTTCATCTATCACAACGGTTATGGTAGTAGGGTTCGTAAATGCGAACCTCATGACTCTGAGGCAGGCCATAGGCATAATTTTAGGTGCAGATATAGGAACTACTATTACAGGATGGCTATTAGTTTTAAAGATCGGTAAATATGGCTTACCTATAGCAGGAATTGGTATCTTTATTTTTCTTTTTCATAGATCATCTAGATGGAAGCAAAGAGGCAATTTGATCCTAGGAATCGGTATGATCTTCTTTGGATTAGAACTGATGAAACTCGGAATCAGACCCCTTAAAGATCTTCCTGCATTTATAGAACTCTTTAGTAAATTTGAAGCCTCTAATTTTCAAGGTGTTATCTTATCTGCTGTCATGGGAGCGCTTCTTACGGCTATTTTACAGTCATCTTCAGCTACTATAGGAATAACTATGGCTATGGCAAGTCAAGGGCTTCTAAGTCCTAACAGTGCCGTTGCTCTAGTCTTAGGAGAAAACATAGGAACTACTATCACAGCTTTTCTAGCATCTCTTACTGGATCTACCAGCGCTAAAAAAGCAGCTTATGCTCATATCAGTATAAAGATAATAGGAGTTTCAATCATTATTCCACTATTTTTTTTCTATGTTAAATTTGTTGCTTCCATAGTCAGCCCAGAAGAAAATATAGTTAAATATATTGCAATTTCTCATACTTTATTTAATATTTTTATCGCAATATTGTTTTTACCATTTACAACTAAATTAGAAAAACTACTCAATTATATTGTCCCAGAAAGTAAAGAAAATTTGAATTTAGAAGTTGATGACGACAATTTAGCTAAAGTTCCATTTATTGTTCTAGAAAAATCTAAACTTTTAATCTCTAAGATGAACGATATATATTCTTCTGCTTTTCATGATTTTGGGATACTTATGTCGGATGATTCAAAAAAATGTAATAGATGTGTGGATGGATTATTTAAAGCTGAACGGGAATTAGATGAAATTCAGATTATTATAACCGATTCACTGACCTCTGTTCTTAGACACAGCGATTCCAATAAATCCGTCTTAGAAGTGAGATATTATTTAGAATTAGCAAATTTTTATGAGTCTTTAGGAGATTATGAAGCCAGTCTAGCTAAACAATATCTGCAATTGAAAAGAGATGACCTGCATTTTCATCCTAACAGAAAAAAGGCTATCTTAAAAATACACTCTTTGATAGATAATATAAATTCTGAATTTTCTGATCTATTAAAATATCCAGATAACAATAAAATAAAAGATCTCATCAAAAGATCTGAAGATATTAACCAAATCTTACAATTTAATAAAAAAAAGGAAAATACTATGGAAATTCATATCTATTTTAGAATAATGGAGAAATTTAGGAGGATAAACAGACATCTGTTATTTGTAATCAGGTCTGTTGAAAAATATAATAACCTTTAAAATTGATTCCATTCCCTTCTATCTGGGAAGAGCTTTATAATTAACAGTCTAATTTTAGCATTAGCTTCGTTTGAAATAGCGTAAAAATGAAGTATAATCAGATTATTAAAATAAAAAAAACGAGGTGATATTGTGGAACTAAAAAAAGAACTTGGATACATGGATGTATTTAGTATTTCATCTGGAGCAATGATAAGTTCAGGAATATTTATATTGCCTGGAATAGCCTTTAGTAAGGCAGGGCCAATGATGATTTTAGGTTATATATTAGGCGGTTTAATTGCATTTGCAGGAATATTGTCTATTATTGAACTTACCACTGCTATGCCGAAAGCTGGTGGAGATTATTTTTTTATCGTAAGAACCTTGGGCCCTCTCATAGGGACCATCTCTGGAGTCCTCAGTTGGTTTGCAATCTGTTTGAAAACTGCTTTTGCAATCTTTGGTATAGCAGGAGTTATAGGCGGAGTTATCTATGGGAATAATCTAGATCACCATACTCTGGTTATTATCTCGGCTATTGTTACCTCTGTCTTTTTATTTTTAAATATTATAGGAGTAGAGATAGCCAGTACCTTTGAGGTTATTTTAGTTGCAGGCTTACTCTTATTAATGGGACTCTTTATAGCTGTTGGAATGTTTAATATCAATCTTGATTTTTTTACTCCTTTTATTCAAATATATGATTTAGTGGATAATAAATTGGAATTAGTTGCCAGTGGCGGACCTTTTTCATCTTTAGGAGCAGGAGTTATAATATCTACAGCAGCTTTTATCTTTGTATCCTTTGGTGGACTTTTGAAGGTTGCTTCTATCTCTGAAGAGGTAAAAAATCCAAAAGTTAATATTCCTAAAGGAATGATCTCCTCAATAACAGTTATAACTGTTATTTATGCAGCTACATTATTTGTTACTGTAGGAGTATTACCAGGAAAAGAACTAGCCAATTCACTGACTCCTATTGCCGATGCTGCACGAATATTAGCTGGAAAGCCAGGATATATAGTCCTAACTATAGCATCGCTTTTAGCCTTTATCTCTACAGCAAATGCAGGGATCATGGCAGCTTCTAGATATCCACTGGCATTGAGCCGGGATAAATTATTTCCTAATTTTGTAGGGAGGGTTAATAAAAAATTTAAAACTCCTACAGTAGCTATTATATCAACTGGGATACTCATAGTCGAATCTTTATTGTTACCACTTGAAACACTAGCTAAAACAGCATCAGCTGTTATATTAATGACATATATTCTTACTAATTTATCGGTGATTATAATCAGAGAAAGTAATTTATCTAATTACAGGCCTTCCTTTATAACTCCTCTCTATCCATGGATTCAGATATTTACCATATTTGTATTTTCATATTTTATAGCTCAATTAGGAATCTCGGCTATAGAATCTAGTATCGGTCTTGTCCTTATAAGTTTGATTATCTATTTCACCTATGGAAAGAAAAATTCTAGCAAGGAATATGCACTGTTACACCTTTTAATTAGAATTACCGATAACCTTAAATTAGGACATAACTTAGAGAGTGAGCTCAGAGATATTATCCACCAAAGAGATGATGTAGAACTTACAGAATTTGATAAGATAGTCATAGAAGCTCCCATCGTAGACTTAAAAGGTTTTACTAGTTTAGAAGAATTAATCGTGTTAGAAGCTGAAAAATTTTCTACTATCTTAGGGAGAAATCATTTGGAACTAGAAAACCTCTTTTTCGAAAGAGAAAATGAAATAACTACGGCTATATCCGGCTTTACAGCTATTCCACACATTGTTATAGATGATATAGATACATTCCATATGGCTGTATTCAGATGTAAAGATGGTATTAAATTTAGTGAAGAGCATCCAGAGATAAAAGCTGTATTTTTATTTGTCAGCAGTCCTAAATTAAATAAATTACATCTTCAAACTCTAGCATCTATAGCAACATTAATTAAAGATGATAAATTTCAAGAAAAATGGTTAGAGGCTAAAGACGAGAATTATTTAAGGGATCTAATTTTACTCAGAAAAAGAAAAAAGAAAAAAAGAAAATAAATATTTTTAGAAAAACGTCACTAAATTTTTGTGACGTTTTTTTATTTAGAATAACTTTATAATTCTTAGTTTTTCATTAATATATTAGTTTTTTCTTAACAAAATAGTTTGAAATGTTACAAAAATAGAGTATACTTAGATTATTAAAATATATTAATGGGGTGAGATTATGGAACTAAAAAAAGAACTTGGATTTATGGATGTATTTAGTATTTCATCTGGAGCGATGATAAGTTCAGGGATATTTATATTACCTGGAATAGCCTTTAGTAAGGCAGGTCCAATGATGATTCTAGGTTATATCTTAGGTGGATTAATTGTACTTGTAGGTACACTGTCTGTTATTGAATTGATCACTGCAATGCCAAAAGCCGGTGGAGACTACTTTTTTATAATGAGAACCCTCGGCCCTCTTATAGGAACTATTTCTGGAGTACTCAGCTGGTTTGCAATCTGCTTAAAAACTGCTTTTGCAATCTTTGGTATAGCTGGGGTTATTGGTGGAATATTGTACGGAGATACTATGGATCATCAAACATTGATCATCATCTCCTCTTTAGTCACTACAGTATTTTTAATTTTAAATATTGTTGGAGTTGAAGCAGCCAGTAAATTTGAAACTATTATAGTGACAGGTTTATTATTATTAATGGGAATTTTTATAGCTGTTGGAATGTTCAATGTCAATCTTGATTTTTTTAATCCCTTTGTCCAAATTTATGAAGTTGTAAACGACAAATTAACCTTAGTGAGTTCAGGTTCACCTTTTTCTGCTTTAGGTGCAGGTCTTGTAGTCTCTAGTGCTGCTCTTATCTTTGTATCATTCGGAGGACTATTGACTGTAGCATGTGTCTCTGAAGAAGTTAAAAACCCTAAGAAAAATATTCCTAAAGGGTTAATCTCTTCTATTATTGTAATAATATTTGTATATGCCGCTACATTATTTGTTACCGTAGGTGTTTTGCCAGGAGACGAGTTAGCAAATTCACTGACTCCCATTGCCGATGCTGCAAGGGTCTTAGCAGGAAACCCCGGATATATTGTTATTACAGTAGCTTCTCTATTAGCCTTTATCTCTACAGCAAATGCTGGAATCATGGCAGCTTCTAGATATCCATTGGCTCTCAGTCGTGATAAATTATTCCCTTCATTTGTAGGTCGAGTAAATGAAAAATTTAAAACTCCTACAGTAGCTATTATATCTACAGGATTACTTATGGTCGGGTCACTATTATTACCATTAGAAACATTGGCAAAAACAGCATCAGCAGTAATACTAACGACATATGTCCTTACTAATCTGTCGGTAATTATCATCAGGGAAAGTAATTTAGAAAATTATAGACCATCTTTTATAGCCCCTCTATACCCATGGGTTCAAATATTTACTATATTTGTATTTATATCTTTTATAGCTCAATTAGGAGTCGCTGCCATAGAATCTAGTATCGGTCTTATCCTTATAAGTTTAATTATTTATTTTATCTATGGAAAGAAAAATTCCAATAAGGAATATGCATTATTACACCTTTTGATCAGAATTACCGATAACCTCAAATTAGGTCATAGCCTAGAGAGTGAACTACGGGATATTATTCATCAAAGAGATGATGTTGAACTTACAGAATTTGATAAGATAGTTATGGATGCTCCCATTGTAGATCTAAAAGGTTTTACTAGTTTAGAAGAATTGATTAAAGTGGAGGCTGAAAAATTTTCTACTATATTAGGGAAAGATAATTTAGAATTAGAAAATCTTTTCTTTGAAAGAGAAAATGACATAACCACTGCAATATCAGGGTTTACAGCTATTCCACATATTGTTTTAGATGATATAGATTCATTCCATATGGCTGTATTTAGATGTAAAGATGGAATTAGATTCAGTGAAAAACACCCAGAGATAAAAGCTGTATTTTTATTCGTCAGCAGCCCTGAACTAAATAAATTACATCTACAGACTCTGGCATCAATAGCATCATTAATTAAAGATGATAATTTCCAAGAAAAATGGTTAGAAGCTAAAAATGAAAACTATTTAAGAGATTTAATTTTACTTAGGAAAAGAAAAGAGAAAAAAATAAGTAAAAATGAGAGTTACCAAAAAAATCTGCAAACAGAAAAATAGTCCTATTGAATAAATTATTAATGCAATAAAAATTTATTAAAAACGTCACGAAAAATTTCGTGACGTTTTTTAATTAAACTCAATTTTTTTATCAAAACACTCTAACCTTCTAGAAAAAAAACCTTAAAAAAGGATTTTAAATCAATGCATCAGTTAGGTATACAGAAAATAAATATTTATTATTTTGGTATATCTTTAAAACATTTAGATCAAAAGTATTATATCTTAAAGTTACTATTTTCCCTATATATGCTTTCAATACTTCATCACTGTATAAATTATTTTTAAAACGTATTCCATAATTTTGAATCTTTCTATCTGCACTTTCGAACAAAAAATCTAATTTATTAAGATCGAATAATTTATTCCCCTCTGGAATATTTTTTAAAACACCGTTACATATATATTTTTCAAGATTATAATTTAAATATTTAATAGAAAGTGGTTCCCCCTTAAAAATATTTATAATATCTTTTTCTAAAAATCTAACAAATTTTGTTATCTCTTTATTTTTTTCTAGAGTCCCATTAATATTTATGTTTAATTCCTTCAAAATTTTAAAAAACTTTTCTTTATTTTTCATCTTAAAATCATCTATAAATATATTTTTAGGCTTTACTAAATAGTCTTCTACCCTGTTTTTTATAATGGTCTCCCTAATAAGCATGAGATAGTGTTCTTCCATGACTTCTCCAGTATATATCTTATAGTTTAATATACTATCATCATAAACATCATATACGATCACTATGGTAGCAATACCTTCATTAATATTTAAATTTTTAATGTGCAATTTCTCAGTGGATACCCTATATATATCATTTGGCTTCTTTATATTAGTTAAGTTCTTATTTACATATTTTTGACTGAATGGGTCTAAATTAGTAGCCATTCTATATATAGTATTGTAACTTAACTTAGTGATATTTTTATTTTTAAAAGCAGCTAAATAATTATTATAAAGAGTTGTTATATTTATGTTTGGATTTTTTTTATGTTCTTTCATTATATATTCCATAGTTTCATCATCAGCTTTTCTAAAACTATCCTTATCACTCCTAATTTTTTTAGAGAGACCTTTGGTACCAAATTCCTTATATGCCTTTATCCACCTCTTAAGGGTACTATATGGGATATCATGTTCACTGCTGAGTTCTTTCAATTTTTTTTCCTTTTTTAAAAAAGGCTCTATTATACTATACTTATCTTTTTTCATAACTACTCCTAATCTTAATTCGTACAAAACAGTTGATAACTAATCATTTTATCTTGATTTTATGATAATTAAATAAATAAGTCAAATTTTTATATAAAATGTTAACAACCGCTTAATTATTATTTTTTAATAATAACCTATCTACGTCAATAAAATAGTGATTCTTTTTCATTTTTTTGAAAAAAGGCTCATTTTTTTTCAAAAAAAATGTTGACTTTTTTCTAAAAAAGTTTTATTCTAAAGCATGAAGCAAAAAAGACTTGAAAGTTCCCAATTAGAACAACTAGATAAAAAATAAATCAAAAATATACACATTAACATCAAAAATGTAATAATTTTAAAGGATTTTTATTTTCTAGGAAGGAAAACAAGTTTAAATTTGTAGATAATTATTATCACTAAAATATATAATTTAGGAGGAAATGAAGATGAAAATGTTTGCACAATTATCAAGAGTCGGAAAAGCACTAATGACACCTATCGCAATATTACCAGCAGCCGGTATATTCTTAGCAGTAGGAGCACATGCGGATATACCATTAATGAAGAATGCAGGTGACGTTATATTTGGAAATCTACCATTACTGTTTGCAGTAGGAGCAGCTATAGGTTTAGCAGGTGGAGATGGAGTCGCTGGTTTAGCAGGTATTGTCGCTATGTTAATTATGAACGTTACTATGGGAAGTTTAACTGATGCAGCAGCAGGAGTAGAAGCAGGGAATAAAGCATTCGCTTTAGTTCTTGGTACACCTACACTTCAAACTGGAGTATTCGGTGGTCTTATTGCAGGTATTATCGGAGCGACTATGTATAATAAGTTCCATAAAACAGAATTACCTCCATTCTTAGGATTCTTTGCAGGTAAAAGATTAGTTCCTATCATGGCAGCTGTAGTAGGATTTATCGTTGGTATGATCATGCCTTATATCTGGGTACCAATCCAAGGTGGATTAGAATCATTATCTATGATAGCCAATGATCCTAATAACTCAAACTTATCAACATTTATATTTGGTCTAATAGAAAGAGCATTAATCCCATTCGGATTACACCATATCTTCTATTCTCCATTCTGGTTCCAATTCGGTGAATATACAAATGCCGCTGGTCAATTAGTTCAAGGAGATAACAGAATTTGGTTTGCAATGTTTAATGATGGAGTTAGAAACTTCTCATCTGATACTTATGTAGGTGCAGGTAAATTTATGACTGGTAAATTCCCATTCATGATGTTTGGACTACCAGCAGCAGCATTAGCTATGTATCATGAAGCAAAACCTGAAAGAAGAAAATTAGCTGGAGGTATCTTATTCTCAGCAGCATTAACATCATTTTTAACAGGTATCACTGAACCAATTGAATTCGCATTCTTATTCGTAGCACCAGTTTTATATGGTATTCACTGTGTAATCGCAGCGACATCATTTATGGTAATGAATATGTTAAATGTTAGAATCGGTATGACATTCTCAGGTGGAGCTATCGACTATGTTTTATTCGGACTTTTACCAGGAATCAGAGGAGATTTCGACAACAACTGGTATATGGTAATAGTTGTAGGGTTAGTCTTAGCTGTTGTTTATTACTTCCTATTCAGAGCTGTTATCAGAAAATTCGATCTTAAAACTCCAGGTAGAGAAGATGAAGAATTAGAAGAAGAAGTAAAAGTAAGCGGAAGTGAACTATCTATCTTAGTTATGGCTGCTTTAGGTGGTAAAGATAACTTAGTTACAATCGATGCTTGTATTACAAGACTTAGATTAGAAGTTAAAGATGTAAACGCAGTAAACGATAAAGAATTAAAAAGATTAGGAGCTTCAGGAGTACTTAAAGTTGGTACAAATGGTGTTCAAGCAATCTTTGGAGCAAAAGCTCAATTTATAGCACAAGATTTAAAAGGTATGTAAATAGATAAATTAAAAGGGTTCTTAGGAACCCTTTTTAATTTATCTATTTTTCTTGATGAGTAAATCATTCATGTAGTTTTAAATAATAAGTAAAATACGATAATTTTTGAAAATTATTACATATTTTTTTTTAAAGAAACAATTCAAATAAAAATATTTTGTTGACAACTCAAAAAAATAATCGTATAAACATGATGAAGCTAAAAAGGGGGCCCACCAAAATGAATTCAATGAACGACGAAAATCAATCAATTTATAGAATAAAAAATTTAAAAAAAAGCTACAGAAAAAAAGAAGTATTGAAAAATATAAATCTTGAAATAAAAAGGGGAGAGATTATAACTGTTATAGGAAAAAATGGAGCCGGAAAATCAACACTGTTAAAAACAATGATGGGGCTTATAAGTTATGATTCAGGAAGTATAAAGTTTAATAACAAAGAGGTTTTATCCTATGGACATAATCTCTATAAAGATCTAGGAGTTATTTTAGAGGGACAGAATAATTTATACAGCTATATTACTGCAATGGATAATTTATATTATTATGGCGGACTTTTAGGCCTAAAAAAACGTGAGATAAAAGAGAAAGGGGGAAGCCTTTTAAAAGAATTAGATCTTTATGAGCATCGAAATAAAAAAGCTGGAGATCTTTCCACTGGAATGAAACAAAAGTTAGGAATTGGAGTAGCCCTATTGGGAACTCCTAAGGTTTTATTTTTAGATGAACCCACTTTAGGTCTTGATCTAATCTCCACTAAGGAATTAATTAAAAAATTGAAAGGACTGTCTAAAAATCATAATATTTCAATAATCTTAACTTCCCATGAAGTATCTACTGTAGATGAAGTTTCAGATAGGATAGCTTATTTAAATAATGGAGAGATAGAGTTTTGTGCTCATATCGATGAATTCAAAAAGAAATTTGCAAAATCTAAAAAAGTAATCAGTGTGAAAGGTGTCTTAAAAAATGAAAAGGAGTTTATATCTCTAAAGCAGAGTTATTTAAATGAGATTACTAAGATCTATATAGACGAAAAGAATGACTCCAATGAAATTTTAGCTGATCTTATAAAGCATAGGTATGAAATACTGGATTTTTCTTTAACACAAAATGAACTTGAAAATGCAATTATAAACTTAAGTAAGGGAGAAAAGAAATGAGAATATTTTTAACTGAGTGCAAAAGGTGTATTTTAGAAATAAAGGCATACAGTGCCGGATATATCAGTGAAATGCTGATGACAACAATTATATTTTTTGGACTTATGCAGGGATTAGGAGATCATTCAAAAAGTTACTATCTGACTTTTATTTATTGGTATTTAGCCAGCGGGATCATATCCAATGGATCTATTTCAACATCTCAAGAGAAACAAACAGGAACTCTTCAGCAGCTGCTTTTAAAACCAGTTTCTTTTTTAAAAATAATAACTTATCGAAATATCTTTTGGCTGGGATTTTCTTTATTTCAAATATGTTTTGTTATTTTGATAGGGATTTTGACTATCCAGCTCAAGCTTTACTTTGATCGGAAAATTATATTGATAAGTCTTTCGCTTTTCATAGCTCTTCAAGGTCTTGGTTATATAATTACGAGTATGACAATAAAAACGGCAAAGATAGGAAACTTTGTATCTATTATTTCTTATATACTTCTTTTTACCAGCGGGGGAGTTGTTCCTAACTCAAGTCTTCCTAAGGTCATTCAGTGGATTAATAATTTTCAGCCTTTAGCACTGGCTATAAAAGCAACTAAAAGTATCATTGATTATGGAGAAACCCCTGTAGATTTGATTGTCAGGTTGATTTTTGTAAGTATGATCTATTTTATACTGGGATTAGTAATATACAGAAAGATCTATAAAAGTGGTAAAAAATATGGGATAGATAATAATTATTAAGATCCAATATATAAGGAGAACTATATGAAAATAGGAAATTTTACAAAACAAAATAACTTGACTAAGGATACGATCAGACATTATATAGATCTTGGAATTCTTAACCCTAAAAAAATAAATAACCAATATAATTTTACTGGTAATGATCAGAAAACACTAGATCAGATTCTACGTCTAAAATCTTTAAACTTTACCTTAAGTGAGATTAAAAATATTATTTTAACTAAAAAACTAGGAAACCTTGATTCAAAAACCAGTTCTTATTTATATAAAAAATACTACCTCCAAAAAAGCGGGGAAATAAAAGAAAAAATTAAATCTCTAAAAGAAATTGATAAAGAGCTTAACAAGGAAATTGAAAGTTTACTTCTACAAGAGGAAAACTCTAAAATAAAGATAGGTATCCCTTTAAACAGTCTTCATCTATTACAGTGTCCTGTCTGTCAGTCTGATCTCGAAATTTATAGGGGAAATATAGAAGATAATCAAATTTTAGAAGGGGTTTTAAAATGCAGCTGTCAAAAAGAGTATCTAATTAAAAATGGAATTCTTATTGTTTCTCATACTCCTTTTGAAAGTAACTATGATTATCCTAAAGACTTTTTATTAAATTATATTGATAATACCAGGGATGAGTTATTAGAGAATGTTTATAAAAACTCAGAGTGGTTTTCTAATATAATCCCCAACAATTTTTTTAGAAACAAGATTTTATTGGAGATAGGAAGTGGAATAGGTTTTTTTCTGAATAATATCTATGATGATCTAAGTGAAGACACTACTTATATTTCTGTAGATTTAAATTTTGATTCACAAGTTTTTCTAAAAAAAAACCTTGAAAATAAAGGACTTAAGAAAAATATAATTTTTATCTGTTCAGATTTTAAAGAGATGCCAATAAAGACAGCTAGTATTGACATTCTCGTAGATTATCTAACCAGCAGTAATTTTTCCTTTAGAAATAAAGAGTTTCTTATGGAAAAAGTAGATAGATATTTAAAAAATAACTCATCTCTTTTAAGTGGGTATATTATCTTTGAAAAATTTAAAAATAATTCACTTATCAAACCAGATTTCAGGAAATATTTAATCTTAAAAAATATTGAAACTAAGCTATTTGAAATGAATTATAAGGTTTTATCCCAAAAGCACCTCCCTTCCTTTTTTATTGATGGAGAATTAGGGAAATATGAGGATTTTACCGTTCCCGGAGAAATAATTTCAACATATCTATATTTTGGTAAAAGGTAGGGTTAACCCTACCTTTTAGCATTTTTATTATTAATTTTCTTTATTTTAGCTGTTGCGGTTGCCTTACCTCTATATTCTATAATGAGGTTAAGACAATAAAATATTAGGGAGGAAAGAGATGAATAGTTATTTAAAAAATAAATTGATATATTTTCCGGGGATATTTATATCTCTACTGGGATCGGTATTATTTTCATTTGCCACAGGGATGTATTTATTAGATGTAACCCATCAGGGGACATCGTATGCTTTTAATATAATATTATACACAATACCGGTTGTTGTTTTATCACCGATTTTTGGGATATTTGTAGACCGGTACTCCAAGAAAAAACTGATAATCCTAGGAGACCTCTTAAATGCTCTTTTGATGTTTGGAATCTTCTACATGTGGAACTATATAGATAGCATCACTTTAATCTACACAGGTACTGTACTTACCAGTATATTTTCTCTTCTTGTATCCATAGGGTTTGAAAGTGGGAAACCTCAGATGTTTGAAAAGGATTGGCTGGTAAAGGCTAATTCTTTATCATCTATAATCAGTTCTGGAAGCAGGATAGCGGGGCCATTCTTAGGAGGACTGATATATGCATTTATTGATATAAGAAGCTTTGTTTTATTCAATGGGATTTCGTTTTTATTTTCTATGATTACAGAAATATTCTTAAGTATAGAAGAAGTCAAAACAGAAACAGAGAAAAAAGAGAAGATGTCTTTGACCAAAGGTTTCAGATATATGATGCTAGATAAAAAATTAAAAAAATATGTTGTTTTATTAGTCATTTTAAATTTTTCATTTCCCATGGCAATAATAGTTCCTATTCCATATCTCATTACAAATTATTTTCAATATGGAAGTAAGGTCTTAGGTGGGATACAGTCTATGTTTTCCATAGGATTGATAATTGTAGCTATGATAATGGGGAAATTTAACCTCAAATTGACACTTAAACTAATAAAAGTATTATTTATTGGATTTATAGGAGTAAATATTTTATTCTTAATTCCAATATCTGTGAGTTTAGAGCAGATGGGAACAACAACAATCTATGCCATTGGAATGTTCCTCACAGGAGGAGTGATTGCTTTGGTAGATATCCCCTTATTGACTTATTTTCAGCAGGAGATACCGGATAATATCAGAGGACAGGTAATAGGTCTGTTCATTGGAATTATAAAAACAATAATGCCTATAGCACTATTATTATCTGGGAAAATCATCGATATGAGTACACCAAGTTACAGTATAATTTTAGGGGTAATTCCCATAGCAGTATCATTGGTATTTTTACTGTTAACTCCTCAAAAAGAAATAGGTATAGAGGAGGGGAATGTAGGGGCAATTTTCAAATAGGGGAGTTTTCATTGAAAAGAATTTCTTATATCTCTTGGAAAAAACAATGAATTAAAATTCCAAAGTTTAATGTTTTACAAAGAAATTAGTTGAAATTAATAAAATAGGATACTCTTTAAGTAAAGAGAGTGGGATACTCTCTTTTTTTGAAGAAAGGATAATATCACTGAATTTATAAAAAAACTTGATATTTATAGAAGGAGTATGGATCATGATTAGGGCAGTCGGAGAGTCAATAAGTCGAAATTTTAAAGAGAAGAAATTCAGGTTTTCACTGGAGAGGGTGAATAAAAAATATATAACTTTGGTAGGAGTTTCAGGAATATTAGGAGTCCTGTTAAATTCATTTTTAACACTATATCTGATTGAAAAAGGATTGAGTTTTTCTCAAATAGGGCTGCTGTTTTCAGTGTATTTAGGAACAACAGCTGTATTGGATTATCCCACAGGAGGATTGGCGGATAAATATGGGAGAAGAAATATATATATCGTGGGGAAACTTTTCACCAGTTTGTCATATTTTATATTGTTTTTTGGTATTTCTTTTGAGTCACTTATTTTTTCCTATGTTTTAAAGGGCATCGGGAGTTCCCAGCTCAGCGGTTCACTTATAACCTGGCTTGGAGATACAGAGGATAAAGAGGCTTATAAAAATACACTTTTAAGAACAAAATTAATTTCTAGTGTTATTAAGTTAATTGTTCCCATTATATTTATCTATCTGAAACTTAAAAATATAGGCTATTTAATATTATTAACAGCCATAGTGGATATAATTATATCTATCTTCGTAATCATATTTTTTAAAGAAAATTATGGAAGTTCGGATAAGTTAAGGAAAATATATATGAATGTGATCAAGCTGACCTTAAAGGAGGGTAAGTTGAGGTATATTATATGGATTAATATTGCCATATATACATTTTTTACAATTTTTATATTTACCTGGCAGCCCATTGCAAAAAATATTTTAGGAGATATAAAGTATATCCCTGTACTTTTTGGAATATATTCTATTTTTTTGAGTTTTGGTTCTTATTTTATTAAATTATTTCATGAAAATACCGAAAAAATTAGTTTTTTTATATTTTTTAATATGGCTTTATCCTTTGTTTTTTTCAGGATATCCAATACTGTACAGAGTATAGTTCCACTTATATTAGCATTGATTTTTTTTGGTCTGGCAAGCGGACTAGGGTATATCCTGAATTCAACATATATTAATAACTATGCACCTTCAAAGTATAAAGCTTCAATTTTTTCTTTAGTGAGCAGTATAGCAACTATAGCAACTTTTTTTATTCAGATTATTTTAGGGTATATTATCGAAAAAAGTGGATTTAACAGTTCATTTTTAATAGGCATTGTTATTTCATCTCTATTACTAGGGAACATCCTTCAAAGAAAATTTAAGAGGGATTAAAAAGAAAAAGGATAGAATCACAGAGTAAAAAACTTGAAAAAGAGTTTTATTTTTATAGAAGAACTCCTGACTTTAACAGTATTAAAGTCAGGTTTTTTTATTTACAAAAAAATTAAAAATAATAAAGGAGGAGTAATACTTTTGAAGTAAATTTTTATAGAATATTATTATTCAAATATTTAATATATAAAGTCAAAATTAATAATTCTTGACATTTGTTATCATTTATTATATCATTAAACAAAATAGTACGGTATCGTACCATTTGGATTAGAGGTAGTTCAATTGAGAATTTCAAAAGAAATTACTATGGAAGTTTTAATCAATAAAAATTAAATATTTAGATAAGAGGAGTTGGAGAGATGAATTTTAAAGCTGTAAGAATTTTTGAAGAAGAGGGTCAGTATATCCCAAAAATTGTAGAAAGAAAGATAGAAAATCTTCCAGAAGGAGATGTAGTTATTAAGGTTTTGTATTCGTCTTTAAATTATAAAGATGCACTATCTTGTACAGGAAATAAAGGGGTAACGAGAAATTTTCCACATACACCGGGAATAGATGCTGCAGGTATTGTTTATTCATCTGAAAACCCTGCTTTTAAAGCAGGTGAGGAAGTTTTTATCACTGGATATGATCTAGGGATGAATACAGATGGAGGATTTGGTGAATATATAAGAATCCCTTCTAGCTGGATAGTAAAAAAACCTAAAAATTTAACTTTAAAAGAGGCAATGATCTATGGGACAGCTGGATTTACCTCAGCATTGTCTGTCTATGAGTTAATTTCAATAGTAGATCCTGAAGACGGACCAATACTTGTAACAGGAGCTTCTGGAGGAGTAGGAAGTCACACAGTTAAGTTTTTGGTTAAATTAGGCTATGAAGTAGTAGGTGTTGTTCAAAATGAAGAAAAAAGAAATTTTTTATTGGAATTAGGAGCTAGTGATACCCTTACCAGAGATGAATTTAAAGATACATCTAATAAAGCAATGTTGAAACAAACTTGGGCAGGAGTTATTGATACAGTAGGAGGAGATCCTTTGTCGACTGCTATCAGAACCTTAAAATATGGTGGTGTTGTCACTACTTGCGGGAATATAGCAGGAGGAAATATTGACAATATGAATGTTTATCCTTTTATTTTAAGGGGAGTACGTCTCATTGGAATTGATTCTGTACAATGTCCTCAAGAAAAGAGAGAGGAAGTATGGAGGTTGTTAGCTGAGTCTTGGAAAGGAAGTCAGTTAGAAAATGGAATTGAAGAAGTTCAATTGAATGAGATATTAGGAAAAGTGCAGGACATGCTAAATTCAAGGCTGATTGGAAGGGTAATTTTAAAACATTCAAAATAAATATAAATAAAGACCTCCCAGCTGGGAGGTCTTTATTTATATTTAAGAAAAAAACTTAGGTCAGTTAGGCGAGAAATAGTTTAAATGTTTTTATTAAAGTTCAAATATATATTTATTTCTGCCGCTTTCCTTAGCTTTGTAGAGAGCTTTATCAGCTTCTTTTAAAAATAAATGAGAATTTTGATTTTTAACTATCTTAGAACTTTTTATGCCCATACTAACTGTTACTTTTCCAAAATAAGAATCTTCGTGTTTTAGATTGCACATCTCTAATTTATTTTGGAATTCATTTACCAGACGTATAGTTTCTTTTAAAGGGGTCTGATATAAAATTATTAAAAACTCCTCCCCTCCGTACCTGCCGGCTATGTCTCCCTCTCTTTTAAAAACTTTTTTTAGAAGTTTTCCAATTATTTTTAAAATCCGATCACCTTCAGGGTGGCCATACCTATCATTATATTTTTTAAAAAAATCTATATCCATCATAATGAGTGTTAATACACTGTCAGATCTTTTAGCACTTTTAAATAAAAGGTCATACCCCTCATCTAGAAATCTTCTGGTAGCCAGACCTGTTAAATAATCTGTGTATGCCAGCTTTTCTAGTGCAATTTTTTTATTTTTTATATCATTTTTTTGCTCTTCTACTTTAACCATGAAGTTATTAAATGCTCTGAGAACTTCATCCATCTCATTCCCTACCTCAGGATATACAAGGAGCTTATATTTTTGATTTTCTTTTATAGAGATAATATGGCTATAAAGTGATACAAGAGGAGCAATTAATTTTTCATTTAATCTATTTCTTACAAAGAAAATAAAAAAGAACGAAAGAATAATCGGGGTCATACCTATCCAAAAATTTAATAGGGCTCCCTTGGAGATACTGTCATCTACTGTCACCTTTATGATGTAGGCTATATTGTGAACACTTTTCATATAAGGGACGTAATATAACCTCTTACCGCCTTCTATTCGGTGAGAATAAAAATCTAATTCTTTTTTTGAATCAATAATTTTCTTTATAAGTTTTTCATCATTTTCATTGGGGATATAAATTTGCAACAATAAATTATTTTTTATCTTTAAATCAAATATGTAGTCTTCATCTATTTCCTTAATAAATAAAAGATGTCCAATGGATCTGCCGGTACCATCGTTATGTAAAATAACATGAGAAAAAAACATATAGGCTTTTCCAGCTATATCCATATACCCTGATACTGTTTTGACTCTATTTTTACCGCTGGGCTGGCTGCTGAGAAAATATTTTTTTCCCTTCAATGAGATGGCGTTTTTTATATTTGTTTTGGAGATAGAATAATTGATAACTTCGTTTTGCTTCTCATCATAGATAGCAATATAATCTAATCCAAAAAGTTTTAAGGAATCCTCTGCAAAAAGGTCATTTAAAAAAATTTCTTTTTCCTTCCTACTCATAGTTCCATCCATACTTTCATATAGTGTATCCCATTCTGAGTTATCCTTTAGGATTGAGGAAAGATGATCAAATTGTTGTGATGTAACTGAAAATAATTTATTTATATCCTGCTTATGTTTTTCTCTGGTAGCCCTTTTAAGAGCAGGAATAACAACCAAAATATAAGAACTTATATAGGTAAAGGTCATTATGCATACGAGAGAAAAGAAATATTTTTTCATAGAATTTTCTAGATTTTTTTTCAATGAAATCCTCCATTATTTTTTATATAAATATTTAAAATCTCCAAATATAAGGTTTTATCAGAAGTAAATAGCTATAAATCTTTATTTATTTTATATTTAATACTGTACTTATTATTAGTATACTACTTATTTTTTCAAAATTGAATAAAAAAATAGATTTTGAAAATATAATGACTGCAGTTTAAAGGAATAGAAACATAAAATTTTTAACACATCAAAATAAAGTTGCGGCCGCAACAAATAAAGTTGCAATTGCAACAATATTGTTGTACTATATTAAAACAGTAAAAAATTAATTGGAGGAACTTATCATGAAATATTTAAAACAACTAAAAAATATTTATTTTATAATACTTGGAGTTTTTATATTGACCTTTATTATATCTGCAGCTTTGGCTTACTATACTCCCTATTCAGCAAGAGCAAGTATTGAATACAGCCTTTATCCTATCTATAGTGAAGTTAACGGGAAAATAACTGAAATTTTAATAGATGATGGAGAATGGGTGGAACCAGGAGCTCCTCTATTTAAAGTAGATGATAAAAAATTAAAATTGAAATTGGAAGAATTGACATATCAATATAAAGATCAGCAAAATCAATTAAAAGCTATGGATTATAAGATAATGGAGGCTAAAAAACAACTTCTAGAAGCTAAAATCACCTTACATTATACAAAGATCAATTATGTCAGATATAAAGAACTCTATTTAGAAGAACTAATAGCTAAAGTTGAATTTGAGGATTGGCAGCTAAAATATAAACTATCCCAGAAAAAAGTCGAAGCAGTTGAGTTTATGGTTAATTCTTTAATTGAAAAAAGGGGAGAAAAATCTTCAGACAATGAAATACTTAAATCTATTAAAACTCAAATTGAATTAGTAAAAAAGGATTTAAAGGATACAGTGGTAAGATCTCATTTTTCAGGTTATCTATCAATGCATCAGCTTTTTAAAGGTCAGATGGTAAATACAAGTACCAGTTACGGTTATATCTATAATAAAGATAATTTAAATATTTATGTAGACTATATGGAGAAAAGTCTAAATAATTTTAAATCCGGACAAGAGGCTCTTATCATTTTTGATTCTGTTCCTGGAAAAATATTTAAGGGGTCTATCGATAAAACAGTCTCAATAATGCAATCAGGTTATACCTCTCCTGATAAACTTTACACAATAGAAAAAGACACCAGGTGGATCAGAGCTTCCGGACGGGTAAGGGTAAAAATAGTTTTAAATGAAGAACTTTCAGAAGGTATAAATATAAGTTCTGGTTCAAAAGGAGCAGTAACCATTATAAACTCCAACCATAAGATTTTATCAAAAATAGCGTGGGTATGGATAAAACTAATGAGTTTTGCTAATTATATTTATTAGGAGGGTGCTATGGAAAAAGAATTGAAAAATTTATATAGAAGACTTCTCTTTACCTCTGTATCAGGTATTACCCTTTCTAAATTATTTCATTTTATCAACCCCATGGTTTTATGTATCTTTCCTTTAATTATAACTTTGGGAATGAAAAAATATAATTTTAAGGAGTTATTTTTTAAAATTAAGATAATTTGTTTAGGATTTTATATAGGAATGTTAAATGGCCAAATATTTGATGGATTTCCTTTTTTGCAGAGTATAGCAGCATATGCTATATTTATCACTGTATTAAAATTGTTTGCACATAAACATAATTGCGGGAATGCCCTTATGTTTATTATGACTTTTAATTTGTCATCTATTTTTGGAAGTTATATTGAATCTTCCTATGAAATATTAGTTTATCAATATTGGTTTCAAGCTTTATGGGTATTTATCATTGTGACAGCGGGCTTTTTTCTTTTTCCAGGCAGGGGAAAAAGTGATGAACCTCTTCCCTGTGAAGTGGCTAAGATGACAGATAAAGAAATTATTTTTTATGCTTTTATACTCCTCATTATTTGGGAGTGTTTTATGCTATTTGAACTGCGGTTTGCATTTTTTCCTTATATTATTATTATCTCTCTCTTTAGAGATTTTGATATAAAAAAAGCAAAATTTAAAGCAAAAGAAAATATCAAAGCATACACCAAAGCCTGTATTATAACGACCATTTTTAGTCTGCTTATTTTTGGAATGAATGAAAATATTTTTTTATTAGTATCAGGGCTGTTTTTAATCTTTATACCTATAATTAAAAGGGCAATATGTCCTAATCATCCTAAAAAAACATATCATAATATGAAAATGGTTACAGGGATTATTGTTCCATTAACACTTTATTTATCAACAGATGGTGCTGCATTGTATAAGTCTACACTGAGAGCATTTTTATTGAGCAGTGCTATGTTGTTTATGATCTTTATTTTTGGATTATTTCAAAAGGATTGATTTATTTATTTATTACCTATACAATAGTTATAAGGATTAACTAAAAAGAGGTGGAATATTTTGAAAAAAAAATTTGAAATTATGCAATATATAGCAGCAATCTACAGGCACCAAATGACAGTATTGAATCATAATCTTACAGAGTCTGGGATAACAGCAGGAACATATCCATTTCTTGTATCCATAAAAAGAGATCCAGGCCTTTCTCTAATGACACTCAGTAAATATTTAGTGATAGATAGAGCTACTACGACTAAAGCTGTTACTAAGCTTTTGAAGAGCGGATTAATAGAAAAAATACCCGATGCTAAAGACAAGAGAGCTTTTAATCTCTATTTGACACCTAAAGGAGAGAAAGCTTATAAAGTAATTAAAGTTGAAGCGGCTGATTTTTTGAAAGATATGGTAAAAGAGATCCCAGAAGAAGAGTATCTTCAAACAATAAACACATTGGATCAAGTTCTTAAAAATATAAAAGATATGCACAATGAAATAAAAAAAGAGTGTTAAATTAAACACTCTTTTTTCATGTGATTTTTCAAATCTACATTATATTAACTAAGTTTAAAAAATTATTTTAGAATTTGTAATTAACTCCTGCCGTATACCAAAACATATCTATATTTTTATTCTCTTTATATGTTCCTCTATCATATTCTCTATCCTGCCAGTCATAAGCTATACCACCATCTATCGACCATTGATCGTTAATTTTATAAGCTGCTAACAATTCTGCTCTTACTCTATAGTCACTTGTATAATCATAAGTTTTAGATGTTTCTGATAGATCTCTTAGTAATGAATATCTAACTCTAGGCATAATTGTTAACTTATCTGTCGCTTGATAAATCCCCATTAACCTAACTTGATGATCATACATAGTTTCATCATTATTATTATAAAATTCTCCTGTTGAATAGACCGTTGGTCTTAATGCAAAATTATCTGTGATTGAAAATGTTGGACCTAAATCTCCCTCATAATAATTACCTTTATTTTTAGCTCCATTAGTACTATCTACATCATGTCCTACTACAAACCAACCAGAAACATATTGATATGAAGAGTCTAATCCTAACTCTACCCTGTCTCTATTTCTATTTTGTTCTGCTGCATATGCATCTCTTTTTTTTGTTCCCCTTTCACTTCTATACTTAAAAGCAACCCCAATTTTTGGTGTAGCTTGATATCTAATTTTATAATCTACTCTTGTATTTTGATTATCTGCTCCATCAGAATTAATATGTCCAGTTCCTCTCTGCTCTACATTTAAGTGATAACCCCAATTCCCCTTAACAGCATTAATTCCTGTCCCAAACATCAAAATATTTTCACTTTCTCCAAAATCCTTAGATCCTAGATCATACTTTTCTTTTTCTATATAAGTTCTAGCTGAGATTTGCCATTCTTCTCCTTGATTTCCCTGTTTTATTATTTCTGCTTTTCCACTATCTTCTACTACAAGTACTGTATTTGCTAATTTTTCTTTCAAACTTAAATTTTCTGCCTTTAACTGTTCTAATGTCTGAGGTGCCTCCTCTGCAAAAGTATTAGTACCTAAAAATACAATTAATCCTAATATCGATAATTTTTTTTTCATCTTCCCCTCCATAATTTAATTAATATATTATTTTAATTTAAATTTTTGCCATGATTTAATCTTATCTATGAAAATGAGATTATCTTCACGAACCCTACCGACTACATTGCTATTCCCTTCATTTTCATAATCTTTTAAGGCTATATGTAATTCCCCTTTATATCTATCATAATTTGAATTCTCAATAATCACATCTCCTCTTTTTATATTCCTTGTATTTTTAGAAGATATTTCATAATCTTTATATTTTACTCTGGGCATAGTAGATCTTATAGTATATTCACTAGCATCCCCTCTGTAAAAATGAAGTTCATCGTATAAAATTTTAGCTTCTATTTCAGAGACTTCAACCTCTAAGTCTATATCTAAGGTCAATAATCCCCTCCTAAGCTCCCCTAATGCCCTTAATTCATCCTCTGAAGCAAAGCAATTAGCTATAATAACATCATCTACAACATCAGTATTCCAAAGATCTCTTGCTTGGACTGTAATATCCTCTATATACCTATGGTCCTCTAATGTACATAGCCCCTCAGAAACCGACCAAGGGCCAAAGGTAGCAACTGTAGAGTTTATAAATGCAGCTACTCTTATTCCATTATTTTTGTAGTTTTTAGAAGTTTCTAAAAACAATTCCCTCTTTAAACCACTTCTTTTTTTAGGATAAAAATTATGACATCCTAAAATATTATGGATATCAGCACAATATGATAGTATGTTCTCAAGATATTTATTTGGTTGACTTATATTTAACTCAATCATCAAATTTTCTTTATTGTAAGTCATCATTGCTTCTTCTACTCCAGAAAAGCCCTCATCTAGCCTTAATCCATCTACCCCTATTTCACGGAAAAATGATAAGTCATCATAGGATATTTTTAATTCTTTAAATATACATGGTGCTACATCTACTATTACTTCAAAGTTATAACTTTTAGCATATGTAATTATCTCTTTAAACTCTCTAACTATGGATTCTTGATCGCCTTTTACAGACAATAAACAAGTAAATATCCTATCAAACCCATATTTTGCTGCCATTGCTATATAATTTTTATTTTCTTCTAAACCAGCATGTTCAGGATATACTGAAATTCCTAATCTTCTCATATTATAAGTCTCCTTTTTAATCTTTAATTTTCTAACTCTAAAGATTTTTCATATACTTTCACAAAAGGTGTGTATATAAAGTAAGATAATATAACCAGTCCAACACTCAAAATCAATGCTCCAACACTAAAATTTGTCGCTAATAATGCAGCTACTGGTCCTGGTGTTGTCCACGGTACTAAACTTACAATTTTACCTACTAAACCTGTTTTTACAGCATACCAAGCTATAGTTGCATTAATTATTGGAACTCCTAAGAACGGTATAAACAATATCGGGTTCATAACTACAGGAGCTCCAAATATTATGGGTTCATTTATATTGAAGAGCCCTGGAATTGTCCCAAGTTTCCCTATAGACCTTAAGTGATCTGTTTTACTTCTAGACATGGCAATTGCAAGTCCTAACGTTGCACCAGCACCTCCTAAGTATACAAAGGCATCTAAAAAACCACCGGCTAGTATCTTAGGAATTTTATCTCCGGCTTGAAGTGCAGCTTGATTGACTGCTAAATTAGATAAAATAATCGGATTTATGATCGCTACCACTACATTTACCCCATGTAGCCCAGCAAACCATAGTATATGGACGATTAAAATAATTAATAAAACTGCTGGTAGACTATCCGATGCAGAAATAAGTGGTGCAAAAGTATCCATTATTAATTTAGGAATCATTTTCCCTGTACTTTGAACCCAATTATTAATAGGTTGAAGAATTATTATTATCGCAATAATTGGTGTCAATAATTCAAATGACTTTGCAATTGCTGGGGGAACAGAATCAGGTAACTTTATCACCATTTTTTTTGTAGCCATAAACCTATATATCTCAATTGCTATAAATGAACCTATTATTGCTGTAAATAAACCGTTTGCATCTAAATATCTAGCGTCCATTACTGGCATCCACCCGCCATCTACATGAAATACATTAATTACTTGTGGATCTTTTGCCATAGGAACCCAGTCTAGTTTTGCCGATGTCATAAGAAATGTAAATAATGTTAAAAAACCACCTGTAATACCATTTAACTTATATTGATTAGATAAACTGTATCCAATTCCAAAAGACACAAATAAAGACATAACTCCCATACTGACATAAAACGGCTGAACCCAATTAGCTTTATGAGCACTCATCAAATCAACATACCACTGCATATATAATGGCGACGCTTTATCCGTAAAAGGTAAGTTAACTAAAAGTAATATAAAAGATCCTACTATTAAAAATGGCATGGCAAATACAAATCCATCTTTTAGTGCTGTAAGATGTTTTTGGTTAGCCATCTTAGATGCTAATGGCATCAAATGCTTTTCTGTAAAATTTGTAAACTTAGTCATAAATTTATTCATTATTCTCCCCCTATACTAATTAAAAATTCTTTTTAAATATATTTTATTTAAGATTAAATAACTTCTAATAATATTTCTACTAACGAAATAATCGTCTCAGCTGACATATATTGATCTTCAGCATGGGCAATTATTAGATTTAACTCCACTACCACATTATCATCATCTTCACATTCTGCTGTTACATATTTATGATGTACCCCATGGGCTTCTAATAATAGTTGTCTCGCCTCTAATAATCCTCTTTTATCCTTATTTCGAAGAGCTTCTAGAGCTATACTTTTAGCTGTTCCTGCCATTGCAATTATTGGCATAAATCCCTCTATAAGTTCTTCTTTTGTAAATTTATTCATGATAGCCTCCTTATTTCCCTATTAGCTCTAGAGCAAAATCTAATATTTTTTCCCCTTTCATCATTCCATAGTCCATACTGTTGATAACTTCTACAGTTTTATTAACTTCATTAGCTATTTTATTTAACTCATCTTTTTTAAATCTTACTTGTGGACCTAATAAGAAGACATCATACTCATCTAAATTCAAATGAAATTGTTCCAACCCCATTGCTTCTATTTCACACTCAATTCCTTTTAACTCTGCAGCCTCTCTCATTTTTTTTACTACTATACTTGTCGACATTCCTGCACTACATAATAATAATATTTTTTTCATTTTTACCCCTCCTAAGAATCCATTCTTTTTTCAAATTAAAATAAATTTCTTTTAACCATCTTCTATACTGCAAGTGTATATTATGAACTATTCAAAAGCAAATCCCTCAAAAAAAAAGTTTTTTTCGTCTAATTTAGTTGATAAAATATATACTTTTACTTTTTTTCAAAGTATAATCAGTATATAACGATTAACTTTTATATTTATTTCGTCAAATATTAAAGATTTAACCCTTAGAATCCACAAAATAATTTTAGGAGGTTGTAAAAAATGTCAAAAAATTCTATTTTTTTAGATGCAGAATCATTTGAGAAATCATTTTCTCTAAAAATCGAACCTAAATTAAAATCAAAAGAAAAAATATTTTTGGATAAATTGATAAAAAAAATATCAATTAATTCTCATATAGCTTTTTTTTCTTTAGGTGAACTATATGGAATATATAAATCTAAAGATATTTTAGAAATAAAGAAAAATATTTTGAGACTGAGTAAGAAAAAAATGTTTTTTACATTGATAAATTTAGAGAAAGAAACTATTCAAGGAGAATTTTATCTTTTGAACTCTATCTACCTTAAAAATGATGGAGTATATGTCACTCCTCCTTTGGAGCTGATCTACTCATTGGATAAAAAATCTATCTTTCATAGAATAGATCTATCAACGTTCATAAGGTTTAAAGAAAAACATACATTTAATTTTTACCCCAAAATAATTGAAAACTATGACTCTAAAAAATTTGAGTATAATATAACTCAATTAAAAGAAATCCTAGGAGTTGAAGATGATTATTATGAAAGATTTTATGATTTTGAAAAAAATATTATAAAACCTATTATCAACGATATAAATAAGTCTTCTAAAATCCATATCCATTATGAAAAAATTAAAAATGGTCAAGGAAAAACAAATAAAATAACATGTTTAAAGTTTTCATTTATCGATAGTGAAAAAGATGAAATTTTAAAAAATACAAATATAACCATACATTCAATTAAAAATAAGATCCATGATATACCTAAAATAAGTAAATTAATTGAATCTTCTCTAGATGAAGGAGAACCACAAATAATTTTAAAATTAATTGATAAAATTAAATTAAATTTTGCTCCCCCTATTGATGTTTTTTTAGAGGCCGCATTAAAAAGTCACTACAGATTAAAAGATGAAACTGTAAAAATTATAGATATCTCTGAAAATTTCACCTCTTGTTTTAAGATTGAAGGGCGATTATATAAGGAACTTTCTATTTTTAATTTCAGTTATAACTACTATTTTTTGAAAGAATTGCAACATCTAAGGATGAATGGAATTTTTAACTACAATATATTCCCATGGAAAATAAAAGTCAGATTTAATTCCAAAGAAAAGTCTAGTATAAAAATATATATGAATTTAAAAGAAGAAGTTTAAAGCCTTTAAAAAACATTATATAAAGAAAGAACTACCTAAATATATGTATTACTATTCTAACTATAGGTATCAACGAAACTTAAAAAAGATGACTCCTGCACAATACAGAAATCATCTTTTAAGAATATATAACCATCTTTTTTAGTGTTCTTGACAAAGGGTTCAGTTTAAATTAAACTCTCTCTTTTTATATAATTTTTCAAACCTACATTATATTAACTAAGTTTAAAAAATTATAGATTCTCCTCATACCATTTAAGCTGCTCACAGCTTACTTTATCCAGATCTTCATCGATATAGATGTCATAATGAGTAGAATCTACCATAAGAAGTTTTTTCTTTTTAGTAGAAAGCTTATTGAATATCTCTTTAGATTCCTCAGGACGATTTACCATGTCATTGGTAGCTCCTACCACTAATACAGGAATATCTATCTTATGAAGGTAGTTTTCAGGTTTCCACTCATCGATATACTTAGTGGTAATAAAAGGTATTTTTGCTTTGAGAGCCTCTGGAAATAAAGGACTGTACTCCTCAAAAAACTTTTTAGACTGTGTATCTGAAAGAATCTTTTTTAATGGCAGCTTCATAACTTTATTCTTCGTTGCAGCAGCCAGTAAAGATTTATTCAGAGAGTGTGCTCTTTTTTCTTTATCCTCTTTTGAGAGGTTATAGGTGTTGTTTCTTTCACCGTCTCCAAATGTTATCTGTACACTAAGTGCTTTTATTCTGTCATCCACAGCAGAGGTCATAAGAGCGTTGGCTCCTCCTAAAGATGTTCCCCACAATCCGATCTTGTCGCAGTCGATTTCTGACTGAGAACTGATAAATGTTATTGCATTTCTTATATCTCTAACCTGTTCCTCTGGAATAATCTGTCCCGCTGGCCCCTCACTGCCTCCAAAGCCTCTGTAATCAAATGTAAAAGCGGCATATCCTTTGTCTGCAAATTTTAGTGCATAGTTGGGAAGAAGAAGTTCTTTTACTCCTGCAAAACCATGACACAGGAGGATGAGCGGAAGAGGGTTCTCTTCATTATACCCCTCTGGAAGATAGAGGTTTCCTTTAAGTTTATATCCATCTGAATAAAATTCTAATTCTTTTATCATCTTGTTCCTCCTATTTAATTGTCCAAAAATCAACTATAATTATACTTTAATCTAAGAAAAAGTTCAATAAAAAAGTAAAATATAGAATAGAACTTATTCTACAATTACTTCTATCCTATTAAGACCTTTGAAAGAAGACTGGAAAATACAAAATTATTCACATTAAAAAATCAGGAAAAAATTCTCCTGATTTTTTAAATTTTAATTCTATCTATTTTGTACTAAATTATCTACTAGATGACATGCTACAAAATGTCCATCTGAAATTTCATTTAATACAGGATCTCCGTGACTACATTCAGGTCTAACATATGCACATCTCTTTGCAAACCTGCACCCCTCTTCTGGATTTATCGGAGAAGTTATCTCTCCGTGTAACTCAATCCTATCCATCTTATGCTTTAGGCTTGCTACTGGTATCGCAGAGAGTAGAGCTTTTGTATATGGATGTCTTGGATTTTTAAACAATACAGCAGATGGTGCTTTCTCTACTAATTGACCCAAATACATTACTGCAATATCATCTGAAAAATGCTTAACTACAGACAAATCATGAGTGATAAACATAAAAGTTAATCCCAATTTTTGTTGTAGATCCTGCATAAGGTTCAAAACTTGAGCTTGGATAGATACATCTAATGCTGATACAGGTTCATCACAGACAATAAACTTTGGATTTAATGACAATGCACGAGCTATACCAATTCTTTGTCTTCTTCCACCATCTAATTCATGGGGATATGTATTTAATAATCTTTGACTTAATCCTACTAAGTCCATCAATTCCTTCACTTTACTACTTAACTCTTTTTTGTTGCTAACTAATTTATGTATAATTAATGGTTCTCCTATAATCTCACTTACAGTCATTCTTGGGTTTAGAGAGGCAAATGGATCTTGGAATATTATTTGCATATCTTCTCTTAATTTTCTCATTTGATTTTTATCAAATTCCCTTATACTTTGACCTTCGAAAAATATCTCTCCATCTGTAGCTTCTAAAAGTCTAAGAATTACTCTTCCAGTTGTAGATTTACCACACCCAGATTCTCCTACTATCCCTAGAGTCTTACCTTTTTCTATAGAAAAATTTACCCCGTCTACTGCATGCAGCATCCCTTTAGGAGTTTTAAAATGTTTTTTTAAATTTCTTACTTCTAATATTTTATCTGCCACCTTTATTCCTCCCTATATCCATTCTTGTTTAATATCTTCTTCAAACATTAGACACTTAATTCTGTGTCCATCAACATTTGTATGTTTAGGTACTCTGCTAGAACAAATATCTCTTGCTTTATCGCATCTAGGATGAAATGGACATCCAGAAGGTAGATTTGTTGGATCCGGCATACTTCCCTTGATTGGGTTAAGTCTAGTAACATCACTATCTAAACTTGGTATAGAACCAAATAATCCCATTGTATATGGATGTTTTGTAGATTCAAATATATCCTCTATCTTTCCATACTCTATAATTTCTCCACCATACATTATAGCTACTTTATCACAAACTTGAGCTACTACACCTAGATCATGTGTAATCATAAGCATAGCTGTTTTAAACTTTTCTTTCAAATTGTTCATAAGATCCAATACTTGAGCTTGGATAGTAACATCTAAAGCTGTTGTAGGCTCATCCGCTATAAGCAACTTTGGATTACACGCAAGTGCAATGGCAATTACCACCCTTTGTTTCATTCCACCAGAAAATTGATGGGGATAGTCATTATATCTTGCTCCTGGAATACCTACTAACTCCAGCATTTCTTTAGCTTTATCAACTGCTGTTTCAACATTTATATCCTGATGAATTAAGATTACTTCTGATATTTGCTCCCCAACACTCAATACTGGATTTAATGATGTCATTGGATCTTGAAATATCATAGAGATCTTGTTTCCTCTAATTCCTCTCATATCATCTTCAGAAAGTGACAATAAATCCCTTCCTTCAAATTCAATATTTCCACTCATTATTTCTCCTGGAGGATTTGGGATCAATCTCATCATTCCTAAAGCTGTTGTAGTTTTTCCTGCTCCAGTTTCTCCTACTAGACCTAATGTTTCTCCCTCTTTTAAATCTAAATTTATACCATTTACTGCTTTTACTACTCCGTCTTCAGTCTTATATTGAATAGTAAGATCTTTTATATTTAATAATTTATCACTCATAAGGTGTGTCTCCTTTTTTATTTAATTAAGATTTTAATCTTGGATCCAATGCATCTCTAAGTCCATCTCCAACTAAGTTTAAAGCTAAGATAGTAATTACTATTGCTATACCTGGAATAGTCGTTACATGAGGTGCATATCTAAGGTATTGTCTACCTCCAGAAAGCATTGCTCCCCATTCTGGTGCGGGTGGTTGAATTCCCATTCCTATAAAACTAAGTCCAGCTGTAGAAAGTATTGCCCCTGCTACTCCTAGTGTTCCTTGAACGATTACTGGAGCAAGTGCATTTGGTATGATATGTTTAAATATAATTCTAAAATCATCTGCCCCAATGGCTTTTGCAGCTTCTACAAATTCCTGGTCTCTTATTGAGATTACAGATGCTCTTACAATTCTTGCATACCCTGGAACTGAAGATATACTGATTGCAAGCATAAGATTAAATAAGTTTGGCCCCAATGCCGAAACGATGGCAATAGCTAATAAGATACTAGGTACTGCAAGGAAAACATCCATGATTCTCATGACAACGTTATCTAGTTTACCACCATAATAACCAGCTACTGCTCCTAATGTTCCACCAATAACGATAGAGATTCCCACAGCTAAAATACCAACTTGTAGTGATACACGAGCACCATGAATAAGTCTGGCAAACATGTCCCTACCATATTCATCTGTTCCAAAAATATGTGCTCCACTTGGGCTTTGTAATCTATCTTTTAAATTTTGCTTTATTGCTACACTGTCGTATGGTGCAATAACATCAGCAAAAATTGCTAACAATACTATTACTCCTAAGATTGCAAGACCGGCCATAGCCATATTATTTTTTTTCAACCTTCTCCACACTTCAGCCATTTGACTTCTTTTTTTATTTACAGTTTCAACAGAAGAATTTTTCTCTATATTTTCACTGCTTAGTACTTCTGACATAATTAAATCCTCCTTTTATTTATATTGAGATTTTACCCTAGGGTCTACAAATCCATATAATATATCTACAAATAAATTTACTATTGAGAACGTTGTCGCAAGGAATAAAACCGCTGCTAATACAACTGGTGTATCTTTACTTCTAATAGCTTCTACCATCATTCTTCCTACTCCCGGCCAAGAATAAACAGTTTCTGTAAGTACAGCTCCACCTAATAGGTATCCAAATTGTAATCCTACAACTGTGATTACTGGAATTAATGCATTTTTCAAAGCATGCTTATTTATAACTTTTTTCTCAGTAACTCCCTTGGCTCTAGCTGTTCTAATGTAATCTTGTCTAATTACTTCTAACATCGACGATCTAGTCATACGAGTAATTATTGCTGCTGCTCCTGTTCCTAATGTAATTGACGGAAGGATCAAACTCTTCCAGCCACCAAATCCACCTGATGGTAGCCATCCCAATCCTACTGAGAAAAATAAGATCAACATAAGTCCTAACCAGAAGTTTGGCATTGCTACACCTAAAAGTGCTGCAATCATACTGGTACTATCCATTATAGAATATTGTTTTGTCGCTGATATAATCCCTACTGGTATACCAATTAATATTGCTATTATTACACCAATTATTGCTAAGATCAATGTGTTTGGAAATCTTTGGAATATCTCACCAAATACCTCTCTACCACTTGTATATGATCTTCCAAAATCGCCTTGTACTGCGTTTAGAACAAATCTTCCATACTGCATTATGAATGGATCATTCAATCCCATTTCCTCTCTTAATGCTAAAACCTGTGCCTCAGGAGCACTTTCTCCTAAAATAAGTTGAGCTGGGTCTCCAGGTGTAAATGACATTATTGAAAATACTAAAAATGATACACCTAATAAAACAGGTATCAATAATAATAATCTTTTAAATATATACTTATGCATGTTCCCTCCCTGATTTTTACATTTATTTCTTAAAAAAATTACCCTCTAAAATTAATTATTTCAGAGGGCAATTAAGATTATTTTTGTTGATCAAAATATACTCCGTAGATCTTATGATGTCCTGCTGGATTTAATTTAAATCCTTTTACATCTTTATTAATACCAGCATTCATTGTTTGGTAATATAATGGATCTACTGGTAAGTCTTCCATGATTTGCTTTTGAATTTTAGCATATAATTCTAATCTTTCTTGTGGGTCTGTAGATGATTTTGCTTCATCTAACCACTTGTCTACATCTTTGTTCGCATAGAAAGATCTGTTTCCAGCTCCACCGATGTTAGCACTATTAAATAAGGCATTTAATCCATAGTCAGCATCTCCTGTTGTAGTAACCCAACCTAAGATAAACATCTCATGATCTCCTCTTGCAGTTCCATCTAAATAAGCTCCCCATTCTACTGGTTCTACTGCCATCTCTATTCCTACTTGTTTTAATTGATCCTGTACAATAGTTGCAATTTGTAATCTTACTGGGTTATCATTTGTCCAGATTGTAGTTTTGAAGCCATCTGCATATCCTGCTTCTGCTAATAATTTCTTAGCTAATTCTGGATTATAATCATATGATTTTGCATCTTTATCATATCCAAATACTTTTGGTCCGATAGGTGAATTTGCTTTTGATCCAGCACCATCTAATACTACATCGATGATGATATCTACATCTATTGCATGTCCAATAGCTTGTCTAACTAATTTATTATCAAATGGAGCTTTATCGAAGTTAAATCCGATATATGCCATAGATAACGACTCTTCTTCTATTAAGTCTAAATTTTCATTACCTTTAACTTGATTTTTGTCAATAGGTTCAATATCATATGCGATATCTACTTCTCCAGTTTCTAAACTAATAGTTCTGTTTGTTCCTTCAGTTATATTTCTAAAGATTACATTTTCAACTTTAGGAGCTCCTAAGAAGTAATCTTTATTTGCTTTTAACACAATTTTATCTCCAGAATCCCATTTTACAAATGCATATGGTCCTGTTCCTACTGGATTTTGTCCATAGTCGTCTCCAGCTTCAGTAACAGCTTTTTCGTTTAAGATAGAAGATGCTGTATGTGCTAAATGATGTAATAATGGTCCAAATGGTTCTTTTGTAATGATCTTAACTGTATAATCGTCTATTACTTCAACTTTATCTACAGCTTCTATAATGTGATGAATTGTTGGTGAAGCTAACATCCCTTCAATTGTAAATTTAACATCTGATGCTTTTAATTCCTCTCCATTGTGGAATTTTACTCCCTTTCTTAAATGAAAGATAGTTGTTTTCGGATCTGGTTGATCCCATGATTCAGCAAGTGCAGGTACAATATTCATATCTCCATCAGTCGATACCAAACCATTATAAATTTGTGCCGATACTCTAGATGATGGTTGGTCATTTGATGCATGTGGATCCAATGATTTAGCGTCAGCCCCTTGAGCTACCACCAATGTATCTTTTACCTTAGTTTCTTTTTCCCCGCCACCACAGGCTGTTAGTGTTAATAAGACAACCAATGATGAAATCAATAATAAAACTTTTTTCATATTTCCTCCCTATTTCCTCTTATTTTTTTAAGCTCTTTCTAAGATAATATTACTTCATTTTTTCTTATTTGTCAACAAAAAAAATAAACAAGTGTACTATTTCCTTATTTTTTGTATAATTACCGAATATTTATAACTGATATACAGTAAATACTAAAAAAATAACACTCGTAATCCTCCAACAAATAAAATTAAATTTTTATTGGGAGATCAAATTTAAAAAAAATATTATTTTTCTAAGAAAAAAGCTATCTATAATAAAGTCTACCTCTAAATAAAATAAATTCAAAATTTATTTTAATTTATCATTTTATTTCTTAGAGCTTTATAAGAAATTCGACTGTGCATTCTTATTCCCCCCCATAAATTATATTTAGTTTATATTTTCTCTTATTATAATAAAAGGAAAAAAAATATATATCTGTATAAATAATTATTAAGGTTTTAACATTTTACTGCGATTCAAATAAAACAAAGGGAAAATCAAGGTTCTTATATCTCTGATTTTAAGGAGAGTTCTTATGAAATTAAAAAAAATTAAAGTGAATAGTACATATGTTTTTCTGATTTTATTGGCGGGAGTATTGCTGGATATATACTATGAAACTAACACCCTATACCACGAAGAACTTCAAAGAATAGATAAAAACCTTTATAAAACTGCAAAAAATATGCCTTTTTATATAGGAGATGATTACAATTTTCATGGCATGAACAAAAAGTCATATGATGAAAAGCAAATTCTAGAAACATCAGAAAAACTTATAGAGATAGCCCATATAAACGAAATTGACTATCTATATACCATTATAATTAAAGATAATATGCCTACATATACTTCTATTGGTGGATCTAGTGAGGAATACCTTGAGTATTTTAAAGATAAAGATCTCTCTCAATTTTATTGGTTTACTTTTGAGGATGTTGAGGATGATTCAATTGAAGAAACTATCGATATGTTTAACAATCGGGATATCATATATATCAACAGTTCTGATAACCTAGGTAAGTATAGATCGATATATATCATCTCAACTGCTGAAGACGGTAGAAAATATATATCTGGTGCTGACATGACAATAACTAATTTAAATAAAATTATCTTTAAAAAGATTTCTTATCAGATATTACATACATTGCTGATGTTATTAATATTATTATTATTTATATTAATAATATCTAAAAATATGAAAGAACAGAAAAAAATTAGAGAAAATTTCATCAAAAATATCAGTTATGATGGCCTCACTGGGGTTTTAAAAAGAGAAAAAGGGATAGAAAGGATGAATCAAATAATAAAAGATCTACCATTTGAAGATAAAAAAATGTTTGTGGGATTGTTTGACATCATGGACATGACCTATATAAATGAAGAATTTGGAACAAAAGTAGGCGATGATATGATAAAAAAACTTGCTGAGGTCTTAAAAATGGCTTTTAGAGAAACAGATGAAATAATAAGGTTAAATGGAGATCAGTTTTTAGTAGCTATCAAAGAACCCCTCTCTGGTGGAACAATCGAAGAATTAGAAAAGAGATTTGAATTATTTTTAAAAAAATATGATTTTATGAAAAAAAGAGAGCTACACATGACCGTTCGTAAAGTCTTCTTAAAATGGGACCGAGAAACTAACTTAAACCCTATGTTAAGAGTTTTATTTGAAAAATTGAGATTTATAAAAGGAAATAGTGAAAAAGAAACTGCTTTGATGGAATTAGATATTCAAAGAGGTCTTCATAACAATGAATTTGAAGTTTACTATCAGCCTAAAATAGATGTCTTGACAAAAAACGTTGAATTTGAAGCACTTATGAGATGGAATCATAAGGAAAAAGGGATGATTTCTCCTATGAATTTTATACCTATAGCCGAGAGATCCTCCTTGATAATCTCCCTTACTGAGTTTTTAATAAAACAGGTAAAAAAAGATATTGAGCTTTTAAAAACAAAGGTATCTTTAAATATATCTCCCGTTCATTTTAATAGAGAATTTTTCCTAGAGGAAATGCTTGAAAAATATGACAATCTAGATGACATAGAATTTGAGTTAACAGAAGACAATTTTATAGACGAGGTCGATAATTCTATAATAAAAATTGAAACTTTAAAAGACAGGGGAGTAAATTTTCTTATCGATGATTTCGGAACTGGATATTCATCTCTATCTTCACTGGCTAAATTGCCCGTAACAACCCTTAAAATCGATCGATCTTTTGTAGTAAATATGTTTAAAACTCATAGAGATATGAATGTTATCAAAACAATAATTCAGCTGGGGAAAAATTTAAACCTGAAAATTGTAGTCGAAGGTGTAGAAGAACTAAAGGAAATTAACTTTTTAATGGAATTAGGAGTCTCTATTTTCCAAGGATACTATCTTGGTAAACCTGAAAGATTAGAAACTGTTTTAGATAAATTAAAAAATGATATCTATTTGATAAAATTAAAAGAATTAAATACTAAAATTTATTAAACATATGGAGGTCAATTTATGAAAGGAATCGTATTAGCAGGTGGATCTGGAACGAGGCTCTACCCTATAACTAAAGCAATCAGCAAACAAATAAATCCCATATATGATAAACCTATGATCTACTATCCCCTTTCTATGCTCATGTTAGCAGGGATTAAAGAGATATTAATAATTTCTACACCTCGTGATATAAGTGTCTTTGAGGAGTTACTAGGAAGTGGATCTGATTATGGAATAAAATTAGAGTATGCTATACAAGAATCTCCAAATGGTTTAGCTGAAGCTTTTATAATAGGAGAAGAGTTTCTTGGGGACAGCCCATGTGCTCTCGTACTGGGAGACAATGTGTTTTATGGTCATGGATTAACTGGTAAACTTAAAGGTGCTTTTGAAAAAAGAAAAGGAGCCACAATATTTGGATATCCAGTAAATAATCCAGAAGACTTTGGTGTTGTTGAGTTTAATGAAAACGGTGAGGCTATTTCTTTAGAGGAAAAGCCAAAAAATCCTAAATCAAATTTTGCTATACCAGGACTATATTTTTACGACAATACAGTTATAGAAAAAGCTAAAAAAGTTAAGCCATCTCCTCGAGGTGAATTAGAAATAACCTCCTTAAATCAAATTTACTTAGATGAAGGGAGCTTAAGCGTAATCAACTTAGGTCGTGGTATGGCATGGCTGGATACAGGGACTCAGGAAGGCTTATTAGATGCTGCTAACTTTGTTTCTACAGTCCAGAAGAGACAGGGAATTATGGTTAGCTGCTTGGAGGAGATAGCATATTTAAAGGGATGGATAGATAAAGGAAAAGTAGAAGAATTAGCAAAACCATTATTGAAGTCAAATTACGGAAGATATCTCATGAATTTAATCAAGTAGGAGGGTATATGAATAAATTTAAAAAAATAAAAACAGGAATAGATGAACTTATAATCATTGAACCTACTGTATTTGGAGATGATAGAGGATTTTTTTTAGAAAGTTATTCTAAAAGAGATTTTGACGCTCTGGGGATAAATGATGAATTTGTACAATACAATCACTCTAAATCTAAAAAAGGTGTTCTCCGTGGCTTACATTTTCAAACCCAAAATGCCCAAGGTAAATTAGTAAGGGTGATTTCTGGATCTGTTTTAGACGTCGGAGTAGATCTTCGCCATGGAAGTAAAACTTTCGGTCAGTGGTATAAAGTTCTCTTAAGTGCAGAAAATAAAAAGATGTATTATATCCCCAAAGGGTTTGCACATGGTTTTTTAACTTTAGAAGATAATACCGAATTTCAATATAAATGTACAGACTATTATGCTCCTGAATTTGATTCAGGAATACTTTGGAATGATAAAGATATCAATATCAACTGGGATTTTGAAAAATATGAAATAAATGAAAGTGAGTTATTACTTTCAGAGAAAGATAAAATCCAGCAATCATTAAAAGAATTTTTAAACAAAGGAGTTAAATTATGATATTAATTACAGGAGCTAATGGGCAGTTAGGCCAAGATTTTCAAAAACTATTTACTGATTTGAACATTGAATATATTGCTACTGATCATAAAGAGCTTGATATTACCAATAAAATTAATGTTGAAGCATTTATAAAAAATAAAAAATTTACTCATATTATTAATTGTGCTGCTTATAATAATGTCGACAAAGCTGAGATAGAAAAAGACTTCTGTTATCAACTAAATACAATTGCACCAAACATGTTAGCTGAAATAGCTAACAAAATAGATGCGATATACGTCACTTATTCCAGTGATTTTGTTTTTGGAGAAAATAAGAGTATTCCCTATGTTGAAACAGATGAAGTCTCTCCATTATCTATCTATGGAAAAACCAAAGCTCAAGGGGAGAAACTAGTATCAACTACACACAATAAATCTTATATTATAAGAACTTCTTGGGTTTTCGGTGTAGGAAATAACAACTTCAATAAGCAAGTGATTAATTGGTCAAAGAACAATGAAAAATTAAGTATTGTAGATGATCAAACATCTTCTCCTACATATTCTTATGATCTGGCACTATTTTCATGGAAATTAATTCAAACTAATAAATATGGATTATATCATATAACGAATAGCGGGGAAGCCAGTAAATTTGACCAAGCCGAATATATCTTAAATTCTATTGGATGGAAAGGAAAACTAGAAAGGGCTAAAACAAGTGATTTTAATTTAGCAGCTAAAAGATCTAAATATTCAAAACTTTCAAATGAAAAAGTTGAAAAAACACTAGGAATAAAGATGCCTGCCTGGCAAGACGGAATAGACAGATTTTTAAAAGAATTTAATTATTAGCAAAAAAAGACCTAGTAAGGTAGCTTACTAGGTCTTTAAATTTAAATAATATACATTGGATACTTCACTTATTCTCCTCTGAATGCTCTAAAATATCCTCTAAAATATGAATTTGTCCCATTTGAATTTTTTTCAATAAGCGTTTTAAAACTTCATTGTATTCAATTAAATTGTGAGATTCAATAGTCAATTTATTCTTATTAATCTCTATTTTGAGTAACTCTTCAATTAATTTTACTTCTTTTAAATTTATCTTTACCCTTGCTGTATATTCCATTTTATTCACCAGATCCTTTTAAAACAGCATATACAGTTTTAAATAATATCCAAAGGTCAAGAAGACTATTTCTTTTTTCAATATATTCAAAATCATATTTAATCTGTTCTTCAAAATTTAATTTCCCATCTAATCTTTCTCTGATTTGAGTAATACCAGTAATACCAGGCTTTACTTTTACTACTCTTCCACATTCTTCATAACTGTATTTTCCAACTTCATGATCTATGGCTGGTCTAGGTCCTACCAAACTCATCTCTCCCCTGAACACATTATAAAATTGCGGCATCTCGTCAATAGAGGTTTTTCTTAAAAATTTACCAACTTTTGTGATTCTAGGATCATTTTTCATCTTAAATATTTTTCCCTTTATCTCCGCCTTATCTTCCAGCTGCACCTTTAATTCTTCGGCGTTTAAAACCATTGATCTGAGTTTATAAATATAAAATGGTTTCCCTCCCTTACCAACACGGACTTGTTTGAAAAAGATTGGTCCTCCATCCTCTAGTTTTATAGCTAACCCTGCTAACAGTACTATAGGTGCAGATAAAGCTAAACCTACAGTGGTTCCGGCTAAATCTATAATTCTTTTATTGAAAAAATATAATCCATCATTTAAAATTTCTTTATTTTTATATTCTTCCAAATATTTTATATCCAGTTCTGGCGGTTTTCTCTGAACATAAAAATCCATGTCTAGAAAATCATCTAATTTTCTAAATTTAAACAAGTTATATAATTGTGGTGAAATCCTTAAAATTTTCAGTTCTTTTCCCAGCATAGTCATCTCTTGGTTCATCCTTAAAAGGTAACCTAGAGCTGCTGAGTCTAAAAATGTTACTCTTAAAAAATCTATCTCAACTTTTTGAATTTCATCTCCATATATGACTTTATGAAGCCTTTTTTTATATTTATTCAGGTGATAAACCTGTATTTTATTTTTTAACTTCAGTTGTAAAACCCCTTTTTCAGGAATTTTTAAGTCCTCAACTATAGGTGAAGCAAAGATTCTTCGATTATAGATAATCCCATTGAATTCCTGTTCTGAACTCCTCCATAATTCATGGACAACCTCAGCCACCAATGCTACAAAATTTCTAGAATATCTTTTATACAGATGGGTCGGTTCCTGCATCAGTCTATAAAACCACTCCAAACCATTTTTCTGCATCCACAATGGTGCTCTGTTGACCGTTCCAGCTAAAAATTTAATAGTCGCTCCTACACCTATTACGGCTTTTACTCCTATCTCTTCTAACTGATCTCTATTCATTCTAGCCCATTTTTCAGCTTTGCTACCCAAAGATAAAAATAATATTTTAGGCTTTATTTCTGCTATTTTTTCTAAGATTTCTTCATTTTCCATAGCTAAAAGGGGTTTTACTTCCGGTGAAAAATTTCCTGTTTTTAACTTTGGATAGTCTCTTTTAAGATTTTTTATCGCTATTTCATTTTCTTTTATGGTTCCTCCTAAAAAAAATAGTGGTACTTCATTTTTTTCAGCTTCTTTTATCAGTATTGGCGTCAGATCTGAACCTGTAACCCTTTCTTTTAAAGGTTTCCCAAATAGTTTGGAGACCCAGATAATAGGCATCCCATCTGCAGTAACTATATTAGATGATTTTATTATATATCTCAGCTCTTCATCCCTCTTGGCTCGGTCAATAAAATCCATATTTACAGTAACTATCTGCCAAAGTATTTTATTATCTTTTTTTACATGTTCCATTATCTTTGCAGCTAATTCAGGCGTACTATAGTTATTAAATAAATAACCAAATACAGAAACTACACTATTCTTCATCATAAAACACCTACCTTGATAATTATTATCTGAACTTTTACAATATTTAGATGCTTTTTTTAACTAATAAATTCATTAGAACGAAAAAACATCATTTAATTTTAGTCAACCTTTATTTACTGCAAAATATCAGTATTCATGGAATTAGTATTTATTTGTCTTTTTTTATTATTCTAGCTGGAATTCCAACAGCTATACAATCATTTGGTATATCTTTTAAAACAACAGCATTAGCACCAATATCAACATTATTTCCTATTACAATACCACCTAAAATTTTTGCCCCAGTACCTATATTTACATTGTCCCCTATCCTTGGAGCTTCAATCTTATCAATTCGTGCCGTACCTATAGTTACTCCATTTCTTACAATACAATTATTCCCAAATTGAGTGTAGCCACTCACCACTATCCCTCCATTATGGTGAATTTGAAAGTTCTCTCCTAAAATAACTTCGCATGGGAGTTCAATTCCACGACTTTTTATATTAAAATAAAGGAGTTTATAGATGAGAGAAAAAGGTTTTCTAATAAATTTATTTTTAATACCGTATCTCCAACGTCCGAAACGATAGACAACCATAGCAAAGAAACCAACATTTAAAAACTCTTTATTGTGATTTATATAATCTTTTTTTATATTTCCAAACATAATATTCACCTACTTCCAAGGTTTAGGAGGAGATATTTTTCCCCCTTCGGTGTTATCCCACGCTTCCGAAATTGTTTCTATGTGGTTCAATAACTGATCTTTCTTTACTTGATCTGAAGATTTAAGAATCCTCAATCTACTCCAGCTGGATTCTACAAATTTTGAGCAATACGCTGTAAAAGCTCCATGATGCTTCTTATAATAGATATACTGACTCTGAAGTCTCCAAAGAGTTAACTGATTTCCTGATTTTGCTACTCTTTTTTTATCTAAAGATTTAGCCGATTCCCCTCCTATATGAACTACCTCTATTTGAGGCCAGTAATAGACCTTATAGCCTGCTTTTTTTATTCTTTTAGCCAAATCTACCTCTTCATAGTAGAGAAAAAAAGCAGAATCAAATAATCCAACTTCCTTTAAAACTTCATTTCTTATGATATTAAATGCCCCTGGACCCCAGTCACATTCCCTTTCTAAATCAGGTGATTCATAGAGATAGTCACCCCGACCAAATAATTTAGAAGTAGGATATTTATTTTCTAAACCACTCAATTTGAAAAAGTCATTAAAAACACTGGGAAAAGACCTTTTAGAAGGTTGAAATATTTGGTCACGACCTATTAATTTCCCTACTCCTACTCCTACTTTTGGATTATTTAACATCAATTCATACGATTTTAACAATGAATTTTCTTCAAAAAAAGCATCAGAATTTAATAAAATTACAAATTCTCCCTTGGCAACTCTCATTCCCACATTGTTTCCTTCACCAAAACCTAAATTGACTTTTGAAAAATAAAGTTCTAAATTTGAATATTGTTCTTTCAACATAATATCACTGCCATCATGTGAACCATTTTCTACAATAATTATCTCTGTTTTTATCACAGGATATTTATTTTTTAATTTTTTTATTTCTTTCTTCAGACTCTCAATACAGTCAATAAGTAAATTTTTTGTATTAAATGAAACTATAATAATCGAAATATCCATAATACCTCCTAATCTCTTTTAGTCCTTTTCCAATTTGTATTTTTTTTACTATTTTTAAAGATAAGTGGTAGTTTTATTATCTTCCAAAATACATAGGAAGGAACTCCTCTAAGAGATATAAAATCAGTTCTATCGCCAAATCTCTTTACCGCAACAATAACATAAACTCCTATGAGTAAAAAACCGTAAATAGAAAATATCATAAAAAACGGTAATCCAGATAAAAGCAGCAACGAAAGAATCAAAACTATATATGCCATAGGTAGAGTAACCAATTCCAATATCGGCTCTATAAAATTAACTCTACCTTTTAAAAATTTAATAATTAACTTTGGAAGGTAGGTCTTAATTATTAGTAATCTTCCCCCTTCCCATCTTGCTCTTTGAGTACTCGCTCCTTCTTTGGATATGGGGAAATCAGCATATAATTTAGCCTCTTTAATATAGTGTACTTTTTTATTTTTATCTATTAATTTCAAATGGTATTCAACATCTTCTACTATAGAGTAAGCTCTATATGGTATTTCAGTAATCACTTCTTTACTTACAGCAAATCCATTTCCAAAGAGACCCACAGATGCACCTAATTTTTCCCTAGCATAGGGTCTAATCCCATGAAATACTAAAAGTGCTAAATTCATCAGTTTATTTTTATTATTTACCCTATTTTTTACAAAATATCCTCCTTGCATCACTTCGAAGCCTTTTCTATATCCATCAAAGATTGAAAGAAAATAACTTTCTTCTACCACACTATCAGCATCCACAATAAGATAGAGGTCATAATCATAATCTTTTAATTTATCAAATGCATATTCTAAAGCATATCCCTTACCTTTTTTCTTAGTGTCCTTCCTTTCCATCACTTCTGCTCCACATTTTGATGCAAGATCAGCAGTACTATCTGTACAGTTATCAGCAATAACATAAAACTTTACTAAATTACCACCCTTAGAAGCTCTCTGAAGGGAGTTTAAACATTTTTCTATGTAGAGCTCCTCATTATGTGCAGGAATCAAGACAGCCAATTTAAAAGATTTCTGTGTATTTACAATGGGATAAGTTTTCTGTTTTATAAAAAGATAAGAAAACAGTAAAATACTCAAATAAAATATAGAAAAAATATTAGCTATATAAAGTAACCAGAAAATAAAAATCATAAAACCCTCCTAGCTCAATAAGTTTTAAAAAGTTCTACCATTTTATCAGCAGACTTATAGATATTATATTTATTCTTTATAATTTTCCTTCCTTCTTCTCCAATCTTTTTTCGAAGAACATCATCTAGAATCAATTTTTCAAATATTTCTGAAAGGCCTTCTATATCACTTGGCATAACCAAAAATCCATTTTTACCATCTTGAATTAATTCCGGTATCCCATTTATTATGGTACTTACAACTGGTATTTCCATAGACATAGCTTCCATTAAAGAGACTGGAATTCCTTCGGCAAAAGATGGCAATGTAAATATATCCATTTTTTTTAAAAATTCTTTAGTTTCCTCTCTTGACTTCACTCCTAAAAATTTTACATGTGTCTCTAAATTATTCTCTTTTGTATAAGATTTTAAAAGGGAATCATCAATCCCTCCACCTATTATATTAAGCTTAAAATTCAACCCTTTTTTAGCCAATCTGTTCAACGCTTTCAAGATTATAATCTGCCCTTTACTAGGTGTAAGCCTTCCTACCGATACTATATTAACTGTTTCATTTCTAGGCAGCTCAGATCTCCTATAAATCTCTGGGTCTACTCCACATGGGACCATATGAATTTTCTCCCATTGTTTGGGGTCTAAAAATCTCATAATTTGACTCCTACAAAAAAATCCTATTCCTCGTATAAAAACAGCACCTCTGAATTTTTCCTCCAATAAATTTTTATCAGTGTTATAAAAAATTTCTGGTCCATGTACACTAAGACTATAATTTATATCGGTGTGTTTATTTATTGGCAGGACCAAAGATGCAGCTGGGTTGGCAAAATGAATATGAATATGATCTACTTCTAATTTTTTTAAATGAGCTAAGAGAACCAATTCCTCTAAAAAATATCCAACAGTTTTTATAAGACTTTTAGGCCCTTTAAAATAATTTAATCTAACCGTTGAAAAAAATATATTTATCCCTTGCGGTGTAAACATCTTAAAAAAATATTTAAAAAGATTTTTTTTTAATTCCCTCTTTAGATACAAAGTCGTGTCATAATATAATTTTTCTTTTTCGTCCATTTTTTCTAAATTTTGAGGACTATTTATAGAGACTGTTACTACTTCTACATTATTATTTTTTAGTTCCTCTATTTCTCGTAGGATAAATGTATGAGATATCCCCGGAAACTCACTTACTAAATAAGCTATCTTCATAAAACTCCCCCTTTTATATCTGTCTAAAGTTCCACTCTGAAGAGATATCTTCTGTTTTGGATTCTTCAACAAAAGATCCAGCTTTCATTGTACTAGCAAAAGCAATAAATACAAATACAATCTGCTCGCTCTGAGCCCCCATCCAGACAGTTGCCAAAGTAACAAACCATGTAAATGCACAAGCTACTATAAGCCAGGATAACTCCCCGTAGGGGTTATCAAATGATGTATTTAATCCAATTCTCAAGCACTTAAACATACTATAAAATGTCATTCCTAAAAAAAGGTACATAGCAATTACCCCATGTAGAAGAGCAATGAAAAGATACTGATTGTCTATACTTACCTGCCCATTGACTACTGGCATTCCATTCCTTCCATATCCCAATAAAGGTTGTTTTTTTACCTCAACAACATAATTATCTATGAGCTCTTTTCTGTATGCTATGTTTTCCTGAGTTTCATTTTGAGCATTAAATCTATTTACAGATGCATACTGTATAAATTTTATACTTGCAGGGGGTAGACCGATAGCTAAAATTATAGCTACCAATGTAAAAGCCATAAATCTCTTCTTTGTCCAGCCAATAACCAAAAGGACTCCTCCAGCAATAAATCCTAAAATAGGTCCTTTAGATATCGACATTAACATCCCTGCAACATTTAAAAGTATTATTAGTTTTGCAATATTGTCATTTTTCCAAACTTTTCTCCTTCGTAACCAAATAGCAAACAAGGAATAAAAAGCCCACATCATCCCAGCCAAAATTGGGTGTGCATATACAGCTGCTGCTCTTACATATCCATATCTTGCCCAGCCCGGCCACCTAAGATACTCTGGCCAGACAAATTGCAAAACATCTACAACTGCTAAATCAAATTTGAACTCAAGGGGTGAGAAAAAAGCCAAAATAGCCCCTACAACCGTAATAAATTTTGCAAATTCAATCTTATCTTCTAAAGTAGATAGAAATTCTTTAGCTAAAATATAAGGCATTATTATTTGTACTGTTCTATCTATTAAAAGGTTTCTCCCATCAGCAAACCCCATTGTAGTAAATTCACTCATAATAGAGATTAAAACATAGAGAAAAACCAAAATATCTAAAAATTCAATTTTAAACTCACTCGCTCTATTCATGACCCACCAACCAAATAGTGGGAACAATGAAAAGTGAAAAAAATTAAAATCTGGAAGACCTGGAGTGGGAAAATAATAATAGCTAGGTATTGCAAAAAGGCAAAATAAAACTACTTTAAAAGCAGCTTTTTCACCCTTTGTCATCAAAACTATTATATTTATAATCAATGGAAAAAGTGCTAATGCCTTCATAATCATCATTCCTTTAAATTATATTTTAAAAAAACCATCTTTTTCTAATTTCTTAATCCTTTCAATAATATAACTCCTATTATTATGTGTTTTTATATAATTAAAAGAATTCATAGACCATTTTTTTATCAAATCTGTATCTTCTATTACCCTTTTAATATGTTTATTTAGTTCATTTGTATCATCGATATCAAATGTTATCCCATTTTTTACTTTAGTAATTACATCACATAGTGCAATAGTTTTTGTTGTTATAAAACCGACACCTTGGGCCATACTATCAAATACTGTACGAGTCATCTCTTCTGTTCTATGTGGTATTATTATTATATGCTGTTTTGAAATAATAGAAAATAGCTGTTCACCCCAAGGTACCCATCCCCAAAATTTAACATCGATATCCAGGTCTTCAGCTAACTTTTTTAACCTATCCATCTCATCTCCATCACCAATTATATTAATTTCATATTTTTCTTTAGAAATCCCTATGAATCCATTTATTAATGTATCTAACCCCTTTTCATAGGCTAGCCTGCCTATATAAAAAAATTTGATTTTATCGAAATCTTCATCTATAGAATTCAACTTTTTCTCCAAAGCTGATTCCTCAATTATTTGATCTTCCCCTACAATAGGTTGGTAAATTTTAAATGGATTTTTACTAAATTTAGAGTATTTTTGGTAAACACCTTCCCCTAACATAAAGGCAGTGTCTCCGATTCCTATGCTCTTTTCATATAAGTGTTTAGAATAATGCATAAACCCTGTCCAAAATATTTTTTTTAAAATATTTTTACTCCTATCTACTTGATCTGCTTTTAATTTCCCTACAAGATCACAATCCATTATAAATAATTTCTTTATATCATATTTTTGAGAATCTCTAATTCCTGTGTAACAAGAGGAGATCATATATGGATATCCTCCTCCTCCAGTATGAAGCACTCCTCCCTCTAAGAGAGCGTTGTTAATTATTTTTTTATTCTTTCGATAGACTCTAAGGCCCTCTCTAAATGAATTTTCATATTCAAGGGGGATAAACTCCATATTCTCGTTTAATGAAATATAATCTTCGTTTAAATCTAAAACTAAAGGAGCTATCAACCTTAATTTTACACCTTTAGGCAATAGATCTATATGAAGGTTTATATCTATCGCAGGTAGTTTCCCCATATAGATTTTATCTTCCTTTATCATAACAGGTAGTTGAATTAAATAGTTATAGTACATCTTCTACCTCCTTAAATAATTTCAGTACACTGCTTTCCATATTTTGTTTACTGAACTCTTTTATCTTCTCTGTCCCATTAAATCTCAATTCTTCTTTGAGTCTAGGTTCATTTTTTAATCTATAAAGATGGGTATACAAGCTTTCTACATCTCCATCCATGCTTGTAAGAGCAGTCTTATTGTGTATCATATGAATATCTCCCCCACGGCCTGTAAAACCTATGACTACACATCCACACCCCATAGCTTCCAAGGGAGGTAATGCAAATCCCTCTGGGTAACCAAAAGACAGGTAGATATCATTTTTTTCATATCTTTTTATCAACTCATCTTTTTCTAAGTGTTCATATATAACCTCAAATTCAAAAGTATCTTTTAAATCATCTGGAAACTTCTCAATAAACTCATCTATATCTTTTTGATTCTTTCTATATAAAATTAGCATTGTATTAGGAGTTTTCAATTCTTTTGTATAACTAAATTTATCTAAGTCTAGCCCATTTAAGACACTAAAAATAGGCAGATTTGACCGCTCCTTCATATACTCAGTACAATACCCTTCTAGAGTTATTATCCCATCAAATCCATATTTTTCAGCACTTCCCTCCCTATATAAAGCCCAATTTTGTACAAAAAGAAGTTTTTTTCCTTTTTTAAACTGTAAAATTTCTTGGGGTATGACCTCAGGACAGATGATAAGATCCCCTTCTTCTATTCCTTTTAATTCTCCTTTTAAGTATGAGATAGTTGTCTTATGCTCGAACCAATCGGCATTGATACTATTATATCTCCCTCCTAAACTTACTACCTTAGTTGTAATATTATTTTCATTTAAAATATCAGCATGTTCATAGATTACCTGAATTCCTCCAGAAGCTTTTCTATCATTAAAAAATATTCTTTTTAATTTTTTTAATATAGTAGTATCATCTTCATACCTTACAATCTTTTTTATTTTAGGAGTTAAATAAAATATATTCAATGTATTCCCCCTTATCTTCGTCTTTTTATAATACCCTTACTTCCCCAATTTAAAATTACTGAAAGAGCTTCAATTTTTAGTTTTTCTATTATCTCTACTGCTGCTCTTAGGTCTCTATATCGGCTGTAGTCTCCATGAGTTACAATATAAACAATATCTGAATTGATAGCAGCAAATTCAGTAATACCAGAACTTAAAATTGGTTCACTATCTATAAGAATTAAATCAAACTCATCTCTATGCTTATTTAATATCTCTAATATTTTAGTTGTTTCCATTATTTCATCGTCTAACTTAGGATAGATATAAATATTTCTTTCTTTTTCGTAGTATGGGATTTCATCTTCTACAGTAATTTTTAATTTTTCTCCTAAGGAACAGCCAGAAGACTTTATCTCTACTACTAATACCCTAGGTATTGTTTTAGACAGTAGATCTGCTAAATTTACTATGATCTCCGTAGTTCCAATTCCCAAATCAGTAGGAATAAAAGTCACTATTTTTGATTTATTCAAAAAATGATCTCTATTTAACCGTACAGCTATGGACTCCATAGCCTGATATGGCTGACTTTTTTTATATACTAGACTTGTTTTTAAAAAATCTCCATCCTCTAAAGCTGAAATCGGCCAATTAGATTTAAACCCTAATGCACTCTCAATATCCTTACTTTTTCTTATCCTATTGTCCACAAGATCTATAAATATACATAGCCCTCCAATCCAACCATAAGATACCATAAATATTAATGCTAATAACTTACTTTTTGTAGCTCCTGATGGTTCAAATGGATAGTCTGCTGATTTTACCAAGCTCAATCTACTAGGCGCCATAGATTCTGCAGTAAGGTAATATATTCTTTCTGTAACTTGATCATATGTTGTTCTTAAATTTTTTAAATTTGTTTCTATCCTTGCACCTATAAGCATCAATTTAGACACTTCTGCAGCTTTAAGTTTTTCCTCTGTTAGATCTTCCCATAACTGATTTTCTGTCCTTGCTGTAGATTGATGCAAACTTAGAGAATCTATTTCTTTTAATTTTAAAGTGTAATCTCTTTTATTTGTAATAACTTTAGTAGCTCTTTTCCTAACATCTTCTCTAAGTTGTTCTAGATGTTCAGACATATTTTTCATTCTATCTTCTACATATTTTCTATCTGTATTTTGTAAAGTCATCCCATCTAGACTAGCTCTCATCTCCTGCAAGGTCTTATATGTCCAAAATCCTAGATCCCAAAGAGATTGATCTTTTTCTACCATCTCATCTATTAAAGCCGTTAAAGGAACAGCCTTTATATTTTCTATTTCATTCATAACCTCTAAATAACGATTTTCACTTTGAAGTTTGGCATCATATGCTCTTATATAAGCTTCATTTAAATAAGCTATCCGACTATTATACGGATTAAATTGCTCTGAAAATGTAGAAGTATTAGTCTTATCGGTTATATCCTTTAATTTGTCAAATTCAACTTTAATCTCCTTATCTAACCTTTGAAGTTCAGTCTTTAGATAGTTTAACCTCTTATTATTCTTATTTCCAATCTCCTCTTCTACGCTTGTAAAGTAACATTTCATTATTGCATTGACCAGTTCATCCATCCCCTGTGATGTTTCCCAAGTAAAATTTATATTAATAAGATGTGAATCCCTCACAGCTTTTACCCCTATACTCCTCCATATAATTTCCAACTCTTTATTATATGGCAATTCGCCCTTTATAAACAATTTTCTCTTTTCTTCTGGAAGGGAATTTAGTGCTTTTTCAATAATTTCTTTACTATGAATTTTAAAAATTTGTGTCTGGATAAAATCTTTGTAATAACTAGTGATTGAATTTTCATACCCAGATAATGTTGTCATAGCTACAGGTTCTATTTTTATGGTTCCTGATGTTAAATAAGTTAATTTATTCATCAAAAAAGCTAAGGGGCTTAGGATTAAAAAAGTAGCAGTCCCAATTATAATGACCCTTTTTATATATCTGGTTATTGTTGTAATAATATCAATGGGTTTATTTTTTTTCCCCTTCATAAATTTTCTCCTTTCCCAGTAGTTTCCTTATTTTTCTCTCTAATCGGCTTATTTCCTCTAATTTAAAGTAATATTTAAGAGTCAGATAAATCACCACAGTATAAATTAAAAATTTACTTCCTAAAACAGCTAAACCAATCCATCTATTTTCTACTCTAAATAGAGATAATAACAGAGATAATACTCCCCCTATTAAGAAAATTACAAGAGGGTATTTCAAAGTTTTTTCATAGTATTCGGTAATTTCTATTTTAAAATTCCTATTTATTCTTAAGATAAAATAAATGCTTGATACTATAGTACTCAATGCTGTCCCCATAGCTGCTCCTACTATTCCAAATAAAAGTGTAAAAGAAATGATCCAAAAAATAGCTAAAACAAAATTCAATACTGCGTACTCTATCTCATATTCTGGTTTATTCACTCCTCTCATAATAGAACTACCTACCCCAGTATTTAAATTAGTCATAATGGAAAAAGAAAAGATTATCATAGTTGCTGTAATCATCCAATCATTTCTTCCTATCCAAACGTATAATATTTCATGGGCAAAGAAAATTAAAAATACAAAGAGGTAAAAAGTTAAAAGTGATATATATCTATTCCCATTTAAATATAATTTTTTTAGTTTTATATTTTCAATATGTTCACTATCACCTTTCAAAAGATAATTTCTAAATCCAACAAATCCTGAAGCCATAAAAAATAAGCTGACTCCAGATAATAAAATAAATGAATAGCCACTAATTCTTATGTTCTTGAATTTATATGCTTCTGTATAAATTAGATGAAAGAAGACTGTTAAAGCTCCTATATATATCCCTAACCCCACTAATTTTATATAAATTTTAGTCCTTCTTTCATCGGTATTATTATGATTTTCATTTTTAGTGGTGTTATTTTTTAAAATTTCAGCTGCAGCAGGCATAAAAGATATAAAGGCGCCTCCAGCTATAGATGCTCCCTTTTGAGGCAATTTACGTCCTAACTCAAATAACCCTGTCTGTTTTAGTCCTAAAATATTAGCCACTACCAATTGATTAAATGTAGTCATAAAAATCCCAATAATACTTAAAATTTGTATCTTGCTGGCAAATTTAAAAATTTCTTTAAGTATATTAAAATTAAATATAAATTTTGGCTTGATGTATTTATGCATATAGATATAGTGCAAACTTACCTTGACTATGGCTTTTATAAGATAAGCATACAAAAGACTTTTAACTCCAAACCCATTAAACAAAAATATAATACTCAAAAAAATCTCTAAAAAATTTGTTGCAATCCAAATTGTTCTTGTTGTAACAAACTCTTGAATTCCCTCAAAAAAATTCTCAAATCCCTCAAAAGTAAGTTCTATCAAAAAAGCAATAACAGATCCTAAGATTAAGACCTTAGCTGTGTTGTAAAATTCTAAGTTCTCTATTTTAAAAAATGAGAGAATTAGATCAATATAAAAATAAACCAGTGAATATAAGACAATAGAGGTCACACTTAAAAATACAGTCCCACTACTGATTAATTGATTAATTTTCTCCTTATTTCCATTTGCATAAAATTTAGCTGTATACGTAATATAAGCATTTCCTATCCCACTTCCTGTTAAACCAATATAACTTATGATTACAAAACATATAGACCATAGACCAAATTCTTCTAAACTTATAAAGCTTAGTATAATAGGGGTTATAAGTAATCGAGTTATTAAATAAATCATATTTGTTCCCATTCCCATGATGGAATTCTTCAGTACTTTATTCATCTATTCCCCCTTATTATAAAAAATTTAGTTTTATTGCTTCTCCATAAAGATAGATTATTTAACTTTTACATCATCTAAACTAATAGTTCCATTTAGTACACTGTTTCCAAGATCTAAAACTTCAAGTGTCGGCATAATATTATTCATGATATAGTTCCAGCTAGATATCCCTTTTTCACTTACAAAGATTACATCTTTGCTGTTTAACACATAATTTTGTCTGATATCTCCCGTCTCTAACATGTTTTTTAAATTAACTTCTCTAGCCTGGCTCTGACCCTCGACTCCTAATCGAATTAAGTAGATCTTTTTAGTATTTGCATCCTTACTTACTCCTCCAACCTGCATAAGAGCATCCAAAACTGTCAATTGACTTGTTAATTTTACTACCCCTGTTTTCTTGGCTTCTCCCATGACATATACATATTCACTCTCACCACTCTCAGGAATAAAGATAACATCATTATTTTTAATCCTTGCATTTAAAAGCATATTCCCGTTATTTAAAAGATCTTTTAAATCTATCCATATAATTTTATCTTTTCCCCTCAATATGGCACATTGTGTCAATGGTGCTTTAGCATCATCTAAGATAGGGAGCCCTCCTGCTAATGAAAGTGCCTCTAAGAGCGTCCCCTGTCCTGGGAACTTAACTATACCTGGTTTACTTACCCGCCCTAGAACAAAAGCACGATTATTGGTATATTCTTTTATCTCTAGAGTTACTTCTGGTCCGACATAAAATTTTGCTAATTTCTCAGAAATTTCATTTTGGACGTCTACTCTAGTTCTTCCATTTACATGGATTATACCTATCCTAATTATATTAATAATTCCATCAGGCCCTACTATTATATCTTCTTTGGAGACATCTGATCTATTCCAAACATTGAGGATTAAAACATCTCCTGGTCCTAGTAAGTAATTATCGGAGATATCATTGGACAGGATTTCTACCGCCTCTGGAGTAGTAAATTTACTTCCTTTAGCTGCATCTACTTTAAAATCCATATTTTCTCCTGAATTTACCAGCTCTTGATTTGGTTTTATATTATTACAACCTATCAAAAGGTTAAACATAATAAATAAAATAATAATTTTCATTTTTTCACTTCCTTTTGTTTTTTAGTGGTCTACTTAAGACTTGTCCTAAATAAAACCTTACAAGTCCTAGAAATTCTGGGATTACAATAACCGATGCATGAAGTGAATATAACGTTGCACTCTCTTTATCTAAGTTTAGATTTTCCTCAAAGTATTTAACTAGTGATAATCTAGGCCGAAATAAGATTAATAATAAAAACACCAAAAAAATAGAGTTATAGGGTATGAGGGACAAAAACATAAAACTAAGTCCTCCCCTGATTAAAATTCTTTTAATTTCATGACCCCAAAATTCTGGATGTATTTTATTCACTGCAGCATATCCATATCCAGTACGATATCCTCTTTTAAAATACTGTTTAAGAGTATGCATATCTATGTCGTGTTTTGTCATGGGTATATCTAATCGAATTATTTTATATCTATCTTTTAAAATTCGTCGAGAGAATTCTGGATCTTCTCCTCCTACCAAGACTTCATCATATCCCCCTAGTTTAGATAGCACTGATCTTTTCATCAATACATCTCCTCCAAAAGCTTCTACTTCCCCAAAGGAAGGGTTCCAGTCAATGTTAGAGATATAGTTATACTTTGTCTTATTTGGATATATCTCATCCCTCCTACCGCAAACTGCAGCTATTTCTGATTTTTTTATACTATCCAATGCTCTTTCTAAAAAACCCTCCATTAAAAGTGTATCTGAATCTAAAAACATAACATATTCCAATGATCCATCTTTAAAACCTATATTTCGCTGTTTCCCCGGTGTCGGATCTCCCATAGAATGCAATATTTTTAAATTATCAATTTTATTTACCAAGGTTAATGTATTATCTGTAGATCCTCCGTCTACATATTTAAGGGTATATCTGTTTAAAAATTCACTTACTTCTTTAATACTCTTAACACAACTTTCAATTGTTTTTTCACTATTTAAACCTATTAATACAAAATCTATCTCCATATTGTCACCTGCCATATAAAATATCTTTTAAAATCTTTCTTTCCATTATTTACCTTAGTTAGGTGTAAAATCCTTTTATAAAGATCAATATAAAAGGATTTTATAGCTTTTTTCGAAAATATTATACAGTGTCTATATACTAAAAGTTATTAAAAGGAGAAAACTATGAAAAAAATCACAAAATTACTATTTATTTCATTTATTATTATAATTTTTTTATTCTCATCTCAATCAAAATCTGATTCTTCAACTATTTCAGATAATATACTCATATGGATAGGAATAATAACAAAACATGACATTATTTATCAAACTGAAAATTATTTTTTCTTTCATAATTTTATAAGAAAAATAGCACATTTTACACTATATTTCTGTTTGGGAGTCATAGGCACGAAACTTGACAAAAAACTCCTTATTTTGTCTATTTTTATTCCATTTTTAGATGAGTATTTACAAAGTTTTAATTTAGGGAGAGATTCTAATTTTTTTGATATTTTTATAGACCTATTAGGGTTATTCGCTGGATTTTTATTCATTCTAAAAGGAAGGAAATTAATAGATAAAATTTTTGAATATATTCACCTAGAATCAAACAATGATTTTTAATCTTTTAAATTAAACCTGCTTTTTATTTTTAGAGTATAAAAAAACCTGTGAAAACACTTTTTAGTGCCAGTTTCACAGGTTTTTATTTTTTTGTCTATGTTTTATGCTTTATTTTGTAAAATTATTTTTTCACTGATCTTTTCTGGTAGTTCCTCAAAGTTTTTAAATTCCAGAGTAAATTCTCCCTTAGCCTGAGTAAGAGCTCTCAGATCGGTAGTATACTTTAGCATCTCTCTCTGAGGAGCCTCTACACTTATCCTCTGTTGATCTCCAAGGGGTATTATTCCAAGTATTTTACCTCTTCTTTTGTTTAAGTCACCTATTACATCTCCTAAATAATCATTGGGTACTAAGACTTCTACCTGCATTATTGGTTCTAAAATTACAGGTTTAGCTTTAGGCATCCCCAGCCTGTAAGCAAGCATCGCTGCCATTTTAAAAGAAAGTTCATTTGAATCTACAGAATGGTAAGAACCATCTAAAAGAGTAGCTTTAAAGTTAATCAATGGGTACCCTGCCAAAATTCCCTTTTGACTTGCTTCGACGATACCTTTTTCTACTGCTGGTATATACTGTTTTGGAACCGTCCCACCTTTTACCTTATCTACAAATTCAAATTTTTCATTACTCGGTTCAAATCTTATATGTACATCTCCATATTGACCCGATCCACCAGTTTGTTTTTTATGTTTCCCCTGAACCTCTATCATACCCTTAATAGTCTCCCTGTAACTTATCTTAGGTTCAGACGTGGCACTGTTTACTCCAAATTTATTTTGTAGTTTATGAGTTATAACTTGGAGATGTTTCTCCCCCTGTCCTCCTATCAACAACTGTTTAGTTTCATAATTTCTTTCGACTTTAAAAGTCGGATCCTCATCAGTCAGTTTTTGTAGGAGGGTACTTATCTTCTCATCATCACTTTTATTGATCGGTTCTACAGCCAGATAGAGACATGGTTCAGGAAAATCAATAGCAGGATAGAGGATAGGATCCTTTAGATCACAGAGTGTATCCCCTGTTTGAGTGTGCTGCAGCTTGGTAGTCCCACCAATATCTCCAGCTCTTATTTCATCAATATTTATTTGATTTATTCCCCTGAGAAAAAACAAATTAGATATTTTTTCTTTCTTATTCTTATTTGTATTAAATATTTCCATATCTGTTTTTAATACTCCAGAATTTACCTTAAATAACGATATCCTCCCTACAAATGGATCTACTATTGTCTTAAATACAATAGCAGAAAATGTATCATCAACAGCTACCTTTTTAATTTTAAGTTCAGACGTTTTAGGATCTTCCCCTACTCTCTCTCCATCTTGCATCTCGTTTGGAGTAGGCATGTAATTTAAAAATGTATCAAATAGAGTATGAATACCTATAGAATTAACAGCTGATCCTACTAATACCGGTATTATGTCTCCATTTACAATACCTGCATGAAGACCAGTGTGAATCTCTTCTTCTGTAAACTCCTCCCCATTAAAGAATTTCTCCATTAGCTCTTCATTAGATTCTGCTACAGCTTCTACTAACATCTCCCTTATGGAAGAAATCTGCATCCCTTCAGGAATTTCTGAATCTACACAGGCTTTTCCATCAAATTTTCTTCCCTTTAGATCTACTACATTTACAAATCCTTCAAAGCTCTCCTTCTCACCTATAGGTACACAAAATGGCGCTATTTTTTTTCCAAAAGTATCCTTTAGCTCCTCCAATATTTTAGTGTATTGAATGAATCCTTTATCCATCTTATTTATGAAGATTACCCTTGGAATTTTTTTCTCTTCCAATACTTTATTAGCTTTTTCTGTTCCTACCTCAATTCCAGAAGTGGCATCTACCACAAGAACTGCTCCTCCAGCTACTCTGAGTGCAGCACTGACTTCCCCTTTAAAATCAAAGTGGCCAGGTGTGTCTAAGATATTATATTTGTTTCCACAATATTCTATAGGTATAACAGACGTATTTATAGAAAAACCTCTGTGGATCTCCTCCTTTTCAAAATCTGAAATCGTATTTCCTTCCTCAATATTTCCCATTCTATTGGTCACTCCAGCTACATTTAAAAGAGCTTCAGTAATAGTGGTTTTACCGCTTCCCCCATGTCCTAAAAATATAATATTTCTTATCTTATCAATATCATAATTTTTCATCCTATCCCCTCCATATCTTAATAATCAATGATATTCTACTGACATTATTTTTAAATTAGAATTTTTATCTTTAAAATACAATAACTGCTACATTCTGCCTCGGAATTCTCCACCACTTCCCCTCATATTTTGGATCATAACCTACAAAGTCATGGTATAAAAAACTTTCGTGTTCCTCTGGACTCCTAACGCATTTATGGGACCTTTTATATGTTCCCAACGTGATTATTGCTCTTTCTTTTCTTTCTTTTACAGCTTTTTCATTCCCAAGTTCCTCCACTATATCATCCTTTAACGGGATCCCATGAATATAACCACCTCCACTAAACCTTATTCCGTAGTTAGCTCTAGAATATTTTTTTACTACTTCATAATCATCTTCATTTAACCCTTCTTCTGTTATATTTTCAACAACTCCCTCACCAAGATCTTCTTTTTTTACTTTTTCTTCATAGGGAAAAATAACTTGTCTCACTGTGTTTCCGACTAAAAAATAACCTTTTGGAGTTTCATACGAATCACGATTATTATTTATACCGCTTGTAATCAACGAATATGAGATTAGCTGCCACACGTCATCTTCTTTTAAAAAGATACCTTGATTTTGATTCTTCAAATCAATCACTATAATTCTATTTATACCTTTATCTAAATTAATCTTTCGAGTGTTCCCGCTCTCTATTCTATATTTTCTCATTGAATCTGGAATTCTTATAAGATCTTTTCCTTGAACTTTCCCCTTTATAGCAATAATTCTTCCATCTGAAAGATGTCTCAAAGAATTTTTCCCACTTGGATTTGTATAGATACCTATAATACTCTGCTCTCCCCTATTTCCGTACTCATCTACAGGAGTTCCCTCTTCCTCACTAGAACCCGGAGCGTACTGGATGATTCTTTCAGTACTCCAGTTATTTACCTCGGCTTCTGCAATAAAAAGATCTAAATTTCTTGCTCTTTTTGCCATCTCTTCGAACCTAAACTCTCTTTTCACAATTACAGAAGAATGGAGATATCCACTATAATTTTTATATCTTACCTTATACCATAACCTATTATTTCTAATCCTGTCTCCGTTTACCCTTCCTAAAACCTCTATTTTTTCTTTGACCTTTGTCCTACCTAAGATCCTTCCATTTATCGATGCCTCACTCCTTATATTAACTTTGGAGTTAGTGAACAAATAATCTACTGGTGGTAACTCTCCAGTATATTCAATTTTTTTTTGATATAGTGGTAATGTTTTTAATTCTACAGGTATACTCTCCTCCGTCTCTGTATTTTCTATTACTGTTAATTTTATCTCTACAGGAAGAACTACCTCTTTAGCACTACAACCATAGAGAGATGCTATTATAATTAATATTATATATAGTTTTTTCATATTTCCCCTCCAATCTTAAACCTCATTAATAATTCTGGTTGACATAACACTGTAATTAAGGTAAACTAACCCTACTTGGTTTGCATCTATAGCTCAATTGGATAGAGCATCTGACTTCGGATCAGAGGGTTATGGGTTCGATTCCTATTAGGTGCGCCATTTTTGATTTTAACAATTGCGTTTATTGAGCTTATAAATCTGTGGAGACAATTTGGGGACAAAAGTTTAAATATTGTTTAATTTATTTAAAACTTCTAACACCTTATCTTCATCAGTATCTACTAAATGTGAATATGTATCTAAGGTCATCTTTATACTTTCATGACCTAATCTTTTTGAAATTTTAACAATGTTTACTCCGCTTTGAAAAAGTATTGAAGCGTGGCTATGCCTAAAATCATGTAGGCTGAATTGTTTTAGTTTCAATTTTTTTATTGTCAAATTTTTACGTCTATGTAAATTGGTTCTACTAACTTGAAAAATTCTTTTTATTTCCTTGTCATACAGAGTATCTATATATACCTTTAAATCATCCATCAAAAAATCTGGAACTTTTATAACTCTAACTGATGATTTAGTTTTTGGTTTTGTAATATACCCTTTTTTATCAATTTTTGAATATGTCTTATTTATCTTTATACTTCCATCATTAAAATTTATATCTTTTCTATTTAGAGCCAATACTTCACCTATCCGACAACCAGTGTAATACAGTAGAGAAAATATAAGTGAAATTTCACTATTATCAAATGTTTTAATCTCCCTTATAAACCTTTTGTATATTTCAGGAGTTATTATATTGGTTGCTTTTTTATCTTTTAATAAAGGTGACTCCTGGACTCCTCCGGTTACTCTAACAGGATTTTCTTTGACTCCATAAAATTTAACCGCATAATTAAATATTGCACTCAATTCTTTTTGTAAGGTTTTAAAATAACTTTTTGTATATTCATTTTTTAATTCGTGGTTTTGCCATTTTTTTATAGCTGCAGGTGTTATATCCTGGATTAATTTATCTTTGAAATACGGTATAAGCTTCCCGTTAAATACTCTTTTTTTTCTTGCAAATGTACTAGCTTTTACCCTTACCTCTATATCTTCTAAATAAATTTCTGCTAATTGTTTAAAACCTAACATTGAGCTTGTCTCTTTTTCTTGAGAAATAAATTTAATTTCCCACTCCTTGGCTTCCTTTTTTGTTTTAAAGCCTCTTTTTTTCTTTTTTTTATGTTCATTATTATAGGTTTTATACCTTATTTCTACATACCAGCTATTCCTTATCTTATCTTTATATACACTCATAAACTAATTATTCCTATAACGTTTATCAAAGTATTTTCTATGCAACCTGCCACAAATAGTTTTATACCCCTGCTCTTTTAGCTCTGCATTTAACTCTCTTATTATCTTATACGCTGTATTTTCCGATATATCTAAAATCTTCATTAAATCTTCTTTTCTATAGAAATCCTTCATCTCTACCTCCTATACTAATTTTAAATTATCTTTATTTCACCATCCCTTTTCTTTATCTTTGACAACTCTTTAATCCCCCCCTCTATGATCTTTTTTCAATTTCGTAACTTCCGAAATGAAAATTCATAAAAATCTATAATTTTTCTTCAAAATTAACCCAATCACCATTAAGTTTTATTTTTAATTTCTTTACACTTTTTCCTACCATAAATTTAGCTGTTCCATTTTTCTTTAACAATAATTTTGCTTTTGCTTTAGTAATTTTTATTGAATTCTTATAATGCTTTGCTTCTTCCCATAAAGTAAACTTACAACCGTCTTTATATCCTTCACAATAGTAATTTAATTTATCTGTTTTCGTCTTTCCTTGATAAATATTCTTTCCACACTTTGGACATTTTCCTATAATCTCTTTTTCAGCATTAGCTTCGACTTTATCAACCTCAATAACTTTTGATAAAGTTTCTATTAATTCTTTAGAAATTTCATCAATTAGGGTTTTTAAAGATAATTCTCCTTTATTGATTCGTTTCAATTTTTTTGAAAATTCAATATTTCTTTCTTTAAATAGATCTACCTCTAATATCTTTAAGGTCTCTATTAGAATCTCACCTTTCGGTTCTATAGAAAAATTTTGACCTTGCCTACTTATATATCCCTCTTTTAAACATTTGGTGATTACACCTGTCCTTGTAGCTTCAGTACCTATTTCAACACCTTCAAGAATTGCTCTATACTCTTCATCCTCTGTTGTTTTTTCTGTTTTAAACGGATTCTTTAAAAAGGCAGCTAAACTACTCTCATTAATTTTCTTTGGCGGAATAGTCTCTTTTTCAACTTCTTTAAAATTAATTTTAATTCTATCTCCTTCTTTTAACTTTGGAAGGTTGTCTGTTATTTTTTCAGGTTCATATTTCAAAAAACCTTCCTGGTCTATTACTTCTCCTTTTAAATTAAAAATTTCATCTGCAATTTTAATTTCTAAAGTTGTTTTAGATATAACAGTTTCTTCATTTAAAAAATTAGAAATAAATCTATTTAGTATAGTGTCATATACAATACTTTCAACTTTATTAAGATTTACATCATCTATTTTTTTATTTGTTACTATAATCGCACTATGACTTTCAATCTTAGAATCATCAAATATTGATTTTTTCTTTTCTACTTTTAAATTAATTTCTGAATAATTTTTAATTATCTCTTCAATTTTTTCAATCTCATTTTCAGCAAGATACTCTGTATTAGTTCTTGGATAAGTAATAAGTTGTTTCTCGTAAAGACTCTGAATAGTCTTTAATGAATTTTCAAAACTAATCTTATGAGATTTTGAAAGTTCTGATTGCAGTTTTGATAATGAAAATAATTTTTTAGGAACTCTTTTTATATTTTCTTTTTTCACTTTTACAACTATAGCTTCCGACTTATTTAATTTATCCTTTACCTCTTCAATATAATTTTTTTCTTCAGGAGAAAATTTTTGTTTAAGATTTAACTTTATATCTTCTTCAGAAACTAATTGAATATATTTTTCAGATTTAAATTTTTTTATTTTTAAATCCCTTTCATGAATATACTTTATAATTGGAGTCATCACTCTTCCAACCTTTAATAATGTCCCTTTTTTTACTGTACAATAAATTGTAAAGTTAATTCCTAAAAGCCAATCCATATAAGTTCTGGCATAGCCTTCATTAGCTAACGAAAGATATTTTTTATTATCTTTTGTATTTTGTAATTTCAACATTATAGTTTCTTTTGTTTGTTCCGGCAACCACATTCTCCCTACGTGACCGTCATACTCCAATTGCTCGATTATCGTGTCTATGATTATCTGTCCCTCACGATCTGCGTCTCCACAATTTATTATTTTTTCTATTTGATTTTTTTCAATAATATCTTTAATTACTTTGAATTGTTTCTTTACCCCTTCATCATTTTTTATTCGGAATTCAAATTCTTTTGGTATAAATGGCAATTTAATGTCTGACCATTTTATTTTTTCTCCTAGATAGTCTGTAACATTTTTCAATTCAAATAAATGGCCAAAGGCAAAAGTAACAATATAATCATTCACAATAAAATATCCATCTTTTTTATCAAATTTTCCTAATGCTTTAGCTATGTTTAGAGCCAAACTTGGTTTTTCACATATTATTAACTTCATTTTATACTCTCCTTTTTTATAATAAAAAAAGCCTATGATAATTCATAGGCTTTTAGTATGTATTTTATATTTTTTCAATTTTACAAAAATTAATATCTTTTATTTCTAAATAAACACCATGGTTAAAATGAACATTCGAACCAATAAAAACAATATTATAACTTTCTTTTACCTTCAATTTAAAAAATAAATTTAAAGGTATTAAAATATTTGGAATATTTGAATCACGATTTGTTCTCAAAACAACTTTTTGATCTTTATCATATTTAGTATATGAGTTAATCGTTATTTCACCATAAAAAATTCTCAATTCATCGTCTATATATTTTTTATTCATACTTATTTTTTTTCTCGGTAAATAATACCTCACTTGATGCTCAGTTTTATTTTGAAGAGAAAATACTTCAAATATTGTATTATCATTTATAATATCGAACTCATCATTTTCTCTATTAGGAAGAAAATTATCATTAAAAACTCCTACTAAAAGCTGTTTTATTCTTTCTGTATTTTCAGGAGATTTTTTAATCTCCTGAAAAAATTTAATAGAAATTCGTTTATTTTTTAAAGGACAACCCTGTCGATGTAAAATACGAGGTTCTTTACGAATATGGGGTATTCTATTAATCACATTAAAAACCCCTATTACTCTAGGCTTCCTACACCCCATACAATAAGCATCATTTTTATAGTTCCTATAATTTTCAATAAAAAATTTAAGATCGTATTCTCTATTATCTTTTTTACTGTAAAAACCTATCATTCCCATAAAATACCTCCATCTTTTAGAGGTATTTTAACACAAAAATAACTTATTAGACATAATAATTTCTCTGTCGTAGTAAATTGGATTTCCTTTGTATTCTTTCCACTTTTCCCCCTCTTTAAACTTAACAATAACCTGATCTTTTGATTTATAACTCTTTAAATATTTTGGAGAGTTTATTTTTGCTTTATCTAAAACCCAAAATTTATTCTTAAGAAATTTCCCTTTAATTTTACTATTTCGAATATATCCTCCAAATATTTTAAATTTACCTAATAAAATTGTATGAATAATATCGCTGTTAGAAATTTTTATATTTCCTTTTAGTGATGCGGTTAATATAGGTTTTTCATTTAAAATTAACGATTCATTAATAGATATTTTACCTTCTATAATTTGATAAAAAATAGCACTGTCTCTTATTCTAATAATTCCTTTAGCTCTTAGATTAAATATGCATTCTGAATCGATAATTTTACTTTTACCTCTTAATTCTAAAAAAGAAGCCTCTATTCTAGAATTATCTATCTTTCCATTCCCTTTGATTTCACTTTCAAAAATTTCGCTACATTCAAGATTTATATTTTCTGATATTTTACTTTTATATAAGCTTGAAGAATAAGGGACCCATGAATTATCATCATGTGAGAGATCATCTTCACTTGAAATTTCCCCTCCAACTGTACCTTTTTTTATATTCCCAAAATCTTTTAATGCTATTATTTCTTTTAATCTTACAGAAGTATCTTTGTAATTACTAAAAGATACATTTCCTGTAAATTCATATTTTTTCATCTTTACCCCCTTTTAATTTTTTTAAGCCTTATTAAATTGTCAAAGTCCAAATTTATAGTGTAATTTTATTAACCCTTCCTTGTTTCATTTATAGTTTTTAATCCTTGTTTTATTTCTTGAAAACTCTCTAATAACCCTAATTCATTGAGTTTTATTTTTATAATTGTTATATTATCATGGGTTATATACTTAATCTTTAATGGTAAACCATCGTCATCAACGATTAACTCAATATTATTAATATTTTCCCAACAAATAAAATCTGATGTAGTTTTTTTATAGTTTTCTCTTGCATAGATATTATTTTTATTTATTCCTATATATTCTTCAATAAAAATTCTATTGGTATCAAATCCAAAGTTTATAGCAAGTACATTTACAGTTTCGCCCTTTTTAGAAACCTTATGCTGATAAGCATTATTACAAATTATATAATCGGTTTTTTCTATAGTATATTTTAAATGATCTATAAATTGTTCTCTTGTTAGATTATAAAGTTTCATTCCTTCACCTCTTCGATCAACTTCCATTCTCTCGTATAATAAATTTAGCAATTTTTATTCTTTCATTCATCTTAAAATTCCATAGAATTTTATATACATTAAGAATATAATCCCCATTTTTTTAAGCCTTTATCTTCCGCCCTATCGGTTGGGTTGGTGATCTAAGTAACCACATACGCGAACACTTATATCCCCTAAATTTAAAATAGATAGTTCATCCTTATAAATTTTTTGACTATGGCTGAAATTTGATATAAGATTAACTTAGGTTCCTTCTCTTTCATTTATTCCTAAAGTAAATATTTTTAGGAACCTAGATAAAGAGTTTTGTCACTCTGTTTTTTATCTGTCCCCCGCTTCTCCTAGAAGTGGGGTTTTTAATTAAAACAAGTAATTTAATCCAATATTTCCTACAAAACCTTCAAAGTCATTCCCTATCCTATATCCTACTTTTGTATATATAGTTAATAAGTCTTCTGTTTCGTAGCTTCCTCCCATTAAGATCTCCCCATAAAAATCATCATTGTTATATCCATCTATCTTAACTTTATCTGTGCTTAAAGTATTAAATGTTGAATCTAAATCTTTATATGGGTCTCCTAACTCTGCATATCCTGTTACACTTCCCTCAAGATTGATTTTACTTCTGTTTTCTAAATAGAAATCTCTTCCTAGTGCTAAACCTATCCCTGTTTCTAGAGATATGGAATTTACACCATCAATTTCTAAACCTTGATCTCCTGATTCTGAAATATCATCTTGCATCATATATGTAAAATTAATCTCAAATTTAGGCTTTATATAGTTCCCGTTAAAATAATATTTTTTACTTACTTCATTGTTTATTCCTAAATAATAGTTATTAATATCATCTGTCATAGTTTCATTTAAGCTCCCAAATGCCAAAGTTCTCTCTAATGCCGTATCTGTAATTCCTCCAAAAACCATGGATGTAAACTTTAACCTTTCATCATTTTCATATGTAAGGTATAAATTCCCTTGATAATAATAATCTTCTCTAGGCCCACCCTCGTTCTCTTTAGATTCTGTATCACTTTTTCCAATAGTAATAATTCCACCAATACGAGTATTTTTACTCAATTGTTTTTCTGCTCCTAAATAAACACTGTATAAATCAGTATCATATCCTGAGATATCATTATATGAATCATTTTCTAATCTTGTTACATTAACCCCTGCTATTGCTATAGTTTCATCTACTTCTCTATACTTCACGTTATCTATAACATTATTAACTATTACTTGATTACTATCGTTTATTATTTCGAAAGTCTGCTTAGCTAATGTTGGATAGTAAGACATTCCATAACTATCTTCAGCAGCTTTATTCAAGCCTTTTTCTGTTGTCACTAGTTTTAGGGCATCATAGTAGTTCTCTTTGAATTTATCTCCATTTTCTTCATAGTTATCTTCTAATATTTTTCCTAACTCTTCATTGCTAACAATGGCATTAAAATCTTTCCTATCTAAGACAACATCATAAAACCCATTTTCATCTGCATTTTCCGTAAAATCAGCATTAAACATCGCTGAATTAGAGATTATCTCTCCTTCTAAGTTTGTTGTCTTCAACATCTTATATGTACTATAAATATCATCATATCCGCCCATTGCTAAAGCTCCACTAGCATAGATATCACCTTTTATTGTTTCTGCTTCCAGGCTCCCTCCATCAGACATAATGAACTGACCATTTCCCATTTTATCTGTATTAAATTCTCCTTCCGTAACTATAGATCCTGAGTTTGAAAAAGTAGCACCACCAGATAAAACAATCTTTTGATTTCCTGTAGTTCCAGAAGCAATATTTATATCACCATTATTAACATATGAACTACCTACTCCATCTACTTTAATCCCTATCCCATCATTAGCATTAAGATTAATTACTCCAAGGTCATCATTTATTCCTGTTGCTCCACTATTAATTTCAATACCGATACCATTATCACCATTTATATTAATAGTTCCTTTATTTATTGCTGTTGATGTATTATTTGCTCTCATTCCTACACCATTCATAGCATTAATCTCTATGATATTTTCATTAGTTACCGTTCCACTATCTATTGCAATCATTCCTACTTTTCCTGTATAACCATCATTGAAAACTATTTTCCCTTTATTTATTGCTATTCCATTTTCTACACTCATTCCATAGGTCCAAATTCCATCTTTTATTTCTATTATTCCTTTTTCTTCATTGATTATCGTTCCACTATCTTTCGCATTCATTCCATAGCTTCCACCATTCATATTAATTGTTCCTTCATTCGTTGCTATTCCTGTACCGTCTACATACATTCCAGAATCATAAATTCCATTTTTACTATTTATATTAATTGTTCCTTTATTTATAGCTGTACTATCGTCATGGGCAATCAATCCGTAACTTCCATCATCACCACTATTTAACACTTCTATTATCCCTTTCTCTTCATTAATTATTGTTCCATTACCAGTTGCATACATTCCAAATGTTGTATTTCCATCACCATTTAAAATTATTCTTCCCTTATTTGTTACTACTCCTCTATCGCCTGCAGTCATTCCTATCCCATGACCATTTAAAGTTATTTTCCCTTCATTTACTGCTGTACTATCGTCATCTGCATTCATCCCATAACTATCACCATCATCACTATTTATTTCTATTATTCCTGTTTCTTCATTGATTATCGTTCCGTTACCTATTGCAAACATTCCATCTTTTATACTGCCGCCGCCACTTAAAATTATTTCCCCTTTGTTTTTCGCTATACCATCCACTGTTTTCATCCCAGAATCCCAAATTCCGCCGTTACTCTCTATTTCTATAACTCCTGTTTCTTCATTTACAACTACTCCAGAAGTATCAGCTTGCATACCTACTTTAGAAATATTAGGTTCTGTTAAAGAGATTAATCCGTTATTAATTATTTTCCCACCATCTATAGCTCTTACACCTTTAGAAGCATTAATAATCCCGTTATTTATTCCATTCCCTCCATTTTCTACCTTCATTCCATATTTCCACTCTCCTGCAACTGTTATAGTTGCTTCGTTTATAATTTCACCGCCTATTGTTTTCAAACCATCATTCGTATTAGTTGTAACATCATGCGTTAGTGTATATGAAGTTCCTGTAATATCTTTTCCATCTTCCCAAATTATTATCTCTGGTTTATATATTGGAGGAACTGTTGGTGTTATAGGTTCATATTTATCTATTGGTCTTAATGGATCTACTTCTGGAGTTAATGGTTTATACTCGCCTATTGGCCTTAATGGATCTACTTCTGGGGTTAACGGCTTGTATTCACCTATTGGCCTTAATGGTGGGTTTACAGTTCCTTTCTTTTTATAACTCTTAGAATGTCTACTATTCTTATTGTAGTAATTGAAATTTCCAAATACTAATATCTTATTTTCTTGAAATCTTTTCTCATCATTTAATAAGTTGTTTTTATTTACTTTAATGAATTCATTTTGATTTTCATTTAATTGTGCATTAGCTAAGTTTGATATAGCTATTAGTGCTATAATTGCTATCTTTTTTTTCATATTACCTCCCTTAAATTATTGATAAAATAAAAGGCCTGTTAAAGAAAATAATCAAAGATTACTTTTTCTAACAGACCTTGAGCTCTTGCTCACTAACCTAATATAATTTTAAAATTCATTTTAGAGTGATACCCTAATCAACGACTATCTTTATTAGTCTTAATTTTAAAATATTTGTTATTTACTTTTTTAGCCATATATTTAATTTGATCCTTTTTAATTTTCCCAAAATATCTAGAATCAAAAGAGTTTTCTTTGACTCCTAAAGTTAGGAATTCATCTTCTTTTAGAGTAAAATCATCATTGTTTAATACCGGAAGAGGTCTTTTTAATGTGTCGTATGTTTGTACTTTAAATTGTTCCCCTGATATATGAAGTTCATCTGCTTTTAGGTAAACATCGTCATTATATGTTCCTTTAACCTCTTTAATAAGATATTTTGTAAATCTAGGTAAATAACCTCTCTCAAATATTATATTTTGTATCTCTTTATCTAACCTATCAATAGGTATAACTACAATATCTTCTTTTTCTATATTTTGAGCCTTTGGTGAAAGAAAATAAAAACCTTTTGGGATAGAATCACTAATATTATATGTAAAAAATCTAGATAACAAAATCACTCCTAAGATGAATATAATAATAAACTTCTTCTTAATTTTAACCCCCTCCTATTTAAAATGTGGGAAAGCTGGTTTTTCTCTGTCTATTCTCTCTAAATAAGCTCCCGGATCCTTTGTTGCTTCTATTAATTCTTTTTTATATTCTTCTTCATTGATATCATTATATTTTCTCCTAAAATTCACCCTTGAAATTGCTCTTCTTTTTATTCTAACTTCTTTAGATACTTCTTCGAGTGTTGATTCCCATTCTCTGTACTCAGCATAAGCATCTTCATTACCTTTGTCATATAATCGAGACAATTCTCTAAGTATTTTATAATACTTCTCTGCTGCTGCTTCTCTTGTTGCTTCATCCTCTGAGTAACTTTTTAAAATTAATTCTCTCTTTTCGTTTGGAGAATATGTTTTCATTCCACACCCTATTAATACCCCTACTAACCCTAATACTAACAATAGTTTTTTCATTTGTATTCCTCCTTCATTGTTTATTCCTATTAACTATATATTTTACTAAATTAAACATAGATATAGCCTTCACTAAGATGCTTTATTTTTGTTTTGATTTATGCTATAGCTTTTATTTTTTTCCTGTAAACTTCTTACCTAAACTAGCACCTGCTTTTCCTAATCCCATTCCACCTTTTCCAATAATGTTAGCTCCTCTTCCCGCTAAATTAGACATGGATGTTCTAGAAGATGCATTTCCTTTTAACCCTTCTTTTAAATTCCCAGCTTTCTGTATTCCACCTCTAGTATTATTAATGATTGACCTTCCTGTCGATCCCCCTAATGTAGCAACATCATTTCCACTCAGATTAGGAGAGCCAGATAATATACTAGCAACAAGACTAGGACATTTAAGCATTAAAAACATCAATGTTCCTAAAGATGAAACTTTATAAATACTATCTTGATGGGCATTCAGTATTGCTGCCTTTGTAGTAAAAGAGGTTAAGAAATCAACTGATAGATTTAAAATTAGCGATAAAACCATTAACTTTATTGATAAATTCAAAACTAAAGAAAAAACCTTTTCTGCTAAAAATGCCGTTTTGTTCAGCACTGCAAATGGTAAAAAGATAACTCCTATCCCCACTATTGCAAAAAACTCCATCCATGCTATGAATATTGAAAGAGCCATAAAAAATACAATAATTAAAATAATAGCTATATAAAAATAACTAACTACTATATCTCCTATATTTGTTATTCCCATATCTTTAACTTTACTTAATATATCAGCTGTTAGATTCACTCCTATATCAATTATTTTAGAAGGACTTCTAAAGAATTCAATACCTGCTTTCCCACCTAAAGCAACCTCTCCTATTTTAATAAATGAATCAATAAGAACATTTACTAAACTAGAATAATCAGTTATAAAGTATGTGATCATGCCGTATTTAAAAGTTTTTTTACATAATGTTTTTATGACATCTATCTCTCCTAATTGAAAAGCTAATAATCCTAGATCTATCGTAACTAATGTAGCTAAAAGTCCCAATGCATAGGGTTGTAAATTATCTGGAATAACTAATAACTTTTTTTCAAAGAATTTCATTAATTCTGTTAAATTTCCCATAATCCCCCCTACTTAAATTTTCCTATTTCTAGATTTCCTGTTTCTGATTCTTTTCTATCTTTTGTTAGATATTCATCCATTAATTTTTCTTCAGTTTCTTTACGAATTCTTTCTTTTTCTTGTTTACTTGCTTCTATAGTTCCTATTAACTTTATCTCTTGAGCTTGTAACTGCTTTAATTCCATTAAATGACCTGCACTTAACCCTGCTATTTGATTGGCTGATTGCAGAGCCTGCAAACTCCCTTCTGAATTACCAGCAGATTCTACTAATGCATTAACCCTTTCATAATCATTATTATATTTATCCGGATCTACTAAAGAACTATTCAGTGCATCATAAACACTATTATTTAATTCATCAGCAACTTCTTTGCTTTTACTATTTAAATCATTTACCGACATAGAAGTATCAGGATTTTGAGGAAATAGATCTAAAAATTTATTAGACATATCTTCAGATCTCTTAATAACACTTTTTGTAGAATTGTTTAATCGTATTATTTGATGGAGTGACTGTTGTAAGCTTTGTAAACTATTCACACTTAAGCTTCTGTCTAGAGTTGCAAGCTGTTTAGCTTCATTCTGTAAACTCTTTATTTGATTTTGATAGCCTTTTATCTGGTTTTCTATCATATTTATTTGATTTAGTTTTTGTTCTACAGCCAATAAGTAGTTCATTGGATCATAAACTGGTAAAGTAGCAAAGGTTATTGTATTCATAGCAATCAGCATTAGAAAAATATTTTTCAATCTATTCACTCTTTTTCCCTCCTTCTCATTTCGGAAGTTCCGAAATACGTTTTATTACTTTCTCAACTACTTCATTTGGTTTTTCAATACCTTTATACATAAGCCACTCAATATTAAAATTTTTATTCTCTAAATTTTCTAAAGTTTGATACTTCTTATTATCAGTTTCACTAGAGGTTGCTAGATATGAAAGCTCTATTTGTGATAGATCTAATTCAAACAACCTATTCCCCTTTTCACTTTTATAATAATATTCTTTTTTCTGAGTTGCCTGGGATAGTATCTCTACTTCCTGATCATTAAGACCAAAGCTTTTATATAATTCTATATTCTGTCGTGCTAATGGATCTGGAAGTAAAATCTTTGTTTTACATGAATTTTTTATAGTATTAGATATATTCGAATTAATAATATCTGATAGTTCTTGAGTCGCGAATACAACACTGGCATTTTTCTTTCTAAGAACTTTTAACCATTCCCTTATTTTCTGTTCAAATTGCTCATTATCAAAGAATAACCAACATTCATCAAGAATTATAAGGGTAGGACTTCCATCTAAAGATTGTTCTAACCTATAAAAAAGGTAGGAAAGTATGGGTGTAATGGCAGTTTTATTATCTGAGATCTTTTCCATTTCAAATACTGTATAAAAATTATTTAGATCTATATTTTCGTCATTTGAATCAAAGTATTTCCCCATAATTCCCTGATTCGTATAAGGCTTTATAGCTAACCTTAACTCTTCATCTTGAAGGTATGTTGCAAATGACGAAATAGTTCTTAGTTCTACTGGTGTTTCTTTTAAATCTAATAATGCTTTATATATATGTTCCTTTTTTTCAGGAATCAGTTCTATTTTCTCCTGGATAAATATGTCTTCTAACCATTCCTGGCAAAACTCTATATCTTTATCTATATTTTTTAATGGTTGAAAGCTGATAATATTCTCTTCATGCCCTAAATCATAAAAGATACCATCTAGTGCTTTAGTTAATACTCTAGAGCTGCCTCCCTTATCGAAAGTAAATACCTTTGATTTTTCATACTTAAACCAGTTATTAGTAATTGCATTTAATAATACTGATTTACCACTTCCTGTAGGTCCAATAATCATTGTGTGTCCTACATCCCCCTGATGTAAATTAAGATAAAAAGGTGTTGATCCACTAGTACTAGTAGCTATTAATGATGTATCTTTCAGGTGTTTATTTCTTTGCTCTCCTTGCCAAACGCAGCTAAGTGGTAAAAGATGTGATAAGAACATAGAATTTATTAGCGGCTTTCTTACGTTATATGTGAAGTTTCCAGGTAAGCTACCTAAATACCCTTCAACACTATTTAAGCTTTCTTCTACGCACGTAAACCCAATACTGTTTATGACTTTTTGTATTAAATTACTATTGTCTCTTAAGAGTTGAAAATCTTTATTTCGAAGGATTAATACGTTTGTATAGTATCCTAAAGATGCATATTCACCTTGGATAAGTTCTTTCTCTTCCTGGACTTCTTCAGCTTTTGATAATGAATCTCTATTGATGTTATGTTCGGTTTCCCTCCCGGTAAAAGTTTCTTGTATTAGTTGGAAAAAAGATTTTCTTCCTCCAAACCATTTCTTATACTGAGAATTCAATGTTTTAAGAGCTTCTTCTTTCTCTATAGGGATAAACCTGGTTACCCATCTATAGTTTATAGGTAGCCTGTTTAAGGCATCTAAAATACAAGAATAAGAAGTATCTGGGAAACTATTTATAGATATTACTTTCAGATATTCATCTTTTAATCTAGGTTCTAAACCTCCAATTAATTCAGTGTCATATAAATAATAATCTATAGGTGTTTCTAAAGTTGGAACTGTCATATTTATATCTTGTCTAGATATCGTTGAATGTAAGTATGTCAGCAATTCCTGCTGATTTAATAGTTTAGCTTCAACAAAATATGTAGAAAATTCACTAAAGAAAAATGAAATTTTTGAGATAAAATCATCTATATATTTTTTAGCAATAATTTCTTTTACATCATCCTTAGTTTTCGTTATATATAGATCACTTATCTTTTGAGAATTATCCTTTGGAGGACTATATACAATGGTAAAATAGTATTCACTCTCATAGTGGTTACCACTTTCAAAATTCTCTTTTCTTTTAGATTCCATTAGGTAAAGTGGTATTTTATTGGTTTTATCTATATGACTTTCATATACCTTACTTTTCTTTCTTCTAGCTTCTATATAGAAACTATATTCACTCCCTAACCTTTTCATTAGTTCATTTATCTTATAGGATATTAGATCAACAGTATCATCAAGACTAGAATCTAGGTCCTGACCTCTATATTTAATAGTTACCTGTAAAGTCCCATCTTTATTAAGCATAAGACCTAATTGATTATTTTTCTCATCTTCTTCAACATCTAAATTTATTAAGTATCCCCAAGGGATATAATTAAACAATTTATCTTCATTTGAATATTCTTTAAATATCATTTATTCTATTCCTCCTATGGGTAATAAATTTTTTTAGTTTTTATGTACCTCATAAAAATTTTAAAAAAATCACTATCTTTTTTTGTAGCAATAATTATTAGAACATGGAATACCAGAAACACCGGTATAACCATCATGTTTTGTAAACCTAAGATAAATATAGCTATTAATGTTGAATTCAAAATAACTAATTTTCTATCTCCACCTGCTAGAGTATGTTCTTTAGTTATCGCTTTACATACCTGGTATTCTTTCATTTGAACCTCCAGCTTAATTTATTTTTTCTAATATATACTCATTCTTTTCATATTTTTTAACTTTAACTATTTCATGTATTTTTCGTTTAAGTCCGTCTTTTTTTATATTTATAATTAAATTAACAGCTTCAGCAATCATTTTTTGTTGAGGGGTAGATGAAATCTCCTGAATATACTGTTCCAACTTATCTAATCCAGATTTACTGTCATTAGCATGAATAGTTGAAACACCTCCTGGATGACCTGAATTCCATGCTTTTAAAAGGTCCAGGGCTTCTCCTCCTCTTACCTCCCCAACTATTATTCTATCTGGTCTAAATCTCATAGTTGATTTTAGTAGATCTCTCATACTTGTATGTGGAGTAGTTCTCATGAATACATGATCTTCATTATTACATTGAAGTTCCTGTGTATCTTCTAATATTACAATTCGATTATTATAGTTCTTCATCTCATTGATAATTGCATTAGTTAGTGTTGTTTTCCCTGTAGAAGTACCTCCAACAACTAATATATTCATCCTTTCTTCAATAGCTCTTTGGATTACTTTCATTTGTTCAAGAGTCATTATCTTATCTTTTACATATCTATCTAGTGAAAAGACCATTGAAGCTTTTTTCCTAATTGTAAAACTTGGATTAATAACTGAAGGTGGAATCATTCCTTGGAATCTAGACCCACATCCTGGGAGTTCAGCACTAATAATGGTGCTAAACTTATTCATAACCTCATTACTATTAGTTGAAACAATATTTATTATCTTTCTTGAATTTTGTGAAGGGATTATTTCTCCTGTAAAGATCCTTCCTTTTGAAAGAGTATCTATCCAAAGCTTTTTATCTGGATTAACCATTATTTCTATTACATCTTTATCATCTAGATAGGTTAAAATTTTATCTCCTAAAGCACTTTTTAATAGTGATAAATTAATCATATTTCTCTCCTTGACCCTGTCTTATTTCAAATTATTCTTCCGCCCTTTGGTTGGGTTGGATATTAGAGTAACCTCTTACAAGAACACTCTAATACCCTATTTTTTCTTTTCTAGATTATTCACTAGATTTTTTAAAGTATTTATTTCAGAAGTATTATTGTTTTTAATAGCATTGAAAGCATAGAGGATACCTCCAAATATTATCTTTTTATTCTCCTTAGATTTTGAGAATGTTTTAAATATGTCAGTTTTCTTAACAAAATTTATCAATTCCTTTTCTTGCTTAATCTCTTCCTTTTTCAATATTTCTTTTTTTAATCTGATAATTTTCTTTTTCTCAATTAAGAGCTTTTGCTCTTTAACTTCTAATTTTTCTAGGGGAGTTAATTGTTTTTCCACAGTAGTTTCCTTCATATTTTTTCCTCCATTTCGGAAGTTCCGAAATTCATTTTTATTACTTATTTATTTAAATTTCTATGTCTTTTGGTTGTTCCGTTACCTCTTTTTCTTTTTCCTTAGCTATTTTATTTAAGGTTTTCTTATCTATCTTTTTTAAATACTTAGGATCTTTAAAATATCTAACTTTAGTTCCTTGAATAGGGTGTTCTCCTGTTACAAGAATTAAACTTTTATCCATACTATAGGTCCCGACTTCTCCTACAGTAAGTAAATTTCTAGATGCAATGTGTTCTGTATGGTTCCAATCAGAAAAATACTTTATTCCTTTAAAAGATTTAGTTTGGTATTCTATTGTTTTAGTTCCTAGTGCATTTGATATTATTTTTGGTGTCTCATAGTCCCCTTTACTTGGAGTAAAAAACATATTTATATGGCAGTTTGATAAAATACTGTTATTCTTTGTGTATAGCCTATTGATTTGATTGATATCTTGAGTAATGATTAATGCTTTCATTCCATATCCTGCAATATATGCTAATGCAGTCTCTACGATAGGAATCTTTCCTAAAGCTGGGAACTCATCTAGCAGCAGCAATAATCTATGTTTAAATCCCTTATTCTCCGTCCCACTTGAAAAATCCATTTCATCTGTCAGGCCATTTATTATTTGAGCTATCATTAATCTAAATACTGGTGCTGTTATCTTTATAGCCTTTGGTGGTGTTACTAAATATAGATTTAAAGGAACTTCATCGTTCATTAGATCTTTTATTGAAAAATCTGATGAAGAAGTGTTTTTATCTATTATTGGGTCTGCATATACTCCAAGCATAGAGATTAAAGAAGACATAATACTTTCTCTTTCTTTATCTGGCTTAGAGATTATATCTCCTGCTTCCCGTGAAGCTTTAGGATGAGTATGTTTCATTGCTACCTCTTGAATATCACCCTCTTCGTTTTCCATCTTAACTTTTGTTGTATCATTATATATTTTTTCAAAAAGTGTAGAATCATCTGTATGTTTTGTTTCAATTATCTCCTCCATCTTTTCTTCTAAATTTTTTGAAGGATCAGTTAGAAACTTAAGAACTTTACCTATTGTAGGTTCCTCTTCGATATATAGAATGTGCATCAATACTCCTGAAAATATTTTTCTGGCTGATATAGTCCAATGGTCTTCTTTTTCTGCTGAACAAACTATCTCGGCTATTACCATACTGTCTTGATATTCATAAACTGTTCCTTTTCTAATTTCTCTTAGAGGATTGTATCTACAACTATCATATGGATTAGTTGGATCAAACTTAAAACATTTATGACCTAATACCTTTTCTCTATATGCAGCAGTGAGCTGAAAGTTCTCTCCTTTGATGTCATTTACCACAGTTGAGTGCTTCCAGGTTAGAAGTGTAGGGATAATAACACCTACACCTTTCCCTGATCTTGTAGGAGCCATGAGAGTAATATGTGTAACACTGCTATCTAAGATCTCATTCTTTTTATCATCTAACCCTAAAACTACTCCATCCCTTTTTAACTCTTCATTCGGGAGAACTTTGCTGTATCTCTTCCACATTCCACTTTTTTTCAAACTGTTTCTTATCTTTTTAAAATTTGGATATAACTCAGCTTTTTTTAGATCTTCTTTTGTTCCCCACCTAGCAGTACCGTGTGAGTCTAATTGTTTTTTACTCTTATTTAAAAAGATTAGGATAATAAATCCAACTAAAACTGATAAAAATATAGAATTCATACTTTTATCAAAAGCTATGGGAGTATTTTTAAAGAATCCTTTTATCCCCCATATGAAAAAACTATAAAAAGGATAGATAGGAGTTGACTTTATAACTAATAAAGGATTACTTAAACTCCTATGATAATTGGTATACTTAGCATATGTTTGGCTTGCAAATTGTAAAGCAAAGATAAAAGTTATTAAGGTAACAGCTATTGATAATTTTTTTCTTTTTATTGCCAATTCACTACCTCCAACTACATTTTTTCTAACACTTCTATGATTTGTTGTTTAAAACTTGAGTTTTCTTCATACTTACCATCCTTTAGTTTTTGTAAAAAGCATGGATGATCGATTAAAAAAGAAAATGATTTTATTATGACTTCATTACTTTTTTCAACTTCAGCTGTATTTTTTAAGTTCTTTAATTTAAGTTCACACTCTTTAATTAATTCATCTGTTGTTTTTGTACGTCTTGCCGCAATTTGTTTTAAATTTATTACAAAAATATATATAGATAAAAGAAATAAAACTCCTGTAAACATTAAAAGAAAACTAATAAAATCTGGATTATTCATTTGATTTTGCCTCCTTTCCATTACTAAGATAAATACCTAAATAGAGGATGTTATGATGGATATACTTAATAATGATATTTTTATATGACAGTCTATGTTTATGATTTGGCTTTCAGATTGTAAATCAAAGATAAAAGTTATTAAGGCAGCAATATTGATAATTTCTTTCTTTTCATTGCCTATTCACTACCTCCAAACTAAATTTTTTCTAACACTTCTATGATTTGTTGTTTAAAACTTGAATTTTCTTCATACTTACCATCCTTTAGTTTTTGTAAAAAACGTGGATGATCGATTAAAAAAGAAAATGATTTTATTATGACTTCATTACTTTTTTCAACTTCAGCTGTATTTTTTAAGTCTTTTAATTTAAGTTCATACTCTTTAATTAATTCATCTGTTGTTTTTGTATGTCTTGCTGCAATTTGTTTTAAATTCATTACTAAGATAGGTAGAATTAAAAGAACTACAATTGCTGCAAATACAGGAATAAAAAAAGTTAAAATTATATTATTCATTTGATTTTGTCTCCTTTCCGTTATAGAATTTATTTACTATTAATATACCGAGGTGATTTAGTTGAACAATTATTCTTTTTTTGAACTTTTTATCGCATTTTTCATAATATCTGGTGGTTTTATAACCTTTTTTGAAATTTTTAAAAGAAGTACAAGCTTTTTATTTCCTAAACTTTTAAATATTTTTGAAAATTTAATATATACTTACCAACCCTTTATTCACTCTAGTTTAGGATTTATAGTTTATTATTTTAAACTTATCTTTCCATCAAGTTTTATAGATATTTTTATGGTGATTTTTATATTTTTACCATCTATATTTTTACCTACTGAAAAAGATAAAAAACTAGTTTTAACTAAGAGTTTAACGGGTTTATTTTTTTTGTTATTCTTAAAAATTTTACATACTAATATAGATATTAATACTCTTGATTTAACAGGTTATTTGAATTTCCCTTATTTTCTTTTAGTTTTTATTTCAACATATATATATGTTGAAATTTTTAAATCTTTGCTCTACCTTATAGACACTCTAGAGCTATTAAAGCGAAAATAGAGAGTATAGATAGTAATAGCAACATTCTTGAAAACTGCTGAGATTCAGTTGGCTTAATTTCTAAAATTGAAATAAGCCTTTTTTCATTAACTGGTAGTATATAATATAAGTATTTTTTTCTATTCTCTGGTTTCTCTAATAATTTAAAAACTAATTTAGAAAATAAGAGATACGTAAAATAGATAATACTAATACATAAAACTAGTTGAAACATCACCTTAAAATCCTTTACTCCATCATTCATTTCTCCACCTCACTATTTTTTATATTCTGAAAGAATAATATCTTTATTAACTAAGATATTGAACTTCATTCCATTTCGTATTTCTATTGTTGGATCTATTGAGAGGCTTCTCTCAATAATTTTATCTCCAACTTTGATTGTTTCAAGTGATGCTGCTTCACCTGCAATTGATGAATAGCTTCTATCTTCGTCATCATCACTATCATCATCTGTAATAATAGAAACTGTTGTAGCTAGTACACTTGAAAATATAATTCCTTGTAATAACTTCCCATAATGATTGTTTACTTTATCTTTTAACCCTTTTTCTCCTGAAGAAGTGATACCAGCCATTCCAAGTAAATTTATAGACTTTTGATTTGGAAAAATTATTCTATCCCAATTTACTCCTATCCTTTCTTGTCCAAAGTTAATGTCTGATAAATAATTTCCATAGAGTTTAGACCCTTTAGGTATTAGTAAATAGTTTCCTGTCTTTGAATCGTAAACATTTTCAGAAACCTGTGCTACTACATCTCCCGGAAGATCACTATTTATTTTAGAAATAGTCACTGATGGAATAATAGTTCCTTGTTTTATCTCTAACTCTTTTAACGGGAGTTCTTCTCTAGCTTTCAGATAATTTGTATTATAGAATCCCAGGTCAGTTTGATTAATTGATTCTGCTTCTTTTTTTTCTTTAATATTTTTCTTAGAATAATCTGCACTTGAATTTACAAATCCTATTTTACTTAACTTAGCTAACTCAATAGCTGCTAACCTCTTTTGTTCTTCTTGATCAGTATAATAAGATGGAACCTCTTGTTCGTAATCACTTTTATATCTATCTCCTGGAGTATATTCCGTAGGTTTTTCATAGCTATAACTTTCAGTTTCTTTTCCCTGATTCTCCCATTCTTTTTGTGCAGCATAGTCTCCAGGTAACCCTATATCTTCCTCTACTTTTTCAATTTCTTGAGGCTCAGCTACTTTTACCACTTTTTCTTTAGATGGTTTAAGGGCTAAAAGAAGGATAAATACAAGAATTACACCTAAAGCTGTTAGTACAACCATCTTTTTTGAAATGTGGACTCCTTTAATTTCTATCTTTTCCATATAGCCTCCTATTTTTTCTTAATCTTCACACTTTTTTTACCTAGTTTTAATATGAACTCTTTTCCTAAACGATCTACGATATAGTAGTTGTTTTTTACTCTGTAATTAACTAATTTTAGATCTTTACCATCTTTTAAAAATAAAGATGGTGCTTCTTGCATGATATCTTTCATAACAAAGAAAGTCTTATTCCCATCATCAAATACCTGGGTAGGTGCAATCTCTAATTTACGACTATATATTTTGTATCTAAAGTTAATACTTTCAGTGTTTACAGTTGTTAATTCATTTCGATCTTTTGCTGCCTGCTCTTGTTTTATTCTTTCTTTATTTTTCTTAAACTCCAGTTTTTGTTGTGGGTAATCAAATTCAACAACTGAGTTCCATTGATTAGTAGATGAATTTATTAAGAGGTTATATTCTCTTTTATCTGTTTGAATTGTTATATTAGTCTTTATATCTTTATAAAATGGTTTTATATATACTCTTGACCCATTAGGTGTTGAGACAGTCTCAAGTCCCCATCTAGAGGTATCTCCTGCTCCTATGAAGATAATCTCTTCATCTTTATTAAGATTGATAGCAGTCAAATATCCAAGTTTCCCATAGATGCTGTATGAATCGCTCTTGTTGTATACAAAAGTTGTTTTTATATTTGCCTTAGTTTCTTTTAAACCACTTTGTATCCTGCTTTTTTCCATTGTAAAATCTTCACTAAATGAAATAATACTGCTAATAGCAATGATTAAAATTAATAATTTTTTTCTCAAATTTAGTCCTCCTTAAAAATCTTGATTAATAGATAGATCTGTTATTGTTATCCCTAATGGATTAATAATTAGCTCTGCTTCTGTCTTAGCAGGAATAGACTTCAAACTAAAGATCCCTTCCTGGTTTATCCTTTTCGATATTCCGCCCTCTCTATAGCTCGTTTCTTCCCACCTAACTTTAAATGAATTAGTATTTGGAACTTTTACTATAGAACTAATTTGAATATTTCTACTTTCTTTCTCTTTAAATTTTTGGTTGATGTTATCTTCCATATATATTTTTCTTAATTTAGTTTTCGCTTCCAAACCTGTATACTTAAGAGCTTCTTTATATTCAGTTGAAAATAAGACAGGATCTAATGGTATTGATCTAACCTTAATCAGGAATTGTCTTAAATAGTGTTTATACTGGATATCAGAGATACTGTATCTGCTCTCAAGAGGTCTCACAATATTGGTGACTTCCCCGGTTTCTTTTATTTCAACTATATAAGGAACAAATGAAGCTTTTGTTGATATACGAAGTGTCACAAATAAGCTAATACTAAACATTATTAACATACTTAAAAATGCTAACTGCCAATTTTTTACTGTTTTTGCTAATTTCATATATCTATCATTCCAAGGACTACATGGAGAAAGCTCTACCTTATCCTTAGTTTTTTTTATATTTGTTTTCCACATAATAACTCTCTACCTCCCTATTTAAAATCCTACTCCACCTGAGAATTCAAAGAATGAAGGAACCCAATTTGCTGCTGCAAACACTATGGAAATACCAAATACTATGTTTACTGATTTTTTCATTGCACCACCCATTTCTCCAAATGCCATAGCAAGACCACAAGAAGCAACTGAAATAATTGCAAGTGATTTAGCTACAGGACCTGTAATAGATTCCATAATCTTATCTAGCTTACCTTCAAATGGCAGTCCTACTCCTGAAGCAAGACTTGCTTGGTTTAATACAATAAACAAGATTATTATAGTTAAAAATCCAATGTTCTCTTTGATAAATTCAATTGCTTTAATTTCCTTATTTTTCATGATTACCTCCTAAAAAAAACGATAAAAAAAGCCTGCTAAAATAAAGCAACGTTTAATTGCTTTTTCTAACAGACTTTGAGTCATTATGCCCACTATCTATTGTTATTTAAAAATTAATCTTCCCTTTATAAACAAACCTTTAGGTTAATCCCTACTAATTTATTTATATTTAATTTTTAAGTTATTGATTATTAGTTATTAAGTGCTTTATTTTTTAAAATTTGCTCAAGATCACTAACATTAAATTTAAAGTCATATGTTATCTTTAAGCTGCATACTGAACCTTTTAAATCTAAGTTCATTCCCTTATAATTACTATTTAACTTAATTTCATTCTTTTGGATCTTTGATAATAATTCTCCTAGATCTTCTTGGTTTCTATTAGTCATAGTTCTCCCCCCTATAGTAATGTTAAATTATTTTTCTTATCCAACTCATCTTCTTTATTTTTAACTATTTGATTTATCTCTTTTAGATACTTTTCAATGGCACCTATCTCGCTTTTTATATCTTTTAGTTCTTCTGAGTTTTTAACCTTTGTCAGGTTAGTTTTCATCTTTTCAAACTTTTTTAAATTTACATGTGTTTTTGGTTTATCATTAAATTCAATGATACCCTGATCTTTTTTAGATCTCAGTAGTTGTTTAATAGTTTCAGCTTTAGTAATGTTTTCTTTAATGATATTTTCCCTGGTGCTGTAAGTTACATCTTTATGGGTTAAGAGTTTTACCGACTGATTAGAAAGAGAAGAAATAAGATCTTTTTTTTCTTTAAACTCATTAAATAAAATAAACCTCTTGTTAAATTCTGAGATATTATCTTTATTTAACCCATTAGCTTGATACCACTTCATAAAATCACCGGAATTCTTAAATTTTAAAGATACCTGGTTAAGCATTGTACAAATATCATATAGAGAATTACTTATAGTCATAAAACTTTTTCTTAATTTCTGCTCACTACTTTTTATAAACTCAATATCCTTTTCTTCAATTTCGTAACTTCCGAAATCAAAATTAGAAACATAGATATCTTTTTTTATTACTTCCTGCAACTCCCCAAAGATATCCACTACATCACCCCCTTTACGATCTTTACGAAGGTAGATTGTATAGTTTTGTATTGAATACTTTTAGTTTCCAGGATTGTTTTCCCTTTCTCTGTTAATTTCATGATCTTTGAAGATTGAAAGATCGGGTCTAGAACTTGGATTCCTCCTCTATCTAAATTATCTTTAAGCCTTCTTAGGTGGTCCTGTTCCATCTTACTTCTGCCAACTCTATTAGGAACTACCATAGCTACCTTTTCAATACCAATCTCTTTAATTAGATTGATCATCCCTTTAGTAGTCACATTATCTAAAAATGTAGGAATAACCACTTTATCACTGACATTTAAAAATATGTCATCTAGTTTCAGTACCGGCGACCCGTCGATTAAGATATAGTCGTATTGCTTTTTGAAAATCTCAATTAATTTTAAAAATTTATCTTCAAATGTAGATTTAATCCTTGTAGTAGTCAGTGGGATATACAACAAGCCTTCTCGCAGCCTCATAAGCTCTCCAGAGCCATTCTCAATGTATCCCTCTAATCCTTTTCCATACCCTGTATCAACGCCTGCCAGCTGCAAGATATTGTTTTGAGAGTCCGATGTAAGAATTAATACTTTATTTTTCTTCCCATTAGGTTTTTCAAGGGAAGATAATATATGTCCAGTCCAAAATGTTAGTAATGATTTTCCTACTCCCCCTTTATTATTTTTAAATAAAATTACTTTTCCCATTAGACAATCACCTTCCCACGTTTTCTTTTAATCTCTGATTTGATCTGCTTTACCTGCCTGTTGGTCAACTCATATTCACTTTTTAATATAAAGATCAGGTCAACTAAACTCATGGCTATAATTTCTTTATGACTAGGTCTTTCTTTAGGTTTTTTCATACACTCCCTCCAATTATTTATAAATTTTAAAAAAATTAATTGAATAAAAAGAAATAAATAGATAATAAGATCCAGAGTAATACAAAGCTTTTTATATAAAATTCATATGGACCTAAATCTATTTTTTCTTCTATAAAAGAAAAGATAGATTCTAATACTATCAACACTACCATCACTATTAGCACGAATAGCAATAATGTAAAATATTCTTCTATATTCATCACTATCACTCCTATTGCTTATTTCTAGGCATTTCTTTTACTTTTTTTATATGCTTCCCTCTTGAGTTTTTAATTTATTATATTTTTTACATAGCTGGTTACCGAGATCATCATCTACACCCTGACACTCATACCCAATATCTTTTAAAATTTTATTTCTCATAGATCTGATTTGATACTCTCCCAATTTTTCAACCATAAACTTTATCTTTTCTTTCCTTGGAACTTTTTTTATATCTATTGGATCAACAACCAAATGATCTTTATCTTTCAAGATAGCTACTAAAATTTTAGAATTCAAAGATTTATTTTTTAATTTCATAAACTTAATTACCTTTTTAACTTCTTCTGTAGATCCCTTTGAATAATTTTTTATATTTTTCAGAGTTTGGGAGTTATAGTTCTTAAATCCATTTTTAACTATCAGCTCTTTTATGTTTTTTAAAATAATTTCATCAGAAGCAGCAGCAGGATCTTTTTTCTCTGCTACTACTCTTTTATGATCTCTAATAAGCATATCTTTATTAGAGTCGACATCTTCGACTAGGTTGGAGTCGACATCCTCGACTAGTTCATCCGAAAGTTTCGACTGGTCGACATCTTCGACTTCAAGGATTTTAGCAGCTTTAATTTGGTCTTCAATTTCCATAAAAATATCATCTTTAGGTTTATCTTTTACCTTTCCTAAATAGAAAATATCGCTTTCATATTTTGTTTTTATAATCTTTAAAAGTTTTACATCTTCAAGTTGTTTTTTACTTTTAACGATTGTATCTCTAGATTTATTTAAGATCTTAGATAAAGTTGTTACTGATAGTTTTATATAGACTCTCTTATCTTCATCAAACCATCCATTTTGAAGGGAGAAGTTCAGGTATCTACACATGATCCCATACATAAGTTTTGATGTATCGGAAATAAGCTCTTCAGTTGTGATAACCTCTTTAGGAACCATTACTTCCCTTTCTTTTATCTTTTTGATTTTTTTTACTTTCTTTTGATAGTGCTGATTGTTAAATAACTTTTCAGGGATTGGATAAAAGCCTTGGTTACTAATATCGCTAATTGTAAAGTATTCCATCAGAGTCCTCCTCTTTTTCAATTTAAATTCTCTTTAATAAATTTTTTCTCAATATTACAGTTTTCTATTCTTAACTTTTCCCTGCAACTAACAGCATATTTTAAGAGCCACAGAATTAACTTCTTATTTAGAGCATCATATTGGATCTCTAAATCATCTATCTCTTTTCTCTTTTTTAAGTATGTATAATTAAATTTGTTTATTTTTTTATCTAATTCTTTTAGAGCTTCTTTCATAGATAAAAGATCGGTTAATTCCAAGAGGCTAGATCTAGTCTTAGTAAATGATTTTTGCATATCTTCATTTCATTTGTTAAGGTTAAAACTCTTTACCCTTCTTTCATGGTCTAAATCACTTATTATCTGAGCTTGTCTCAGATGTTCTTCAAAAGTTGCTACCCGTACCTGCATATTCATACTTCTTTCTAGTTCTAAAGATAAAGCTGAGTCTGGTCTAGCCATGGTTATCCCTCCTTTAAAATAATTTATATTGCTTTTCTCCATTAGGAGTAACATCATATGAAATCTTTTTTACTGTTTTTATAAATTCATTCTTTTTTATCTTATCTTTATTCTTAAATACACTTTTTATAACCTTAGCATTTGAAATTTCCATAATTCCCCCCTTTTATTATCAAATAAATTACACTATTTAAAAAAACCATCTTCTAATTCAAGAATTTTTTCAGTTTTTCGCACTATAACTTCATTTTCTTTATTTAAATGAAAATAGTAATTATGCCTAGTAATTCCTATTTCTCTAGCTAAATCGGCCATTGTAACCCCTTTTTTTAAACATTCAATCTTAACTTTATCTTTTAATTTCATATACTCATCCCCTTTTCGTTAAGTAGTCCACAAACTAATCAGTTTTATAACTAACCACTTTATATGTTGAGTATATATCAAAACAATCAACTTGTAAAGTAGTTTTTTTTTTATTAATCAACAAGTTGATTAAAATAGTGTAATATTTTAATATTAAGGAGGTTTTTATGTCAAAAAATACAACAGAAGTCCCAGAAAAATTAAGAATCAAATTAGCTAAATATTTAAATGAATTAAAAGAAAAAAGACAATTAGGATTTAATCAACTTTCAATAAAATCCGAAGTAAATCCTGGAGTTTTGACTAAAATCTTAAGCGGTAGTAACAAAAGAGTTAATCCATATCAATTAAAAAAATTAGCTTATGCTTTAAGAGTTGACTATAAAGAATTATATAAAATAGTAGGTTACTTAGAAGAAGAAGACTACAAAAATGAAGAAAAGATCAAATCGAATTTAGGTCCCATAGAAATGGAAGAAATGATAAATGTCCCAGTTTATGATTCTGTCTCAGCAGGATGTCAAGCAGGCCTTGAAGCTGAACCTACTCCTGTAGAATATGTTCCTCTACCTAAGAGAATGGCTGAAGGCTGTGTAATAATAAATGTTCATGGGGATAGTATGGAACCGACATTAAAAGATGGAAGCAGCATATTGGTAAAATTAAATGAAGAAGTAAACCATAATGAAATTGGGGTATTCATTTATGATGATGAACCTCTTGTTAAAAGGTATAAGTGTTTTGATGGGAAACGTTTCTTATATTCAGATAACCCTGATTATCCACCAAGAGAAGTAAGGGAAGAAGATTCTTTTAGTCTTTGTGGAAAGGTTCTTTGGATAATGGCAAAGCAATAAAGTAAGAAGGCTATCAGTGCTTTATAAAGGTGATTTAACAGTAAACTGTGGAGTTTATTTGATGAAAGAAAATCTAATTTTAGACTGAATAAAAGGAGAATAGATGAAAATTGCAAAGGAGATACCTGGAATATATGATGAATTAGTCTCAAATATTGAAAGGGTAGAATATTTTAAAAACTTACTCATAGCGAAAGCAACCAATGGTGATTATAGCTCTGAAGACTATATCAAATTGAGGAATAATTTTATTAAGTTTAAAGAGTTACCATCATATATAAAAACTAATCATTCTCTAGATAGCTTTTGGGGATATATTAAGAATATTAGTGGATATGCAGACAGGAGAAAGGCTATATTTGAGTCATTCGAGAAATTAAAAAAAGAATGTGAAGAAGCTAGTCAACCTTCAAGAGAAGAAGGCCAACTTTTAACTGGAGGAGAAACAAGTTATTTGCAAAGGATTATACTTAAGTTGAAAAAAGAAGAAAGTTACTCAACTAGTTATATTAGTTTATACAATAGCTTTCCTCAAGAGTTTTCAGAGATTCTGAGCTCGTTTCACTTTAAAATAAATAAAATTTTTAATTATATGAATGGGCAATTACATTATAGATATTTTCATGCAGGCGACTCTAAGGAGGCGTTATTATGTTTTGAGGATTTAAATATTGTCTTCGATAATGTAGAGAGCTATTCTGTAGAGTTAATTGAAGCTTATAAAAACATAATATCTACACTTCAAACTTTTCTTCAGGCTTCAGGAGGAACCAATGTTCCAGAGGATTTTAAAAGAATAAAAACAATAGAAACTAAATCTATTTTTATTTCTGAAGATACAATGAGGTCAAACAATGACCATTCAATTCATTTACAACCTATAGGCCAAGGATCTTATGCGAAGGTTTTTAAATATAAAGATTCGCAATATGATGAAGAATTTGTATTAAAGCGAGCAATTCAAAAATTAACCGAGAAAGAACTCGAAAGATTCGCTAGAGAATTTAAGACAATGAAGTCTTTAAATCACCCCAACATAGTAAAGGTTTATTCTTTTGATGATAAAAAATATGAATATAAAATGGAGCTTTGTGATATTACTTTAGAAGATTTTTTAAAAAGTCAAGAAAGCTCAAATTTATGTATTAGGCTTGAAATAATAGTTCAATTGTTAAAAGTATTTGATTACCTTTCGCATAAGAATATTCTTCATAGAGATATAAGTCCTAGAAACATTTTGTTAAATAAATATCATAATACTATTTTAATAAAAGTTAGTGACTTTGGGTTAGTTAAAATTCCCGAAAGTTTCCTAACTGATAAAGATAGTGAACTAAGGGGTTCACTAAATGATACAAACGATTTAGATTTAAAAGGATTTGACAGTTATGAAATTAGACATGAAACATATGCGTTAAGTAAATTAATTAGTATGATTGCTGCTAGAAAATTGAGTTTTAAAAAAATCAAAGATAAAAAAATATTGAAATTTTTAAATAAAGGTGTTAGTGAAATCGATAAAAGATATCAAAATTTCGATGAATTAAAAACTGGAACTGATTGGTTAATAGGTCAATTAAAGTAAAAAGAGTAAAACCTACTCGAATAATGTTTAAATTAGAGGTAATAAATAAAGGGGGAAAAATCACGTGGGAGCAGTTATTTTGGTTTCAGACGTTGTTTGGGTGAAGGATAGCAATTTAATCTATTAATCTTTGGAGGTCTAAATGAAATTTAATAATATAACATTGATGGTTCGTTCAGATGAACGTGAAGGTGGTCTTCAAGGAATTACTTTATTAAAAATAAAAAAAGGGGAAGATAAATTAAAATTATTAGTTAATCAAGAACTTGATATGTATTCTATATTTCCATATTTTGAAGATAAAGAGGTTAAGCTGACTATTTCAATGGGAAAGTTATTAGAAAATGGAAATATAGAGTGGTCTAGCGCCCTCAGACTTGCAATTTCAATTCCTTTTAAACAATTAAAATTAATTTTAGGGGAATACCATTATATTTCTACAGGGTTAATAAATAAAATAAAAATTGAGTACCAAGGTGAAGGCGAATATGTCCTTCGTGGTGATTATGAAATAGACGATACTAAAAGAACTACATGGGATTATTTTAAGATTGTAGAAGAGGAGTAAAAAATGAAAAAAAGTAATTAAGACCTATTTGAGCAGAATGGTAAAAATTTATTTATTATTTTTTAATCTAAGGGGGGCTTGTAATGGAGAGGGTTGTTATTTGGTTGAAGAGTATTTATTTTTTATATTTTTTAATTATTTTACTGTTATTAATTGCTTATAAACTATACATAGATAATAAATCCCAAAAAAGTAATTTTAACGAAAAAATTGGCACTCTTGAAAATGATTATGATACCAAGGTTACTTCTCTTAAAGAAAATCATAGTAATGAAATCTCTAAATTAGAATCGCAACATAAAACAAAAAAAGATCAACTAATAAGTAAACACCGTGAATATACACAAAAAGTCGAAGAAATTACAAGTAATGACGGAGAAGCATTTGTTAAAAGTATTGTAGATTCATGCGTAAATACATATAGGGGTAGTAGCTATCCACAAGTTCTTCATAATGTTATTTTTAGAAAGCATGACTCAGAAAATCATGAACAAATAAAAGATAAATTTAAGCAAATAGACCACCTTATTATTTCTATATATGGACTTTTAGCAATTGAGACAAAATTTTACTCTGGCAATTCTTATATCGGAATTGGACATAAAGAGTGCTTTTATACAGATAGGTTTAAGACATTTCTACCAAATCTTTTAAAGAGTGAAATATATAGTACTCGACATTCTTCTATAGTGACCGTTCGAGAATATGAAAAGAAAAAGAAAAGTGGCTATGTTGATACCCACTATGAAATCAGAAAATCGACTCCATTAACTCAAGTTGGCACTGCTGTAAAAGGGCTTTATAAAATCTTAGATATAGACGACGAAATTAAATCGTATAAAGTTGCAATATTAGTGCCTAGCGAATTAAATTATATTTCTGAGGGAAATGGAAAGAGGACTTCTTTAACCGATTGTAGGACGCTCCTTAAGGATAAAGATAAAAATAAGGAAAAAGAATATATTTATGCTTTAAATAAGAGCGAATTAATAAACCACATAAAAGAGTTTTTGACTGGTCAATTAGGCGATCCTCAATTTAGTAAAGAGGAAGTTCAAGCATATGTTAATAAGTTGAGGAGTATATAAATTAGAAGGTGAAGTTGTAAAAGTTATTACTGAAGTTGGATACGGGTTTGATAAGCGTCACTTCCACCAACAAATCCACAACTGCAAATATTGCAGTTTTGATATAGTAAGAGGGCTAAGGATAAACTTTAGCTCTTTTTTTATTAATTAATGGAACAGAGTTGAATATTTGCACTGAAGTTGGACGATTGCTTTCAGTCATTTCTAAATTCAAAATTTTAGAATTGATTCAATGAAGAATAAAAAAAACATTTATAATTATAAGGTGATATCACGTTGCTTTTCTATCAAGAGATAGCGTAAAAGTAGATTTAAAAGTATAATATGTAGAAGATAGAGGAATAGGAGGAGAATATGAGGATAGGGGCGTTTTCTGATAAATATGGAGTAGGAAAGGATACAATAAGATTTTATATGAAACTAGAACTATTGAATCCTGAAAAAAAGGGGGGGCAATATATATTTTGTGAAAGGGATGAAGAAACTCTTAAGGAAATATTGAAATTAAAAAAACTAGAATTTACCTTGAAGGAAATAAGTGTAATAGCCCTTCATAGAACCTTGGGGAAACTCACATCTTGTTGTGACAGGGAACCCTTTATAAAAAAGTTAGATGAAATAAAAGAAAAAATAGAAGGGTTAAGAGAAATATCTAAAGAACTAGAGGAAGAATTAGAAAAAAAGAAAGATATCAGATTGGGGAAAGAATCTGGTATAAATATACTTTATTTAGGAATGATAAAATGTATAAATTGTGGTAAAAACTTAGAAATATTAAGTGGGAGAGTAGAAGAAAATCAGATAATAGATGGAGAGTTAAGGTGCAGTTGTGGGAAAGGATATAAGATAAGTAGGGGGATACTAGTAATAAATAAACAATCAAGTAGTGAAGAAATGACTGAAGAAGTGATGGGGGAGTATTTAAAGGAGACAAATGAAGAGTTTAAGAAAAGTCTATATCAACAGTTGGATTGCCTAGTGAAGAAATATAAAAAAATAGATAAGAAAAATAAAATAATATTAGATTTAGGAAGTGGATTTGGATTTTTCTTTAGAGAAATAGTTGATAAGCTAAAGAGCGAAGATGTTTATATAGCAATAGATCATAAAATAGATAGATTGAGATTTTTGAAAAATATAATGGATAAAAAAGAAAAAAAGAATATAATTTATATTTGTAGCGACTTTACAGAGATACCTCTAGCAGAAGAAACTGTGGATGTAGTGGTAGATGCATGGGGAAGTAGTGGATACAGGATTGGAGGAAATAATGACCTTTTGAAGAAAATTAACAATCTTATAAAAAAGGATGCAGAGCTCTTGGGCGCTTATATGGTAACAGATAAAGCAGGGGAAGGAACTGGTCTTTCACAAGAAATAGTAAAAAATTTAAATATAGAGGCTAGTAGAAGTGAACTTTTAAGTTTAGATTATAAATTAGAAGAAAATTATTTTGAACCTAGAGTTGTCGATAGTAAGCATGAAAATTTTATTAATAAAGGGAGTAAAATAGCTGGTTATGTAGTGTATGGAAAAAGGTGGAGTTAGCTCCACCTTTTTTTTGAAAACTTAAATATTATAGTTGTAAAAGGTTATTGAAGTGGAGTGAGGTCTATCCTATATACTTATAGCAAGAAAATAAGGAGGACGATATAGGTGAAAGATTTAATAATGAAGTGGGAGCAAAGAAGTAAAGGGAAAAGAAATATATTTGTATATTCTTTAGGGACGGGAATATCCGCATTTGGGTCATCTATCTATGTGTTTGCGATGAGTTTGTATATACTTAAAACCTATGATTCAAGTGGAAGTTATGCTATAAATCTAGTAATGGGGAGTATTCCATTAATAATATTTTCTCCTATTGCAGGAATACTATGTGATAAATTTTCCAAGAAAAAAATAATAATAGTAATGGATGTAATGAATGGCATAATATTTTTATCTCTTTATTTATTAAAAATGAAGGGAATATTGGGATTGCATCTAATATATGTAACAACATTAATTAGCTCTGTATTTATGGTGATATTCTTTGTAGCAACAGAGGCACTAAAACCAGAGTTAGTAGAGGAGAGAAATCTTGTAAATATAAACTCTATAGGTAGGATAATAAACTCTACCTCGATGATAATGGGTCCTGTGTTGGGTGGAGTAGTTTATTCCTTTATGGAGATAGAGATTTTTATGTTGATAAACGGGATTAGTTTTCTAACTTCGGCTGTCTTAGAGATGATATTAGAAGTTAGAAATAAAAATATGAGAAAAGAGAATAATAAGGTTTCTTATAAACAGGTTTTTAATTATATTGTTAAAAATCCAGAATACCTAGTAATAATAAAAACAGCAATGGTACTAAATTTTGCAATGGGAGCGTCTCTACAAGTAGCCTTACCTGTACTTTTGATGAAGGTTTTAGAGGTTTCATCTAAAAGTTATGGGATAATACAAGGATTTTTTTCTTTAGGAATAATATTTGGAGCTATGGTTATAATGAAATATAAAGAGAGATTGAATATAGAAAGTAAAATAATAACTATATGTTCTTTGATAGGAATAGTAATAATGTTTTTAACTATACCTCTTCCTAAAGTTGGAGATGTTGGATATATAATGTTTTATGGAGTGGTTTTGATTATAATTGGAATTCTTGTGAGTATGTATGATATTTCTTTAATGTGTAAGTTACAAAGAGAGAAAGAGGAAAGGTACCGAAGCAAAATAATGGCAGTTATGCTTCCACTTTTTAAGGTGTTTTTATTGTTAGGTTTACTAATAGGAGGATATCTTGTAGAAAATATATCAGTAATTTGGACATTTTTTGTAGGAGGTATTCTAGTAACTTTAGGAGGATATTTCTCTAAAAAATAGTAGAATAATAAAAGGGTGATCTTAAATACTTAAGTTTACTGCATTATATAAATAGTAAAGTTTAGAGGTAATAAAAAATGAAGGCGTTAGGAACTAAAATTCCACCGTATCTCACATTTTGAAACAGCTTACTTGTACCAAAACCCAGAGAATTTTTAGACATGACTAAAGAAATAAAGGAAGCTAGTTAATTTTACACCAAATATCATGATAATAATAAAAGAAGAAATAATGTAAGTTTTTTTTAAAATTTTTCATAAAACAAAAAATCCAATGTCAAGTAAGAAATTTTTCCTGTTTTTTTATCTTTTTCTAGTCCTTATTTATCAATCTTAAACCTAAATATATAAATTTTATATACCCTCTATCTCGTAAAATGAATTAGACAGTTTACACTACATATGGTAGTATTTTTTTGTAGCCAACTAAATATAGTGGAGTGGTGTTTAATGAGGAGGCTATATGTTTTATTAAATGTCATATAATCATTTTATAATTTTGACAAAAGGAGAAAATATGGGAAAGTTTATCTCAATTAACTAAAACTCAAGTACTTTTTGGTAACCTTCAATCAGATAGAATAATACACTCTTCTGATTGGAAAGAGAAAATAAATGGAGTTTTATCTAAAAATGAAAAGTAAAAACAAAACAAAAGACAATAGAAACTGTTGTTTTGTAAAAAAAATTGAAAATAAAAAACGATATTATAAAAATAAAGCTAAATTAATTGTAAAAAACTAAAAAAAGAGTTAAGATACCCATAATTAAGCAAGTATGTTCAAGGTTTTATCTTAACTAAATAGTAAAAATTAGTGATTGTTACCGCAAAAACCATAATCATAATGTTTTAAAATAAATGTTCAAAGGGAGATATAAATATGAATTTTTTTAATCTGAAAGATATAAACAAAACAATCGAAAATAGTAATTTTAATAAATTATACGGAGAATCTGTAATAATGGAATCTGCTGGATTAGAAAATGATGCTTCTACAAAAATCTATGATATTTTTTTATCACATAGTTATTTGGATTCAAAACAAATTTATGTAATAAAAAAAGAAATTGAGAATATGGGATTTTCCGTATATGTAGATTGGATCGAAGATTTTACACTTAACAGAAAAAATGTAAATAAAAAAACAGCCCTGCTATTGAAAAAAAGAATGGAAAGCTGCAAATCTTTATTTTATGCTACAACAGAAAACTATCAACATTCAAAATGGATGCCTTGGGAACTTGGATATTTTGATGGTATTAAAGGTAAAGTTGCAGTTTTACCAATATTATTTGATGAAAATTCAATTTTTGAGGGGACTGAATATCTAGAATTATATCCATATGTAGATAAGGGAGCTTCGAAACAAAATTTATTGATAAATGATAATGGGTGTACAAGTTTTTTAGATTGGATTAAATAAATATAAATTTTGGCTATAGATTTACTTTTGATAAAAAGGAGTGTGTGATGTATTTAGAAATATTAGAAACAGCAATCCATTCAATGAAAAAAGTTAAAGTAATACTTAATTCTAAAGAAAAAGGGAGAATTGAAAGAATTTGTATCCCATTTGATTTTGGACCGAGTAGAAAGTACAAAGATAAAAAATCAAGATTCCATTTTTATGACTTAGATAGTCCTGAAGGAAAACATAATTTATCAATTTTACCTTCTCAAATCATAAATATAGAAATTTTAAAAGATTCTTTTTCTCCAGAAGATTATGTAAAATGGCAACCTAACTGGTTTATTGTAAGAAATTGGGGAAAATATTCTTAAAACTTAGATTCTTGTAGTATAGGGTTCTATAGCCATATTAATTTCAGTATAGAAAGAAGAATGGACAAAAAGTAACCGCGATAGTAACTTTTATTAAATAATTTAACATAAGTATTTTTGGGATTTATATGATGAAAGTTTAAGTGTTTAAAGTATGTAAGATTACCAATAAAACTTTGGAATTAATTTCTTTAGAAAGATATAAAAAAATTTATGTAACTGAAGGAGTGAAAAAAATATGTATAAAGGGTTTCAATTAAATGATGAATTTTTAAGAAATGATTTATTAAATAATTTTAATAATAAAGAAAGATATAAAAAAATTGGAGAAGAAAACAAAGAAAAAATAAATATTGAGATAAAACAAAGATTAGATGAATATTTATTACCAAATGGTAAAATAGATGCTTCTGAACTTCAAAATGATTGGTTTCCAGAAGTAGGCGCACATATATTTTTATCCCATTCACACGAAGATAAAGATAATGCTTTAATTTTATCTGGCTTTTTAAAAGAACATTTTGGGATTAAAGTTTTTATAGATTCCTGTGTTTGGGGATATGCTGAAGATCTTTTAAAAGAAATAAATAATAAATATAATCTTCAACCGAATAATACATATCATTATAGTAATTCAAATTGGTCTGCATCAAATGTATATTTAATGTTGGCAAGCGCTTTAAATAAAATGATAGATAATACAGAATGTATTTTATTTTTAAATACTCCTAATTCTTTAAATACTTCTGATGTTGAAAAGTCTAATGAAACAAGGACTGGATCTCCTTGGATTTATTCAGAGATAAATACAACTCAAATTATAAGAAAACAAAAGCCTAGACGTATAATAATGAAAAGTATGGAAAAAGGAGAATTTCAAAATAGTGTTGATGAAAGTATTGGTTACTCATATAAGACAGATGTTACTCATTTAAAAGAAATAACAAAAGATCATATAGATCAGTGGTTTCAAACTTGTTATTGTATACACTGGACAGCAGAAAAGCATTTAGATTCTTTATATAAAATTGTGAAGTGATAAATAATGAGTAGCGAAAAAAATTAAACATTTAGAATTTATACAAAGTGTAGTATTTAGAATGGCTAGTTGTTCTTTTAAGTTAAAAGGATGGACAATAACTATTATTACAGCAACATTAGGATTTATTTTTGCAAAAGATTTAGCTCAAAATGAAGAATTAATAATTTTAGGAATAATATTTATATTTGTTTTAATATTTTGGTATTTAGATTCTTTTTATTTACAACAAGAAAGAATGTTTAGAGGTACATATGATGAAGTTCGAAATAAAGAAGAATCTCAAATTAATTTTTCTATGGGATTTTCAGATGTAACAAAAAATAAAAATAAAAGATGGAGTGTTTTTATTTATTTTGTTTTTGTTGCTTAATTTATCGTGATTGCATAAAAGGAGGACAGAATGGCTAGAAAAACATTTATATCATACAAGTATAATGAAGCACAAGAATTAAGAGATAATATTATAGAAAAATTAGGAGAAGACGCTAGATACTATAAAGGGGAAACAAGCAGCTCCCCTGATTTAACCGATAAATCAACAGAAACAATAAAAGAGTATTTAAAAGATATGATTTATGATACTTCGGTTTTAGTAGTGATAATATCACCAAATATTAAAGAAAGTAGCTGGATAGATTGGGAGATTGCTTATGCTTTAAAGGAAATAAAAAGAGGAGATCAAACTTCTAAAATCAATGGAATTGTAGGAATAGTTCAAAAAGTTGATGGAGATTATAGTTGGATTGCCAATACTGGAACTAAAACAGATGGTTGTAGTTATATATCTTATGATAATGGAAAATTATACCCTATAATTAATAAAAATATGTATAACTCTGAACCACCTATTTATCATTGTGAAAACTGTGAAATTTGGTGTGGTGATAAAGGGTCTTATATTTCATTTGTTAAAGAAGACCATTTTTTAGAAGACCCCAATATGTATATTGAAAGAGCTTATGAAAAAATAAATGAAAAAGGTAATTATGATATAAGTAAAGAAAAATAAGAAAATTTAAGGTGCTATAAAAAATAAAATTAATTACTCTAAATAGGAAGTGAAGACATGATCTATTTTTTTAAACCTAAAGTATCAAAAATTGAAGACGAAATTTGGGAACAATTTTATGAAGGAGCATATGAAGTCTTAAAAAACTTTAAACCTCAGAATATTACAGATATTAATAATCTCGATAATTTTTCCTTAGAACAAATGAACTCTGAAGATCTTTTAATATTCTTTAATCCAAATATAAAAATTTATGAATTAGAGAAAATATTGAAGGCAGCAGCTGAAGAAAATATAAGAATGTTTCCTATTTCAACATCAACCTCAAATAGAAAACCTCTTGATGATATAGATGAGTATCAGAGCTTTGACAGTATTACAGAAAAAAATATAAGAGGATTAGATGATAATTATATAAAAATTATCGGAGAATGCTTTGGTCGTGAGATTATTATTCATGAATTTTCTGCTATTTTTAATAAAAAAATAAAGATTTTTTTAAGCCATCGCAGAAAAGAATGTGAAGATGTCGCTAAACTTTTTAAAGATTCACTTCATGATAAAAAAGAAAATGTATTTATTGATTTACATGAAGTTAGCACTGGTGAGAAAGCTCAAGAAATAATAGAAGAAAATTTAGAAAATTCAGATATTCTTATCTTTATTCAAACCAAAACAACTTTTGAATCCGAGTTTCAATTAAAAGAATTAAAAAAAGCTTTTGAGTTATCTATTCCTGTATTATGGATAACTTTAGATTTAAAAGAGAATGAATTTAAAAAAATGCCTCTTCATCCACTAGGAAAGCCTCATTTTGAATTAGATGAAATAACATCTATTGAAACTAACCAAATAATTAATTATGCTTTTGATATGATTAAATTAAAAAAACAAAGGTTACTTGATAAAATAATTTGGAAGTTAAAGTCTTTAAAAGAAAATGGTATTGATTATAAAGAACTTTGTAATAGAGATAGTATTTACTTAATTGAACAAGAAAGTCTAGACCCTTGTTTTGGTACAAGCATAAAAAATGCTAGATTATTTAAGTGTTTATGTAGAGAATACCAAAAAGAAGATCTTACAAATTTAAAAGAACATCTTCTTAAAATAGAAAAACATAATCAAAATTGTATCCTTTCAATTAAAGGTGAGGAAAGAGAGCTAGAAAATAACATAAACTTAAAAAAATACGAACAATTTTTAAACTCTAAAACAGAGCAAAAATTCTTTGGTGGTGTTATAATATCTGGTTCATTTCCAGACAACATAGATCCAAAATATCAACAAAATATTATAGATGCAATTTCTGTAATAGTTGAAGAAACGTTAATTAGAGGTGGAAAAATAATTTTTGGATCTCACCCCACTTTTCAAGGTCTTATATTAGAAAAAAGTAAAAAATTTAATGTTAATGGTGAAAAAAAAGTGAAATTATATGTTTCAAAACAATTCGAAGGAATGTATGATATCAAATATTTTAAAGAAAATAGCGAAGTCTTTGAAATAGAGAAATCAATAGTTGAAAAAATACCAGCTTCTTTAACTCAAATGAGGAAGGCTATGGTCTCTGATCTAGAAGCAGTTGCTTTAGTATGTATTGGAGGAAAAGAAAAAGGTGATTCTTTAACTTTAATTCCTGGAATAGATGAAGAAATAAACTTAGCTAAAGAAAAAAAACTTCCTATTTTTGTAATTAGTAGTACAGGAGGTAGAAGTAAAGAACTTATAGAAGAAGGTTTTGAGAATTCTTTATCTACTGAGGATAAAAAAAATGAAATTACTTATGGTAATAATTTTAAATTAATTTCAGAAATAATATTAGAAGAGGTGGCGAAAAAAAAAGATGTGTAGTATAAATGAAACAGCAAAACTAAAAGTTTTAGATTGTGTACAAGAAAATATTAAAAGAATGGCTTCTTATACTTTTTTTTATTAAAGGTTGGGTAGTAACAGCTATTATAGCACTTCTTAGTAAAGATAAAGTCCATATCTGGATAATATTTTTTGTACTAGTACTTGGAGTACTTCTTGAAGCATATTATCTTTCTTTAGAAAGATAACTTCGGGTAAAATACAAAAGTATTGTAGAAACAATAGATGGAAGTTTATTAATTGAAGACCAAGTAAAAATTACTAAGCTTAAGGATTGTTTAAAATCTAAAAGTATATTATTAATGTATATCCCGATATTTAGTTTAATTATCGGAGTTTTATTATTATCACAAAACATTGTGATAAAGGGCGTAGTCAAAAATGTAGAAACAAAGTTAGAAATAACAATCAAATAAAATTTTGAGGAGGCACTATTATGGCAAAAAAAACATTTATATCTTATAAATATAGTGAAGCTCAGGAATTAAGAGATAAAATAATAATAAAATTAGGAGATGCCTCTAGGTTTTATACAGGAGAGACTTCGGAGTCACCTAGCTTAGATGATGTAACGACAGAAACAATTAAAGAGAAATTAAAAGATATGATTTATAATACTTCAGTGACAATATTAATAATTTCACCTCAGATGAATGAAAGCAAATGGATTCCTTGGGAAATATCATATTCATTAAAAGAAATTAAACGTGGAGATAAAAAATCTAGAACTAATGGAATAGTAGGTGTGATAATGAAGGATGATAATGGTAAATATGATTGGTTTAGATCTTCAGTTAAAGCAGATGACGGATGTAACTATACATATCTGAAAACAGATAAAATACCTAAAATAATTAGAAAAAACATGTTTAATGAAAAATCTCCAAAATACACTTGTGAATGTTGTAAAACTGTTAATAGAGATACAGGTCACTTTATAAGTCTTTACGAAGAAGATACTTTTTTAGCTCTTCCTGCTGATTATATAGAGCCAGCTTTTAATAAAAAAGTAAAAGATTATATAATAAGCAGAGATTTATAAATCATTAAAAGCTAAAAGCCAAAATAATTTTGGCTTTTTTTATTTTTACGGGGATAATATTCTATCAGATTTGGAGATAAGAATTTATTTAAAAAATAGGATTATATATAGTAAAAAAATATATAATCACTGTAGGGAGCTTACGAGGTGCCTGTACTTTTGGCCCTAGTGACACAGGTAGTCCCTTCCTGCCTAGTGTTCTATTAAAAAGTGGAATAAGCTATAGAATGTAATAGTCACAGGACTATCCCTACTATTTACACCGAGCGAGGGAAGACGAGCTAAATCCCCTATGAATATATAGAGGGGGCGCTCCCTTCAACTGAAGAGCCTCCTAGACCGTCTCCAGATAAAAGTAATATTTGGTGTGTAAAAACTGGATTTTTTACATGAAATTGACAGGGTAAAAGATATCTTTAGAAAATCTCTAGCTTTTAATAAAAGAAGATAAAATGATGCAGAACATAGTTGGCATATGGCTATGATAGCTCTAACATTGAAAGAATATTTTATAGAAAAGGTCAATTAAAAAAAATCACTAAAAATATGAAGTATCCTCTGAAAATCAATGATCTCTACAAAGTAATAACCGACCAACTCCTCGTCTAATTTTCCCTCGGTCTATAATACTGTTATAAGCTGATAGGACTTCTTCTATCTAATATGACTGTAGGAAGTAAGCTCTCAGAACTCTGGGTTCTATGGCCTCATAGATATACTCTAAGTTCTCAACGTGACAACAAAGAAAATTAAACATGAGATAACCGCCAATATTTTCAAATCTAAAGTCCCCTTCTAAATCACAGACCTCTATCTCCTTTACTCCAAACACGATACTCCCCCCTTAAAATCCGCCAAAGAACTAATCTAAAACCACCTACCAGGCCAAGAATGAAAAAAGAACCCATAGGAATAACCGCAGAAGAATTTTCTATTTTGGAACTTTTATAGAAGAAAATATTTTATACTTTTCTGAAGTTTCTTTTTTTAAAGCTTCTATTCTTTTATTGAAAGTATTTTGATAGTCAGCATTTAGATATTCTGTTAAATTTAGATGATCTCTTACCAAAATTTTATTTAATTTGTCTATGATATTATTTAATTCAATTTGTACTCTAAATAAGTTGAGTTTCTCACTTGGTAAAGCTAACAAAATATAACTATGTAGATAGTTCCCTGGTCTTTGTGTTACGGATAAATTTTCATTAACACGTTTTTTATTCTGTTCTAAAAAATTTTTATTATTTGAACGCATTTTATCCCTTAATTCTTTTAGTGTTTGTCCCATTTTTTTTAGCTCTTCTAATTCTTTGTCAGAAGTTGCACAACTATAAAATTCTTCTTCTTCAAATTTTTAAAGCTTTTCGGTATCTATATGAAACTCTATAAAATTATTATAACCTCTCAAACATTCATCAATCAATTTATGAATTTTTTTTATTTCTTCTATTAATACCTCATATGCAACCCTTGTATTTTCAATAAATTCTAAATTTTTTGTTTTTTTATTTTGTTTTTGTTGCCAATAAACTCCTGAGAATGTTAATATACCACCGATAAGTACAGAAAATAATGTACTTAATTGAGGATGTAATTCTAAATATTTAATAATACCCATTAATAATCATTCCTTTTCTATTTTCTTGATAATTCATCTAGTATAATTTCAGAAATGTATCTAAAATTATCTCCTTGAGCTACTTCTTCATATTTATTCTCATCTCTTATAGGATTTTCAAAACCTTCTTTTACAATAGTTGCACTTCTTCCACCCGTACTTCCTATCACATAAACTGGGATACCTTTTTTTTCTGCTAAACTTATTTCTTCATCTATCCCTGGGATTTTAGTGAAAGAATCTTTAGCATCTTTCCCTCCAAAAGTTATCAAAGCTATAGCTTCACTATCATTAATCATTTCTTCTCTCATTTTAGTTAAAGATAAAGAAAAGCTTTCACCTTCAGTTTCACCTTTTATCTCTTCTATCTCATAAACTTCTGCGTTTTCATGAAAATATTCCATATTTACTTCATAAAATTTTTTAAACTTTTTAGAAGCATATAATTTAACTTTTTTTTCAGTAGAAGTATTATATTTTTTAGATTTTTCTAATATTAATCCTTGAAAAGTAGGATGGGATCCAAATATTATCTTTCCTCCACTATTAAGAATATCTTCAACTATAATACTTACTGAATCTATAATATTTTGTTGGTATTTTAAGCTTAAATTTTCAGGGAATGATCCCGAAATTATAATTCCACCATTTATTTTTTGAGAATCTCTTGATTTTAACAAAGAGGAGTATTTTTTTAAATTTGTTCTACAACCTAATTCCTTTTCCTCTCCTTTATTTATATAAATTGTATTAGAATTAGTATCTAATTCTTCAGAACGTGATTTTAAACTTTCAAAATCTTCCTTTTCATATTCTCTACATAAACACTTAAAAATCATTTTTGAAGTTTCAATTCCAAAGGCACTTTCACTTGTTCTATTTATCAAATAAAGATTATGTTTATCACAAAGTGCTCTGTAAGTAATTCCTTTTTCTTTTAAAGATTTAAATTTATAAATTACATTATCTAGTAATCTTTGTTTTCTAAGCCTAATCATATCAAAAGCATAATTAGTTATTTGATTTACATTATCAGCTGTAAACTTTTTTATTTCAAAATGAGGAGCCCCTACTGGGTGTAAAGGTAGATTTCTGTATTCGTTTTTTTCTAAACCTAAAGTTACCCATAATACTGGGATATCAAGTTCAAAAGCCTTTTTTAGCTCCACTAGTTGATAATGTGATTCAAAGGTTGTTTCAGTTTGTACAAAAATTAAAATATCAGCATCTTCTGTTAAATTTGCCTCTATTTTTTTCTGTGCATCCTCTGCCGTTCTAATCTCATGTAAGTCAATGAATACATGTTCTTTTTCTGGGTGGAGTGACTTTTTGAAATAACGAGCTTTTCTCTCTCCATCATTTCTTCTATGACTTAAGAAAATATTCATCTTTTTACCAAAAAAAGCTGGATAATTTAATGTTATAACTTCACGGGCAAAACATTCCCCTATTAGCTTTATAAAATTATCATTTAATCCTCTTAATTCTTTTTCTGTTACAATATCAAAACTTTGCTTTTCTTTTAAAATTTCAATTGGAAATCTATTTTCTTCAGAAGTAGAAATAGGAAAAATTTTCATTCCTATCTCTACAGCTTCCTGTAGAACCTTCTTTAATCTATAAATATCTCTATGAGGAACAAAGAATATTAACAAGCTACTACTTCTATCCTCTGTTAATGAAAAGTGCTCCAAGTTTGATATCTCAATAACTTTTTGTGGCCTGAATTTTCTTAATAATTCATGAGCACCATCATAAAAGTCATTCCAAATTTGATCATCGAGACCTGAAATCTCAGGTCTTAAAAAATATATCATACTCCCCCCCCTTATTTTTAAACTTCTTTCACCACATTATAATTATTAATATTTTTCTTTATTTCAACAGCTTTCTCTATATAGTGACTTGGATTACTTACAAATGTTGACCATTTTACAGTTTTTATATAACTATCTTCCCCACTATATAAATAATTCTTTTTATTGTTCATATTATTTTTTAAAATATTGAAGAAAATAGAAGTATTTATATTTTCACCATAGTTTGTACAATAACTATAGCTACCATAAGTATTAGGCAAAGCAACAGCAAGAATTGCATTTGTTCTGCTTCTTAGTCCTCCTCTTTCAATATCTTTTAAAGAGTAAGAAATTTCCCAAGGGATCCATTGATCTCTATCGCATTTAAAAAAATCCTTCATATTTGGAGATATAAAAACTATTGTAACACTGCTGTCATGGATTCTATTCTTTAATCTTTCCTTTATAGTTGATTCCGATAGATAAGATAAGTCTTCACCATCACTTTCCCCTTTATAAATATGATCTCCTCTATCTAATATATCTTCTAATTTATTAACATAACTTCTTACTGTTGTTGTTTGTAACGAGTTCCAATATTGTGGATGTTGAACCCTATACTTATAAGGCAACTCCTGTACATCAGTATCAGCATACTTATATGATGCAAATATTTTTCTTGCCATTTTATTCCTCCTTAAATTTCTTTTATATGATATAAATATCTTTTTTACAATTTGTTTTCTTCTTAACCTAAGCTAACACTATTAGATATACAATTGGTACTCCATAAAAAAATAATATAGGTTTACTAAAGAAAGCTATAGTAAATTCTAATATAACTCTAAACTGTTTTTTTATATATTCCCATAAACACTTTCCAGAATTTTTTGGTAACAAGAAATTCTTAATCCATTCACTAGCTCTACATTCTTTTCCTGTTATAAATGTATTAATGTTATAAGGATTTAAGTCGAATAAATCTCTATTATTACTACTATTTTTTATTACCCAATTATATTTTTCTCTATACTTTCTTTCTAACATTAAAAAATAACAATCATAAAGTGCTATAAGAAATGCACCTCCTATCCCAAGTGGAATAAGCTTATAATTCTTCTTTTCTAACATAAAAAATATAAACGCTACAAAAAATGTTATATACCACCCTTTGATTATAAAACTGTTATTAGCCATTCTTTGAACTTGCATTTGTATTAAATTTAGTTCATTTACCATATTTTCATCTCTAGTTACTGTCATTACTTCTCCCTACACTTCCTTACTTACATCATACTGATTAATATTCTTCATTATCTCAACAGCTTTCTCTATATAATTATTAATATTCCTTATAAAAGAATTCCACTTTATAGTTTTTATAAAGCTCTTCTCATTTGTTGTCGCCCAAGGTTGTCTATTATCCATATTATTTGCAAGTATATTAAATAAGTTATGTGTCTTTATAGTTCCATCACAATTTTCAAAATAGTTATAGCTCCCCTTTCTATCTGGTAGCGCCACTGCAAGTATTGCATTAGTTCTACCTCTTAAACCACCCCTTTCTACCTCTTTTAAGGAATAAGATATCTCCCAAGGAATCCACTGCTCTCTGTCTTTTTTTAAAGTTTCATTCATTTCAGGTGATATAAATACTATTGTCACACTACTATTATGTATTTTGGTTTTAAGCTTCTGTCTTATATTTGCTTCAGATAAATGAGATAGATCCTCGTTGTCTCTTTCCCCTTTATTTGTATGTTCTTTTATATCTAATAAACCCTGCACCTTATTTACATAACTTCTAACTGTTGTTATCCTTGGATTATTCTGTAGACTTACTCCTCTTGGATCTTCTACCCAATAATCATTTTCCAATTCTTTAACATTTCTATCAGCATATTTATATGAAATAAATATCTTTTTCCCCATTTTTAATTCCCCTCTTTACGCTACAAGTCCTAATATAATTATAGAAAACAGGTAAACCTTAAATGTAATTCCACCAAAATCAGACATTTCCGTAATATAAAAGTTCCTTAAGCCATCTACATCTATTTTCTTAGGTAAATTACTCTTATATTCTAATCCTACTATCTTTGTAGGATTTAGCTCCAATCTCTCACTTAGCTCATGGCCCTTATTTGCTTCTGCAATATTCCATTCATATTTTTTTCTATAAATTCTTTCTAACCTTAAGAAATACATATCATATATAGAACAAGCTAGGAATACTACTACTAAAATAAACCACTCTTTACCTAATGGAAAATTTTTATATAGGTAGCTTCCTAGAGCTAATTGAATTGTTACATACCATCCTTTTATTATAAAGCTATTGTTCCCCATTCTTTGTATTTGTGTTTGTATTAAGTTAAGTTCCTCTGCTAAAGATATCTTATCGCTCATAATTACTTTTCTTCCCCCACTATTTCATATAGTTTATCTAGCTCTTCTCCAGCTTTTATTAAATTTTCTAGCCCTCCGTGAGGAATATTCACCATATCACAAAATTTTAAATAATCATTATTTTCTACATTCCCCGTCCATTCATTAAACTGATCCTGATCAATTTTAATAAGATGATTATTATTTAACCAGTAACTAAATTCAGCCACTTTCTTTTCATAATCATCTGAGAATTCTTCTCTTACAGCTTCACACATTGCCTCGACTCTTCTAGGCATATTTTTTCTTATGATCCTCGAGGTCTCTATTTCTGAGAATATCCAAGGTGATTCCGTTCTATTTTTACTATTATAGTCATGGGTAATAGAGTTAAGAGTATTGTAGAAAAATAAAACTTCTGATTTATCTATTACCTCCTGTAATGCTGAATTTAATATCATTGTTACGTTACTGCAACACCACTTTGCTCCAGAATGATCATAGGTTTGAGTATTTTTATTCCAGTTATATGTCCTATTTAAATCTTCTAATAATTCATGATAGTATCCCCAGATAAATGAATCTACAAACACCTTTAGTCCTTTTTCATTTACTAAATATCCTGCTAGAGCTTCTATATCCTCTATGTCTCCATGAGAATGAGAAAGGAATATATCATATTCGCCTGTAGGAAACCATTCCTCTCTTAATTTTTCTACATCTATTTTACTATTTGAAGTTAAATACTTTTCTAATTTATTCTTAATTTTTTTTTTTATTTCTTCTGCGTCTCTTTTATATCCCCTTCTATAATATTCTTTATCCTCTAAAATTTTCTCTATTGTTTCTTTTGTAATTTTAAATCCTCTATACAAATTTCATCACCTCAATTTAAATTTTAATTAAATGATACTTAAATTAAGTTTATAAATCAAGTTATTTTTAAATTAACAACAATATAAAAAGAGCTTTTGTTTAAAAAGCTCTTTTTAGTATTACTATCTTCCCAATGAATACCTGCAATTGTTGGGAGCTAACTGGAGATTCTATCCAGGAGGGGTGGAGAAGGGTTTGAAGTCTTACAGGGAATCGCTATGGGAGCTTATGAGGTGCCTGTACTTCCGGCCCTAGTGACGCAGGTAGCCCCTTCCTGCCTAGTGTTCTATAAAAAAGTGGAAGAGGCTATAAAATATAATAGTCACAGGGCTATCCCTACTATCTACACCAAGCGAGTGCGTAACGAGCTGAATCTCCCATATGAGTATCCCCTCACGAACGCTACCTTTTAGAGGGGGTAGCCAAGGGGAGTGTGAGGGGAACGGCGAGGGGGGATGAAGTAAGCTCCCCTCGGCTGGAGATCCTCCGAGTCCGTCTCCAATAAGGACGAAAGAGAAAAGCGGATACCTGGTCGTACAGGAGCTGGTCTCCAGCTGAATCTTTCGGAGAATCGCCCGGAATGAGAAAAGAATATTGGCGAAAGTAGGAGAAAATAAAAAAATAACTTCTGAGTTTATTTCTCAGAAGTTATTCTTGATTTAGAAGTTTATTTATTTTTTAACAGATTAAAAAGGTGGATATTTATATAGATAACTTCCCTTCCCATTTTTTCACTCTTTAAAATCTCTATATCTTCCAGTGATTTTAAATATTTTGAAACTGTTTTTCTATTGGCAAATCCTTTTTCTACCAAGTGGGATCCTTTTGTATAAATTTCAGTAAATATAAACTCTATAAGCTCTTTACTATAAATTTTCGGGAGCTTTTCCCTGACTTCAGCAATAGTGTTATCCATCAATGTCTTTATCCCCTTAGCCAACTCCAAGGTTTCCTTCGCTGTAAATTCTATGGCTTTGAGTATATATAGAATCCATTCTTCCCAATTATTTTCTGTAGTTATTTTGTTTAGGAGAGTATAATAGCTCTGCTTATTTTTTATAATGTATGAACTGAGATAGAGGATAGGAGAATCCAGGAGTTCTTCTTTGAGAAGATAAAGGATATTTAAAATACGGCCGGTTCTTCCGTTACCATCATAAAATGGGTGAATTGCCTCAAATTGATAGTGAGATACAGCCAATTTTATCAGTGGATCCACTTCTGTTTCTATATTGTAGTATCCTTCCAGATTAGCTAAGAGATCTCTGATAAGGGACTCTCCAGAAGGAGGAGTATATATTACATCCCCGGTAAGGGAATTTCTCAGGGCTGTGCCTGGTATCTTTCTAATTCCACCTTTATTATCTTCCAACATCTGCTGTATTTCCAAGATAATATTGGTACTGATAAAACCACTTTCCTTAACCAGATCAACTCCTTTCCAAAGAGCTTTTCGGTAGTTAAGAACTTCTTTGGTATTGGGATCTATATTTTTTTCAGTGACGATAGATTTGTAAAGGTTATCATTGGTAGTTACTATATTTTCTATCTCTGAACTGGCTTTGGCTTCCTGAAGGGCTAAGGAGCTTATCAAGATATCCCTATTAGGAATGAGCTCGGAATATGCCTTTAATTCTGCTAAGGCTCTACTTGATTTATTCAGCTGCTTTAGTATAGTTATTGTTTCAATTTCTGCCTTTGGGGGAAGAAACTTTAAATTATTATTTGCTTCCATGAAAACCTCCATACGGGTAATTTCTTTATTTTTTTACTCTAATAAGATGTATATGGGTATATTATACCCCTTTTTTTCATATATGTGTAATTTTTTTATTTTTTTACACACATTATAAAATAAAAGGCTAAAAATGAAAAATAAAACAATTAGAAAAATATTTAGAAAAATTAACAAATATCACAAACAAATAATAAATAATATCGCAAACAAAATCAAAAAAAGTATAAAAAAAATGGGCTGTTGCAAGTTTTGTGTAAACTCTAAAAATTAATGTAAAACTTTTATAAAATGAGGAGTAATAATTTTTTAATTATTACTTCTCATTTTTAATATATTAGGACTTTCTTTTTTGTATGTCAATAACAGAGCCTAAAAATAGCATATAAAAGACGAAAACGGTAAATAAAAGTGCTTTTTTAAGTGATTTTTGAATTTAAAATACATTTAATGATGTATATAAATTTATTAAAGCAATAATCTCTAATATTTTCTATGATTAATGTTTTGTCAGTTAAATACTTATTAAAAAATATGAATAATATATAATATATATATCTGTAAAATTGAAAATAGAATAAGATAAAAAACAATATTTATAACAACAGGTAACTTTAGCATAAACCTATCTTTTATTATTGATTCAATTGGGCAATATAAATTAAACTAAAATTATGTAGTTAAAATACTTAAAGAGTATTTTTTTTATAAAAAATTAAATTTGAACGTTCATAAATTATTATTTTTGACCTGGATAAAAAGACGTGCTAACTTAAACATTATTGTTGATAAATTATAAGGGGGAAGAAATGAGAGTAGTAATAATAGGTGAAGATATTGGTCACTGGAGTGCAATTTATGTAGCAAATAAAATACTGGATGCTAAACCTACAAAAGAAAATCCATTTGTATTAGGTTTACCTACTGGGAGTACTCCACTACCAATGTATAAAAAATTAATTGAATATTATAAAGAAGGTTTAATTTCATTTGAAAATATAATAACTTTTAATATGGATGAATATGTAGGTTTAGACAAGGATCATCCGCAGAGTTATCATTATTTTATGTGTGATAACTTTTTTAAGCATATAGACATAAAAGAAGAAAATATTAACATTTTAGATGGAACAACTTTAGATTACAAAGCTGAATGTGCAAGATTCGAAGAAAAGATAAAGGCTGTGGGTGGAGTAGATCTATTTCTAGGTGGCGTTGGCCCAGATGGACACATAGCTTTTAATGAACCAGGATCTTCTCTTGCTTCTAGAACTCGTGATAAGGAATTAACAACGGATACTTTAACTGCAAATTCAAGGTTTTTTGATGGAGATATAAATAAGGTTCCAAAACTTGCGTTAACCGTAGGTGTAGGAACAATCTTAGATGCTAAAGAAGTTCTTTTGATGATAAGTGGGCACAATAAAGCTAGGTCTATGTACCATGCTGTAGAAGGTGGAATAAATCACATGTGGACTATCTCAGCACTTCAACTACACCCCAAAGGAATAATAGTATCAGATGAAGATGCCTGTGGAGAGTTAAAGGTAAGTACATATAGGTATTTTAAAGATATTGAAGCTCCAAATCTTAATTTATCTAAAAAAGAGATTGATCTTCATAAAAGAAAAAATAATATCTAAATATAAAATTATAGTATTTTTGATTTAATATGTTGATTTTGAACTCTTTTAGAACTTAATGTTGGATTTTTTTTAAAATAGTTGACAAAATTATTTTCTAAAGCTATACTTAATTCAAAGTTCAAAAAAATGAATATTGGAGAAGATAAGTATGCTGAAAAAAAATGCGCTTGCTGTTCAAGAGCTTGCAAAAGAATTTATGGGGTTAAATATTGGAGATAAAGTTGAGACTGTAAAAGATTATTCTAAAACATTAGATTTATCAGTTGGAACTATCTCAAAAGCTATAAAAGAAATAGAAATAGGTGGTGGAGTAGAGTTAGAAAAAAAGGGACATTTAGGAACTTTTTTAGTTTTACAAGACTATAAAAAATTATGGAACTTAAGTGGATTAAAAAATATAATTTGTGTAATGCCGTTACCGTATTTAAAGAGATACGAAGGATTAGCAAGCGGAATAAAAAAAAGTATGGGAGATAGTTTATATTTTGCCTATATGAGAGGAGCTGGAACTAGAATAAAGTTTTTAGAGAGTGATAATTATCATTGCGCAATCCTTTCTAAATTGGCGGCAAAAGAATATATAAAAGAAAATAGAAACATAAAAATTGCTTTTGAGTTTGGAGAAAAAACGTATATGGGAGAACATGTTATAGTCCACAGAGGAGAAGAGATAAAAAAAATAGGAATAGATAGAAATTCAAAAGATCATGAAATTCTTACTAAAATCAATTTTCAAAAAAATGAAGATTGTGAGTTTGTTGACATAAACTATAGCGAAATAATGAGTTTATTAAAAGAAAAAAAAATAGATGCAGCAATATGGAATCTTGATAATTTAAATGAAGCAAAATTAGATGTACCATATATAAAAATTAAAGATGATGACTATACAAAATTATTGGGAGAAGCAGTTATTGTAGTAAAAAAAGAAAATACATGGTTAGAAAATTATCTAAAAAAAGTATTAAATAGAAAAAATATAATAATACACCAAAATGAAGTAATTGAAGGAAATGTAATACCAACTTATTAGAAAAGGAGGAAGAAATGGGATTAGTTTTTAGGTTAGAACTTTTAAAAAAAGCGGATCAAATTGATGAGGAAGTTTTTATTGCTATGAATAAGGTTATTGAATTATTTAAGAAGAATTGGGGTATTGAATTAACAGAAGAAAATGGTCAAATGATGGTTACGCACCTTTCTATGGCACTAATGAGAGTAAAAAACGGATTACCGGTAAATAAAATCGATGAAGAAGTTTATCAAGAAGTTACAGAAAGCGAATTCTTTGAAAAAGGAAAAGAGATCTTAGAAGATATGAAATCTATATTGCCTATAGAATTACCAAATAGCGAGAGAAAATATATGTTAGTAAATAATACTTTAATATTAGAAAATTTAAATGAAGGGGGAAATTAATATGAATATAGTAGTTGGAGGACAAATAGATAAACAACTTTTAGCAGATTTATTAGAAAAATATTCAATGGGGAAGGCTAGTATAACTATTAAATCAGATATTGAAGCCGCAATGGCAATACAGTCTGGAAGTGCAGATTATTACTTTGGAGCTTGTAATACAGGAGGAGGAGGAGCTTTAGCAATGGCTATAGCTATCTTAGGGATTTCTAACTGCGTGACTGTGGGAATGCCTGGTAAGAGATTAACAGAAGAAGAAATCATAGATAATATAGAGTCAGGGAAAAAAGCATTTGGTTTTACACCTCAAGATGCTGAAGCGGTCATTAAAATTATTATGAATAAATTAATCTAAAATACTTAGGGGGAGAATATGTTAGCAAATGTATTAATTATGTTGTTAGGAGCATTAGCTTCTATCTTAGCGAACAAGGGTATTGCAGTATTTAATGATGGGTTAAGACCTATCGTGCCGGAACATTTAGAAGGAAGAATGGATAGGAAATCATTGGCAGCGACCTCTTTAGCGTTAGGCTTTGGATTAGTAGTGGGTTTTGGGATCCCATTTTCACTAACAACGCCAATATTGTTGGTTCATTGCATATTATTAGGGACCGATATAATAGGAAGTTCATCACCAGATGGAAAAAAAGGTGTAGTTATAGCAGGAATTATAGGAGCTCTTTATGGATTAGGCCTTATGCTTGGATTGCAGTTTGTTGTAGATCTGTTTGCAATGTTACCAATAAATTTCTTACCTTCACTAGGGAAAGTCGGAGCTCCGATTGTAGTGGCATTTGCAGCATTTCCGGCATTGGTAGTAGCTTACCAATATGGGTTTAAAAATGGTTTAATAGCTTTTCTTCTAACATTTATATCAAGACAATTCTTTCAATATTACGGAACATTTGCTCTTGCAGAAGGAAAGAATATTACATTAAATCAAGATGGAATGGCTTTACTAGTAGGAATGGTAGTTATGATTTTCTTTGCAATTAGAGAAAAAGCTCCAGAAGGTTCTCCTGGTGCAAATACTGCTTTGCTTGGTATTTTTTCTAAAAGAGTTGCAAGAGTAAAGAAAAATATGCCTTTATTAGCGATAATGGGAGGATTAATAGCCGCTACAACAAGTGCAGGAATAATGGCGGGAGATCCTATCTCATTAAACTTATTGGCTCAAGGTAAATACTCAGAAGCAGGGTTAGCAGCATTAGCTAGAGGAATAGGTTTTGTCCCTCTAGTTGCAACTACAGCTATAACTACAGGTGTATATGGGCCAGCAGGGATGACATTAGTATTTGTAGTAGGAATATTTATTAAGAATCCGTTAATAGCATTTATAGTAGGAGCAATAGTAATAGTAATTGAAATTATGTTATTAGAAGTAATAGCTAAAGGGTTGGATAAGTTTCCAGGAATGAAAAGTTGTGGGGATCATATTAGGACAGCTATGAGTAGAATATTAGAAATTGCTCTATTAGTAGGTGGAATGGTTGCAGCAAATGATATAGCTCCAGGATTAGGGTATTTATTTGTAGCAGGAGCATATGTTCTTAATAAAACTTCTAAAAAACCATTAGTAGATATGGCAGTAGGACCAGTAGCAGCAATATCATTAGGAATAATAGTAAATATATTATCTTTGGTAGGTCTGTATACGGGGTAGCAAAGGAGTAATAAATTTTAAATTAAAGGGAGTATAAAGCTCCCTTTAATAATAGGAGTTGTAGTCATGAAGAATATCTTAAATTTATCATTAAAAACAATAACTGGAAGAGAATTTTTACAAGAGTCTATAGATATAATAAATAAAGATACACTTCTCCTTGCAGATAGATCAAATTTTAGAAAAAATTATTTTATAGGAATAAAAAACAATAAAAATATTGAGCGAGATTTTATAAAGAAAATATGTGATGGCGATGAATTTATTTGGCATACAATAGATTCTGGAAGCGATAGAGGTAGAGCAGTAGATATAAAATTAAAGAATCCAATCACAGGAAGTTTAATGACTGGATCTTCAAGTGGTACAGCTATTAACGTGTTATACGGAATAAATGACCTAGGAATTGGAACTGATGGTGGTGGGTCTATAATCTACCCTGCAATGTCATTGAACCTTTATTCTCTAATGGGAAAAGGGATAGGGTTACATGGTAAATACACTAAAGAATCGACAGATGGGATAAGTTTTACTCCAGGAATAGGTTTTATTAGCCATGAATTTGATGTAATAGAAAAAGCTATTAAAAAATTAGGATATGATTTAGATAGTGAATTAAATGCAAGTATGAGAATAGGAACAATAAATATAAATAAAATAGAAAATAAAGAACTTTTTAAAAAAATTAAATTAAATTTTGATAAAAGAGAAATTAATATAGAAGATGAGTTTAATGATGATAGAAATGAACTTATGAAATCATTGAAAGAAATATTTGAAAACAAAGATATAATAATAACTTATGAAAATGATATTGAAATAGATGGATTAGGAGATTCAGTTTTTGGAAGTTTGGGGAAAAAAAGTAGAAAGAATCAAAAAAATTCAAAAAAAGTATTAGGAAAAGTAGCTAATATGATGAATTTAACAGTTGTAACTATTCCTGATGAAAGATTAGCATCTGGTGTAATTATACTAGCAAGAGAAGGAGTAGAATATGGAATAGAAGCTCTAAAAATAGCTTCTAAACTTAGTGGAGAATACCTGCCAAAACTATATTATAGATATTTTAAAAATTCATATCTAGATAGTAAAAATGATATGATATTTGATTTATAGGAGAAAATATAATGAATTATACAATGATGCATGAGCATATGTTTATTGATCTATCTGTAATTAAGAAAAGTGATGATTGCAGGTTAGATTGTAAAGAAGAAACTATAAAAGAATTAAAAGAACTTTATAAAAATGGAGTTAGAAATATAGTAGAGGTAACAAATATTGGAATTGGTAGGGATATAAAATATATTCAAGAAGTTGCAAAAGAAAGTGGCATTAATATTTTAATTTCAACAGGTTATTATAAAGAGCCATTTTTACCAAAAGAAGTATCAACAAAAACAATAGAAGAACTAGCTGAAAAAATGATAGAAGAAATTACTATTGGAATAGATGGTAGTGAAATAAAAGCTAGTATTATTGGGGAAATAGGGACAAGCAAGGATAAAATGACAGAATTAGAAAAAAAAAATTTTATGGCTAGTGCAATAGCCCATCTAAAAACAGGAGTACCGATAACAACTCATACAACTTTAGGAACTTGTGGAATGGAGCAAGTAGAGTTGTTTAATAAGCTAGGAATAAATCTAAAAAAAGTGATAATAGGTCACCTAGATCTAAGTGGAGATGAAGAATATATTGAATTAATTTTAAAAACAGGGGTAAATATAGAATTTGATACAATCGGAAAATTAAGTTATCTATCAGATGAGATTAGAGCAGATATATTAACTAGTCTAATCAATAAAGGGTGGGAAGAACAAATTGTTTTATCAATGGATATAACTAGAAAATCACATATGCAATATTTAGGTGGAGTAGGATATAACTATTTATTTGATACTTTTATTCCAATGTTGATTGAAAGAGGTGTAACCAAAAAATCCATAGAAAAATTATTAAGAGATAATCCGAATAGAATTTTAAATATATAGGAGGGAAAATTTGAAAACATTTCCATTAGAATCAATAACCTTAGAAGAAGCAAAGAAGAAACAATTTGATTTAATAGATACTATTACAGCTAATTTTACTGGAGAAGAGATGTTATCGTTAGGCGATTTAGGGGTAAGAAGTGGGACGAATAAACCATATCAAACAATAAAAGTAGAAGAGGTATTGGCAGATTATTTTGGAGCAGAAAAGGCAGTATTAGTAAGAGGAGCGGGGACTGGAGCTCTTAGGTGGGGATTCATATCTCATTTGAAAGCAGGAGATAAAGTTTTGGTTCATGATGCTCCAGTATATCCAACAAGTTTAGTTAGTTTAGAAACTATGGGAGTAGAATTTATAAAAGCTAATTTTAATAATATTTATGATTTAGAAAGAGTATTATTGGAAAATAAAGGGCAGTTAAAATCTGCATTAGTCCAATATACAAGACAAAAAATAGAAGATAGTTATGAAATAGGAGAAGTGATATCAAAAATAAAAGAAATTGATGAAGACACAATTATTATTACAGATGATAACTATGCTGTAATGAAAGTGCAAAAGATAGGAGTAGAGTTAGGAGCAGATTTATCAGCTTTTTCGCTGTTTAAGTTATTAGGTCCTGAAGGAATTGGTTGTTTAATTGGCAAAAAAAAATTAATTGAAAAAGTAGTGAAATATAATTATTCTGGTGGGAGTCAAGTTCAAGGATATGAAGCTATGGAAGTTTTAAGAGGGTTAACTTATGCTCCGGTAGCTTTAGCTATACAAGGTGAAGTAAATGAAAATTTGTGTAAACTATTAGAAAGTGGTGAACTTGAGTTTATAAAAGGGGCTGTATTAGCTAATGCTCAGTCGAAAGTATTATTAATTGAATTTAAAGAGGAAATAGCGGAGGAAATTTTAAAGGAAGCTAGTAAGCTAGGAGCTTTACCTAATCCTGTAGGAGCAGAATCGAAATATGAATTTGTGCCTTTGTTTTATAGAATATCTGGAACCTTTAGGAAAGCTGACTCGACACTAGAAAAGAAAATGATAAGAATTAACCCAAATAGAAGTGGAGAGAAAACAATAATTAGAATTTTAAAGGAAGCTTATAAAAGGGTAAAGGAGAGTAAGTAGATGTTTTTAGAAATAACAAGAAAAAGAAATCCTAAACTTATAGAAATTGCAAGAAAGTTACATAAGACAAAAAAGATATTGCCGGATACTTATGTAATAGATGTAGATGCCGTTTTGGAAAATGCAAAAATGATAAAAGAGTCGGCAGATAAATACGGGATAAAACTTTATTATATGTCAAAACAATTAGGTCGAAACCCTTATATATGCAAAAAGATAGATGAACTTGGATATGAAGGAGCGGTAGTTGTAGATTATAAAGAAGCAAGAGTTCTCCATAATCAAGGAGTTAAAATAGGACATGTAGGCCACTTAGTCCAAATTCCTGATAGTTTAATAGAAAATATACTAGAGATGAATCCTCAAATTATTACTGTATACAGTATAGAAAAAGCTAAAAAAATAAATGAAGCAGCAAAGAAAAAAGGAATTATTCAAAGTATAATGCTAAAAATCTATAAGGATGGAGATTTATTGTATCCTGGTCAATATAGTGGATTTGAAATTGAAAAAATAGATGAAATAATAGAAAAATTAAAAGGTTTTAAAAATATCAAAATAGATGGAATTACTCATTTCCCTTGTTTTTTATATGATGAAAAAACAAATAAAATTGAAGCAACCCATAATTTAAATACTGTGATTGAAGCAAATAAGAGATTAGAGAAAAATGGAATTAAAGTTTCTCAATTAAATCTACCGTCTTCAACTTGTGTGAAAAGTATGGGGAAAATAGCTGAATTTGGAGGAACCCATGGAGAGCCAGGACATGGATTATCAGGAACCACTCCTTTTCATAATGAGTTATCAGCACCTGAATTACCTGCAATTGTATATGTAAGTGAGATTTCTCATAATTTCCAAGGTCATGGGTATATATATGGAGGAGGACATTATAGACGTTCACATGTGGAAAATATAATTTTAGGCGGAGATGCAAAAAACGAAAGATTATCAAAAGTAGTTATGCCATCACCTGAAGCTATTGATTACTATTTTGAAATTGAAGACGAAGGTATAATAGGTGAAGCAACTATTATGGCTTTTAGAACTCAAATTTTTGTAACTAGAAGTGATGTAGCATTAGTAGAAGGATTATCTAAAAATTCTCCTAAATTAGTTGGAATTTATGATTCATTAGGAAGAAAATTATAAAATAAAGAGGGGGAGTTTATCCAAAAGAAAAGGGATAAACTCCTAATTTTAATAAGTATCAATATTATTTTAAAAGAAGGAGATAAATATGGGAAGATTTATAGTAGTAGTCATAGATTCATTTGGTATCGGGTATATGGATGATGTAGAAAAAGTGAGACCACAAGATATAGGGGCTAACACTTGTAAACATATTTTAGAGAAAAAATTAAATTTAAATTTAAAAACTTTTGAAAAATTAGGCCTTATTAATGCTTTAGGAAAAAAAATAAATATTATGGATATTTCAAAAGAAGCTAATTTTGGTCAATCTAAATTACAACATTTTGGAGGCGATACCTTTTTTGGACATCAAGAGATAATGGGATCAACACCTAAGAAGCCTCTAGTTCAGCCTTTTTCAAAAGTAATAGATAGTGTCTATTTAAGGTTAATAAAAGAAGGTTATGAAGTAAAATATGTAGGTGAAACTTTAAAATATCTTTTAGTGAACAATGTTTTAACTATTGGAGATAATTTAGAAGCTGATCTCGGACAAGTATACAACCTTACAGCAAATTTGGATAAAATTTCTTTTGATGAATTGCTAAAGATAGGTAAAATTGTAAGAGAGGAAGTAAAAGTTGCGCGTGTCATAGCTTTTGGAGGAGAAGGAGTGACTATTCAGGAGATTCAAGATGCTAAAGAAGAAAAGTTGGGGAAATATATTGGGATAAATGCTCCTAAATCAGGAGTGTATAACAAGGGATATGAAGTAAGGCATCTAGGTTATGGTATAAATGAAAAAACGCAGGTTCAAACTATATTAGGTAAAAATGAAATAAAAAGTATTTTTGTAGGTAAAGTTGCTGATATAGTAGAAAATTTTTATGGAGAAAATTATGAAGGTATAGTTGATACAAATAAAATATTTAAAATATCTCTAGAAAAAATTAAAAATACAAAGACAGGTTTCTTTTGTATAAATATCCAAGAAACAGATTTAGCAGGGCATGCTGAAAACGTGGAGAGATATGTAGAGAAATTAAAAATAAGTGATGAAAATTTAGAAAAAATAATAGATTTATTAAATGAAGACGACATTTTGTTAGTTACTGCAGATCATGGTAATGATCCTACCATTGGTCATGGGAAACATACTCGTGAGAATGTCCCTATATTGATTTATAGAACAAAAATAAAAGGAAAGTATATAGGTCATAGAGACACTCTATCAGATATTGGAGCTACTGTAGCAGAATATTTTGGAGTTGAAATGCCAGAAAATGGTAAAAGTTTTTTAGAATTAATTAAATAGGGGATATCCTAGACCGCTTATCCCTGTCATACTCCGAGGATCACCTCTTCAGGGAATGAACTTTGTGTTCTTCTATCCAGGGGGTCTATGGGTGGCAGAGATGGTCGAGGTTCCCCCAATCTTGTACTTATTGAATCAACAAAGTGCTGCCCTATATGGGTCGTACTTTACAGATGAAAGGAGAATATCTGGAAAGACTCCAAGTAAAAGGTGAAAACTTATTATTTTCTCATTTAATATCTAATTTAGGAATAAATATCTAGACTTCAGTTGATAGTGATAATAGTTCCATATAATATTTGGGATCTCCTGTAGAATAATAATTAAACCATGCTTCTATCATCTCATTTGGCAAAATTTTTAGATATTGCATAATTTGTTTTGCCCATAATAATCCACCTGCGGAATTTGCCGTAATTAGATTTTTATCTACAAAAGAAAGATCATTTTGATATAAATCTTCTCCTGTATATATCTCTGAAAAATAATTTAGATATTCTATAGAATTACTTGTATGCAAATGTGTATTCAATATCCCTAGATTCGCTAAAGCAAGCGTAGCTCCACATATAGCAGCTACTAGAATTTCTTTATCCATATACATTTTTATTTTTTCTAAAATAATTTTGTGTTTAGGTTCATCCCACTTATCTGAACCAGGAAGAAGAAGAGCCGCCATTTCACTTTTTTTTATTTCATCCACAGAAGAATCGGGAAGGATTGTCAATCCTCCTAAAGTATGAATTGGTTCCTTATTACTCCCAACAGTCTTAATACAATATTTTTTATTTCCTTTATTGGGTATTGATTTCATATTAATCGCTGACATTATATATCCTAATTCCCAATCCGCCATCCCATCTAAAATATAAACATAAACTATTTTTTTCATAATATACCTCCTTAATAACATAAAACAATTATATCACTAGAATAGTGACAACTATATGTCACTGTTTCTAGAAATATTTTCTAATGTTTTTTCTAAATGGAATTTTATTTTTGCAGAAAATGAAGCTGGAGAAATTATTTTAATTTTATTCCCAAATCCTAAAATAATGGAAAATAGTATAAAATCATCTTCTTTTATCGCAACTTCGCTTGTTATTTCATTTTCAGTTTCATTAACAATTATTCCTTTTAAATATTCTTCAACCAGAGTTTGGACTTCTCTTCTATACCTTAGTTTTATTACAATATTATTGTTGTTTCGATTTTTTTCATGCTCTTCCATTAACTCTTTAATATTATACGATTGAATCCAATTATCATTATTTTGTTTTGAGTTTTTCATTCTAATTATCTTATACATACGAAATTTTTTATTGTAATAATTATAACCAAAAACATACCAACCATACCATTTATAAAAAACATGCAATGGATCAATTTTTATTTTTTTACATTCATTTTTTATATTAGTATAGTCAAAGGAAACTGAAGATTTATTTTTAATTGCATTTTTTAATATAGAAATACTTTCTATAACATCTATATTTTCATTAACTACTGAAAAATCAAGTTCTAAGGGTTTGTTTTCATCATAATTAGAAAAAATATGTTTTACTTTTTCATAAGTTTCATGAACTTCTTTTTCACCATAGATACTTTTTAAACTTTCTAACGCAAGCAAAATATACTGTGAATTGGTTTTATTAATTATTTTTCCATTCAATTTATATTCTCGATTAATTGAGTATCCTCCTTTTGAGCCAATTTCAGAATATATCGGAATTCCTGCTAAACTGAGAGTATCTACATCTCGAAGAATAGTTCTCCTAGATACACCAAAATATTTTGCTAATGTATTAGCACTTACACGGTCTCTATTCAAGATATAAAATAAAATTCCTAAGATCCTTTCAAATTTCATTTTCACTCTCCTTTATTTTTATTTTAAATTAATCTTAACTTTAAATTTTTAAGAAGTCAATTTTTTAAATAGAAGTCTATAACTATAAAAAAAGGCAGGATATAAAGGCAAAATGGGATGAATAGGAGATTCTATCTAGGAGGGGTGGGGAAGGATTTTAAAAAAAGACCCCCAGGAACAAATCCAGGGGGATATCATTATTTAAATCTTTTTTGATCCTAAAATAAAATTTACGCTCCTAAAAAGATTCTTTTCGCTCCTATAGTTCTAAAACTCTTTATTTTTCAAGGATTTCATTGGTCCTGAAAAGCTCCTTTTCGCTCCTAAAAAATTATTTACGCTCCTATAATTCAATAAATTATTAATTTTTAGAAACTTTATTACTCCTAATTCAAGGTTAAAAGTCTATTGCTATCTTATAAAAAGTTCCTCTTCCTATTCCTAGTTTTTTTATATATTTTTTTTCTACTAGTTTATTAAAAAGTTTAGTCGTTTGATTTTTAGTTAGGTGAAAGTTCTCTTGAACATCTTTATTGCTGATAGTTTTATTGGTAAGTAAATATATCAGAAGATCTTTTTCTATCTTATTTAGGTCATCTAAAGATTCAATTTGTTTTTTACCATCCTCAATTTTTTCTATATTCCAGAATTTAAAAGTAAATTTATCTTTATCTTCCTCAATGTCTGGATGCTTATATGAATAATCTTTTACAGCTTTTAAGATCTTAGGAATCCCGCTGCCGGCTCTTTCACATAAATTTAAGTGTCTAAAAATTTCTTGAATAATATGATTTCTTGGGTCAGAATGTTCTCCTTCGAAAAAGTCTTCCTTGGAAATTCTCAAGGTCCCTGGATTTTCAAATTGAAAGTAGTTAGGATATTTAGTTACTTTAATTGGCTGTTCTAACTCAAAGTTAGCGTGAATTATTGAATTAATAAATGCTTCTCTTAGAGCTATATGAACTTCACTTAATTCTTCCCTGGTAATGTTATCTTCTAAAATTTTAAAGTTTTTTTCCAAATTATTATAGATTCTATTTATTGCCAAATAGAAAAAATTATATAGATTATCTTCCCAAGTACCATCATATACAAGTCGGTCGCTCCACCTTTCATGACTTAAATCACTTTTGTCTATGTATTCTACGTGGAAATGCGGCAACCTCTCTTTTATAGCCTCTGATTTTCCAAAAACCAATAAGCCACCTAAAGTTAATTCCAAGGTATTGGTTCTTCTGTTTTTCCTAAGAACTTTTAGTTTAATTAAAAAATCCTGGTCACTCAGCCCTGTAAATGGATGTTCCGATTTTAGGAGGGAAAACCTTTGTCTGTAAGATCTTATTGCTTCTGGATCTAAATCATCAATGGTAAAATTCTCCAGTAAACTGTTATCCAAAGATTCATTACTGGAATCCTGGATCATTATAATCATCTCTTGTTCTGTACACCTGTAATCTCCCTCATAGTTCCTTTTGAAAGTAGTCTTGGGATTGTTGTTTAAGTAAACTGGCTTATCTTTATAATAAGCTTTGGGGACATCTATGATGATTACAACTTTATCGTCTATGATTTTTTCAACGATATTTTGATCTGTGATAATATTTTTGCTAACTTTTTGAGAATTATTCAAAATATCAAACATTTCTTTTTTTACCTTATCCGGGCTTTTTACTCCTGAAATATTTAGTCCTGTAGAAGTTTCCTCTATACCTAAAATTAGGAGTCCGCCATCTGTATTGGCAAAGGCTGAATAACTTTCTAACGCTTCCTTTGGGAAGCTATTTTTAGATTTTTTCAGTTCGATTTGATAATTCTCCTCTATATTTATCAAATATTCTTTCAACTCTATACCTTCTAATTTTTTAATTTTATTTAAAATCTCTCTTATTGTTCTCACCTCTTTAATATGAAACTTTTCTATTACTTAATTATATCATATCTTCTGGGTTAAATATTATGCTAGGAATGAAAAACTTGAAGAAAATAGGAAAAACACGGACAAATTTAAAAGATTATCGCAAACAAAAATCGAAAAAGTGTTAAATAAAAGGACACTAAAGTTTAGGTGTCCTTTTAAGGTTGATTTTATTGGGTTTATTTTCAAAAGGTTAGTAAAATATCATAAATCTATCTTTATAATTTTATTTATATTTCACCTTTACAACATATAATTTTATACTTACTTTTTATATAAGATCATTTATTTTAATATTATGTTTCTTTACAACATCCATAAGTTCATTTCTAGGCATTTTAGACATTCTATTAACTTTTATACCTTTTTTTCTAATTCATCTCTAATTTCAACATATAGTACCTTTAAAGATTTTTTATATTTATAATTATTAATTTTATTTGCTTCTTCATAATTTGTATATTCTCGTTACTTTGTCAACTTACTTATTGGATGAACTCTAGATAATTCAGTGATCATAGTTTGACATTGTTCATTACTTAGTTTTTGGCGAATATGGTTATAGCCTTTTTTAAGATATCATTCTCTTCTTTTAATTTTTTCATTTCTTTTTTTATCTGTTCTAACTCTGAATGAGATTCATTTTTCAATTTATTCTTTTCAGCTCTTTTTTTTCTTACCTACTACCCAGTATCTAACTGTTGATTGTGGCACATCATATTCAATTGCTAAGTCTTTTATCTCCTTACCGTTACCATTGTTATACAATCTAACTATGGTTTCTTTTACCTCATCACTAAATCGCTCATTTGCCATACTAGACCTCCTCTTTTCTATTCGATTTTATCATATCAAACGAAAATACGATTGTCCAATTTCTATACTAACACCAACGAATCAACAAAATCAGACATAAAAAAAATGACTCCTGTATAATACAGAAATCATCTTTTATGAATTCAAGTTATTTTTTTCTTAGTGTCGTTAAGAAGTCCTTGAGAAATAGTCCAATTTATAATTAAAAGTTTATTATTTTTCACAAAACCTTTTTAATCTTTATATCCAAGCTACACTTTTTTTTGGTTTAATTTTTTTAAAAGATCCATCTCTAACATCGCATGAAATTTAACACTTTCCAATCCTACATCTTTAATATACTTATCCCTTACTGGCATGATCAAACGAATCATAGGACCCATCAAAAGAGCTGAGACTAGAGTACCCCAGTATATTCCTCTGAGTTCTCTAAAAAATGTAAAAGAAAATACTAAAGAAAGAATGAACATTATACAGTCAAACCCCAGTTTTACATTTCCTAGTTTGATTTGTTTTGATATTGAAAGTTCTTTAACAACATTATCAAAGGGTAAAACAGGTAGCTCACTTTTAGCAAAAAATATTATTCCTTTAGCACAGATTAGAGAACCTAAAACATATACCGCTACTTCTTGAGGGAATGTTGTTAGTGTCATATTTCTTAATAAAAAATTTGATAAATCAATAGCTTCACCAAATATAACAGCTACGCCAAAAGAGAATATATATCTCATCTTTAATTTTTTCATTATAAAAACAGTAACTATAACTACTATCAATTGAGTTAGGTAAGTCCACTGACCAAAAGTTATACTTTGAAATCTTTGACTAAAAACATAGGCTAGAGATGTTAATACCGACATCCCTAAGTTAGCTTTAACGATAAGAATAATACCTATACTCAACATGATTACTCCTAATATAAAATTAATAATTTTATGTATTTTAAATTCCATTTTTACCTTGTATGATAAGTATATAGGGTTCTTATCACACCCTCCTTTCTTATTTATTTTAAATATCCTATAAATATTTTTAGATTGTTAAGTACAAAATACACTAATACTGCAGAGTTTTAATTTTTTTATAGCTTTGACTACCTATTAATTAGTTTAATTAGCCTTTGAGTTCTTATTTTGAAAGAAATCAATTCAATTATAGTAAGCATTTTAGGGAGACGAAGGAAAGAGGTATTACTATTCTCTTTGTGGTATGAAATTTTAATAAAAAATTTTTTTTAGAAATTAAGACTTAACTATTCATAGTTGATTTCTTACTCATTACTGCTCTAGAGAATTCAGGTATAGTTCTTCTAATTTTAATAAATTAATGATATTATCTTTATGCATACAAAACCTCATCATAAATTTCTTAATCAATTCCTATGATATCAGATTTTGTATGCTTTTTTATTTTATTTAGTATTTCAAGGCTATTACGCCCTATCTAAGGCCTTATAAAACTTTTTATGTAATTTATATAGTTAAAATTTTAGTAATAATTTCTTCAGCTTTTTTTGAATCCTTTAATTCTATTGCTTCAAATAATTCTATATGTAATTTATCAAATTCCTCATTGAGTTCTTTAAATTCTCCCCTTTGTTCTATAGAATTAGAAATAAATTGCGATATTGACCTATAGAGATCAATAAATATTGTATTATGACAAGCTTCAGCAATAGCCATATGAAATTCTACATCTGCTTTACTATTTTCTTTTATTGATTCTTTAACGGAGTGTCTATTTTTTAAAGTTTCCCTTAATTTTATCAAATCATCTTCTGTCCTTCTCTGTGCTGCAAACTTAACAATCTCTGTTTCTAGAGAAAAACGAACTTCATTTACTTCACGTATATTTGAATTATTTAATCTATTTAAAATGTTTGCTTCAAACCTTCCCAATGACATTACATAGGTCCCATTTCCTTGACGTGATTCTAAAACACCTGCTTGAATAAGTGATTGAATTGCCTCACGAATCGTATTTCTACTAACACCAAAGGTTTTTACCAAATCTGGTTCAGATGGAATTTTATCTCCTATTTTTAATGTCCCATTTTTAATGGCATTTTCTATTTCATTTGAAATTTGTTTTGGCAGTGAAATTTTAACGGGTTTTTTTATTTTCATAAATCCTCCTAATATAATTTATTTTTTAATGACCCAATCATTGGACAATTCTATAATAAAAAAAAATAAAAGTCAATAAAATATTAATATCAGACTATTCTAGAAAAATTTGGATTTTCTCTTCCAATTTTAGAAAACACTAATTGCCAATTATTTCTTCTAAATTAAATTTTTTCTCCATACCTTGTCCTAATTGAGAAATTGAAGGTATTATTCCATTTGGAAATATTTTTTTTAATAATTTCCTAATATTAGTTAGCTGTATATTTGTTAAATTTTTTTTTGATTTTTAATAATTTATTATTATAATCGGAATAATTTCCTAAAATACAGTCTATAAATATATAATCTATCCATATTTCATTTCCATTTTTATCTTTTTTTACATCAGGACACAAACTTAAAGGGCAACTTAATTCATTTAATATTACATTGACTACATCAAATTCTTCTTTAAAATTAAATTTTGCAAATAAAAATGGATTGCGGCTATATTCTTTTACATATTTAATAAATTCTTTTTTATTTGCTACTTCTTTTAAAACCCTCATATTCAACCACTCCTATTTATTAATTAGAACCACTCCATTATAGTTTCTTTGATGCGTTCTCTTTTTTTTGTAGCGGTCATATCACTATCAAACATTATTATATTTTTACTGTTATCTTTATTACATTTAATTACAATACTATTATGACATCGAATTATCATAAAGCTTACTCCTTTATAATTTAAATGATTTATTTCTTTTCTTAGATCAAATTGCATCATTTTATACACTTCCCTTTTCTTTTCATTTTTAATCACCTTTTATTAATTTTCTCTGATAACATAAAAACATATTAAATTCCTTTAATTAATGTCCGTTGACATCTTGTTGTTAAACTAAGTGTCAAAATAGCTAAAATATTTAAGAAGAAGTATTTTCGTTTTACCAACTTAATGATAAGACTAAAAAGTCAAAGGCACTTAAATTAATTTGCTTGTAATAAGATTCTGGTAATCTTTTGTTGTTATTAATCATGAATAGATAAGCAAGTTTAAAGTTTAATTAGTAAAAAAACTAATGAAACCACTTCTTTATATTTTATTTATAGATTTTTTAGAGCTGCTTTATTTTTTAACTTTGATTTACAATTATCAAAATGCCATCTCGTCATAATTGGTTTATTGCCTTTTTTGCCACAATGAGGACATTCAACTATATTTAAATGTTCTTTTTTCTTTTTCCTTAAATTCAAATTGCAACTTTCACATAAACATTTTAGATTAGATGGTGAATTATCTTTAAGTTTTCCATTTATATTAATAATATAAATATCATCTTTACTTTTACAAGTTTCACACATAATTTTTTTATCTAATAACTTCATTTTTCTTTCGTAAACATATGTTTTAGACTTATAAATACTTGGTATTGGTTGTTGCTTACAATTATCAAAATGATTCTTTATCATATTTTTAATTCTATCTACCTTACCACAATTTGGACACATTACTATTTTTTCTTTATTTCTCAACAGATACTCTATCATTTCTAAATTTAACATAAACCTCCTTTAATACCTATTAATACTAACTTTATTAAATTTAATATAAATCAACATAATGAGAAGCTTCAGCGATAACTATATAGAATTCTACATCTGCTTTAATAAGTGATTGAATTGTCTCACGAACTATATTTTTAATGATACTAAACATTTTTACCCAATCTGGTTAAGATGAAATTTTAACCCATATTTGAAATGTTCCGTTTTTAATGATATTTTCTGTTTCATTTAAAATTTGTTTTGGCAGCAAAAGTTAACGACATTTCTTATTTACACAATTTGTCCTAATATAATTTTTTCCATAATAGTCCAATCATTGTAGGATTTTATATATAGAATAAAATAAAAGGAGAATAAAGTATTGATTCTATACTACCCTAGAAAATTCTGGTGTTTCTCTCCCAATTTTAGAAAGTACTAATTGCCAAGTATTTAAATCTCTAGATCTAAATGCTCCTGCACAACTTAATAAATAATATCTCCACATTCTATAAAATTTGTCACCATATTTATCTTTTAAATTATCCCATCTGGCTTCGAAATTTTTATTCCACTCAACTAATGTTTTATCGTAATTTTCACCTATATTATGTAAATCTTCTAAATTAAATTTTTTCTCCATCGCTTGACCTAATTGAGAAATTGAAGGTATTATTCCATTTGGAAATATATATTTTTTAATCCAAGGATCTCCTTGATTAGATGCATGAGATTCAATACCTCCTATTGTATGCAATAGGAATAATCCATCGTTTTTTAAGAAATTGTCAGCACATTCAAAAAATTCTTTATAATTTAATGGACCTACATGCTCGATCATACCAATAGAAACAACTCTATCATATTTTCCAATTGGATCAAATTCTCTATAATCCTGTAAAATAAAATTAACGGTTAAACCTTTACATTTTACTTCTCCTAATTTTTTTTGCTCTTTAGATAAAGTGAGTCCATCACATATTACTCCATAGTGCTCAGCTGCATATTTCATAAATGACCCCCAACCACAACCAATATCCAATACTCTCATTCCTGGTTTAAGTCCCATTTTTTTACAAACCAAATCTAATTTTTTTTCTTGAGCTTCATCTAAATTTTCAGTGTCTTTAAAATAAGCACAAGTATATGTCATATACTTGTCTAACATAGATTCAAATATATCATTTCCTAAATCATAATGAAAAGGGACATCTTTTTTAACTCTTAAAATACTCTGAGGATTGATTAATTGTTTTAATTTTTGTCCCCCTAACTGAAGTTTTTGTTTTCCTGACAATTTTTTATCAATTTGAGCTCTTAATACACGATTTATCATCTCATCAATAGATTCACATTCCCATAAATTATCCATGTATGCTTCTCCAAACCCAAGTGAACCACCTGCTATCACTCTATCAAAAGTTTCTTCATCTTTAATTTTAATATCCCAGGGTCTGTCTCCATCTAATTTAATATCTGCTATCTCTAATAATTTTTCGAATATTTTGTACTTTGAACTTTTCATAATAACCTCCATCTTATATTTAATTAATTTAATTATTTAAAAATTCTTTTATACTTTTTATCTCTTCTTTTACTTGAATCCATCCTGTTTTATAATACTTATCTAATTTTTTTAAATCATGCTCAATTATAGAAGAACTCATTTCTCTAGGCCTTATAACATAAGCTCTTCCTACTTTTTCTAACAGCTCTAAAATTTGTAATGATTCATTATAGTGTTTGTACCTATTTTTTATAGTTTTAGTCAAATTAGGATATTTCCGATACCAAATAGAAGAAATCTTGTGATACCATCCCTGCCTTTCTTCAAACCCTTTTGGATGGGTAAGAATAACTATTATTTTTTTATTTCCGTCTGCAATAGCTTTTCTAATTGGAATAGAATCAGAGATTCCACCATCCAAAAAAATATGATCTTTATATTTCACAGTTTCTGTAAGAAATGGTAATGAACAAGAGGATCTTATAATATCGTCAACTTCACTTGGATGATATTTATTTTTTTCAAAATAGACTGGTTGACCTGTTAGACAATCTGTACTCACACTTATAAAATTTTTTTTGCTTTTAAAAAATTTTTCATAGTTAAAAGGATATTTATCTCTATTAACAAAATCAAAAACAAATTTAGCATTCATTATATATTTTCCTCTAATCAACCTTTTAAAATTAATGAATCTGTCATCATTTACATACTCTGTATAAACTTTATAATTTCTTTTTTTTTGTTTAGCAATATAAGCTGCTCCATTATATGCACCGATAGATACCCCGATTACATATGGAATTTCTATGTTATATTCCAAAAAAGCATCTAAAACTCCTGCAGTATAAACCCCTCTAGTTCCACCGCCTTCCAAAATTAATCCAAAATTTTTCATATACAATTACTCCTTTTATAACAATTTTAATGATGAGTAACTTCGTCTCTTCCTGCTTGTATTCCAAAATATATTAAAAGTAAAACAGCTAATATAAATATAATAATGGGAATCTCCCATGATTTAGTAAGGTCAAATAAAAATCCTATTAATAGTGGTCCTAATGCTGCAAGGAGATACCCTGCTGACTGAGCCATTCCTGAAAGCTCTGCTGCCTTTTTTGCATGAGGAGTACGAAGTGATATAAATACAATAGAAAGACTGATCGATCCTCCCATACCTAAACCTACAAATACCAATGAAACAATGATTGAAACTTCACTTCCTGCAAATAAAAGTAAAACCATTCCAATTAGATATATTGCTGAAATAATACTCGCAATTAATTTTTGATGTTTAAATTTATCTGCAATAATTGGTATTATAAGAGTTGCAGGTAGACCTACTAATTGAAATAATAATGCCATTGATCCTGCAAATTCACCACTCATTCCTTTTGATTCAATTATTGAAGGTAACCATGCAACAAGGGAATAAAATAATAGTGACTGCGTTCCCATAAACAATGTAACCCACCAAGCTAATGGTGATTTCCATATAGACTTACCTTTCAATTGAGCTTGAGTAGCTAAATCGTCATTATTACTAAAACCTTCTGTTTTCCTTAATTGAGGAAGCCATACTACTGCTGTTATCAATGTTAATATTATCCATATTCCTAAACTGTTTCTCCAGGTTAACCCAAAAGTAGTTGTTAAAGGGACACTTACACCAGCTCCAATAGCCGCAAAAATACACATACTTGTAGTATAAACACTTGTTATTATTCCTACATTATTTGAAAATTTATGTTTTATAACACTAGGTAATAGTACATTCCCTATTGCAATTCCGATTCCCATAAGAGCAGTTCCTAAAAATAACCCGAAACAACCTGTATATGATCGAATTAATTCTCCTGCAACTATCAAAAGTAGTCCTCCAAACATTGTTAATCCATGACCAAATTTATGACTGATCTTAGAAACAAATGGTGAAAATACAGCAAAAGCTACTAATGGTAATGTGGTAATAAATCCCGCCATACTGTTATTTAAAAGATATTCTCCTTTAATTAAACTTATAATTGGCCCAATTGAAGTAATCGGCGCTCTCAGGTTAAAAGAAACAAAAATAATTCCTAAAATGACTAATGTTGAATGTAACGTAAGAACTTTTTTATTATTTTTTAAACTTATTGTATTTGATTCCATAATTTTTCCTCCTTAATTCATTAACACTTAAAATTTTGTACAACATCAAACTTCCATTGGTCATCCAATCATTGGACAACTGAATTCTATAACGTTTTAAAATAAAAGTCAAGAATATTTTATTATTTTTAATTTTAAAAAAAGATTTAACTGAAAATGAATTCTATGATTCTACAAGAAAAGCTGGATTAGTTCTTCAGCTTTTTTTATTTTTTGGATATATTTATCACATAATAATTATTTAACTTCAAACAAAATTAGTTGACTAGTAAACTGTTTTAGTATAGAATTACAGAAAATAAATTATTTAGGAGTGATAAAATGTTAAAAATTTTAAAAGAAATGAAAAAAGGTTATATAATCTTAGTATTATTAATGATATTTATATTTATAATATCATCTTTATTATCTTACTATACACCTTATTCTGGAAGATCTTTTATAGAATATAATTTAACACCAATTTCATCAAATTTAAGTGGTAAAGTCACAAAAATATATGTAAAAGATAATGAATTTGTAAAAAAAGGAGATCCAATATTTGAAATAGATAGTATAAAATATATAGAAAATATAAATGATTTAAATGCTCAATATCGTAAAGCTTTAGACAATATAGAGGTTTCAAATTCAAAAATATTACAGGCAAAAAGACAATTAAATCAAAATAAAACTATTTTAAAAAAGATAAAATTAGATTATTATAGGTTTAAACAATTATATTTTGAAAAATTAATATCAAAATCAGAATTTGAAAAATATGAAGTAGATTATAATAATGCTATTGAAGAAGTTAAAATATCAAAAGAGTATATCATAGGATTAGAAAAAGAAAGAGGAGATAATTCAAAAGATAAAAATAATGTTTTATTAGCTCTTAAAAGTAAAATAGTAAGAGCTAATAAAGATTTAACTGATACTGTAATAAGATCACCAATAAATGGAATTATATCAATGCATCAGTTTTCAATTGGCAAAATGATATCTAATAATTCTACATATGGATATATTTATAATAAAAATAATTTTAATGTGTACGTCGATTATATGGAAAAAAGTTTAATAAATATGGAATTTAAACAAAAAGCACTTATCATTTTTGATGCTATCCCAGATAAGTTATTTAAAGGTCATATAGAACGAACAACATCAATATTAGATTCTGGATATACTAATTCTAAGGATCTATATAAAATAGATGAAAATACACGATGGATAAGGCCAAGTGGAAGAGTAAGAGTAAAATTGATATTAGATGAAAAAATTCCAGATAATGCTAATATAAGCAGTGGATCAAAATCAGCAGTTGTAATATTAAATAAAAATCATAAAATATTATCATTTATTTCTATTTTATGGTTAAAAATATCAAGTTTTATAAACTATATTTATTAGAGGTAAAATTATGACATTAGAAAAAGAAAATAAAAATTATTATTGTAGATTGGTTTGTAGTACTGTATCTGGTATTGTTTTAGCTCATATTTTACATAATTTATTTAGTAGTACTGTTATAATAGGTATATTTCCAACATCTTTAATATTAGGAATGAAAAAGTATGATCCTAAAGATATAATATCGAAAATGTTGTACATGGCTATAGGTGGTATAATTGGTTTATTTGTAGCTGAATTTTTATATGGTTCACCTATTGTAGCTAATCTTTTTTCTTATATAATATTTTGTGGAGTATTAAATTTGTTTGCTTTTAATTATAAAACAGTACATATATATTATTTTTTATTTTATTATTTACTATTTACTATAAAAGGTAGTTATATAGAACTTCATTATGATGAATCTTTTTTACAGAACATGGTCCAATTAGGTATAATTTTTATATTAATATTTATTATATATAAAATATTTCCTTCTGAAGCTGAAGATGTAATAAGTAAACCATATACAAAAATTAGTGTACCTAAAAATCATATATATTTACATGCTCTAATATTTCTATTATTTTTAAATCTTTCTATGTTATTTGAATGGAGATTTGCATTTTTTGCTTATATTACATTAGCTGGATTATATAGAGATTTTAATTATAGTAGAATGATAATTAGAGCAAAAAAGAATATAAAAATCCATTCTTTAGCATGTACAATGGCAAGTATATTTAGTTTTATTTTGTTTGCTAAAGTAGGAAATTTTATATTGTTAATAATTTTTTTAACTGCTTTTTATATGTATCTGGTTAAAGATGTAGTATATGGGGATGTAAAAAAAAGATATGAAAAAGTAACTTTAATAAATGCAACTATAATACCATTAACTTTATATTTAAATACTAGCGGTGCTATACTGTATAAGGCTCATTTAAGAGCTGTAATGATATCATCTATTATGATATTTTCATTTATCTTTTTAGATATAATTGTCATTGTTATGTCCGCTAAAAAAATAAAAGAATTAAAATTAAATAATATAAAAGAATTACAAAAAATTTAGGGGAGTTGGAAAAGTGAATATAAAAAGAAAAATAGTAAAAGATATTGCATTACTTTATAGAAAACAATCTTCTATATTAAATCATTATTTAAAAGAATTAGATATATCATCTGGTAATTATCCTATTATAGTTGAAATTTTTAATAATGAGGGAATATCTTTAAATGAAATAAGCAAAAGAATTTATATGGATAAATCTGTCGTAACAAGATTTGTAAATATATTAATTAAAAAAGATATCGTAATAAAAGAAAAAAATCAAAATGATAAAAGATATTATAATTTATATTTAACAGAAAAAGGTGAAAAAATATATTATAAATTAGTAAACGCAGGTAAAAATTATTATAATGATTTATTTAATAAAGATGTCGATATAAACATAGAAAAATTTTATTCAGATATAGAAACTTTATTAAAAGAAACAAATAAAATATATAATAATCTAAAAAAAGATTAATTATATTACTCGACTTGTATTGAAAATTTTAAAAAAATAAAATTGCAAATAAAGAAAAAGATGACGATAAATATCAAGTTCATCATCTAGGGTGTAGAAATAGACCTCATTCTAATTATTTTGAGCTAGAAGCTCAGAATATCGCAAGTCCTGTAAAAAAAGCTACTGCACAAATAGGTAACACATATTATGCTTGTAAAGTCTGTGGTTAGTTGAAAGAAGGAGTGTTAATTCAACACTCCTTCTTTCATATTCATAGGATTTTTCAAATTCCGTTAGTTCAATGTAATCTCTATAAATTATACATCCATAGACAGTAGATCCTGCTGCTGCCTTTCTCCATTTTTTCCCGGATTTGAAATAGATTGTTCCTTTTTTTAATTTCATAGAAACTGAAACTTTTATAGTCTCCTACTGATCTTTGGTAGGTTCTAGGACTCTCTAATTTCGTTTCTAAGCGATTTTAAATTTTAATCATGTTAGATTCCTAATATGAAATTGATTACAGTCTTGAAAACCATAGTTGCACAATAAAAAAGGACAAATAGATTTAATTTACCTACTTGCCCTTCTTTGGATATTTAATATGAATGTTCCAATTACTTATTAAGGAACTTTTGTTTTTAATCAATAACTTTTCCATCTTTATAATTCCATTTATTTTTGAGTTGTCCATTCTCATAATAGGAAATATTTCCACCATTTTTTAATCCATTTTTAAAATTTCCTTTATATTTAATGTTCCCATTTTTATAATAGTCAATCGCTTCACCATGTTCATCACCATCTTTAAAATTTGTTTTTTCCTCTATTTCTCCTGTTTCAAAATAGAGGGTAGTTTCTCCAACTTCTAATCCATTTTTATAGTGTACTTTAGCTCTGAGTTGTCCATTTTCATAGTAAAAAAACCACTCACCATCTAGTTTATTATTTTTGTAATTTTCTATTTCTTTTATCTTACCGTTTTCATAGTAGGTAATAAATTTGCCATTTTTATTATTTTCTTTATTTATTTTTGATTCCATTATACCCCTCCTTTTTTTTTATACTTTATAAGAAATATTTATCCTATATTTTAATGATGTTACCTTAATGAATCCTCCAAAATATTGATCTCTCCAAGTTGTATTTTCTTCAATAATTTTTTCAATAGCTTATTATATTCAAGAACATTGAGGGAATCAATTTGAAGTTTATTATTCTTGATCTCAACCTCTAACAATGCCCTAATTATTTTTACTTCCTTTAGATCCATTTTTAAATCTGCTGTATATTCCATATTTATCACCTCTATTTAGTACTTATTTTTTTATTTTAACCAAATAACCTTATTTCTCTACAACTTTCCTATTCCAAAAACAAACCCATCATAAAAATCTCCAGATTTCACAATTACTGGAAGTTCATTATCTTTGAAATTAATTTCTTTTTCACCTTTATATTCTATTTTCAAAACATATTCTCCAGGTTGGACATCTTCAAACATAAAAAATCCATCCATTTCAGATTTAAAGCTTTTTATTATTTTTCCTTTATGAACTAGGTGTATCTCAATTTTTTTTAATATATCTTCTTTCTCATCTTCTGAAAAATTTCCATTTTCTATAAATATATCTCCAGCTATACTGGAAATTGGTGTAAGTGGAATATGTATTTCTTTTCCACTTGCAGGTAATGCTATAAATTTACCTGAACCTTCAGCCATTGAAAGCATAGGGTCTAAATTTTCATAAGATATATCTAATTGTTGTATCTTATAAGGCTGTATACCATCTATATAAAATTTACCATTATTTTCTGTTAATCCTTTACTCTTATTTCCTATAAATATCTCTACATCTTTAAAACATTCTTCATCTTTATCTTTTTTTCTATTTCCATTGGAATCTAGAAATACTAAGCCTTCTATCCATGATGTTTCAGGATTACCAGTTTTAGTTTTTGCAAAAGGTTTTTCAAGATTCACTACTTTTTCTCCATAAAAATTCATCTTAATATTGTCTCTAGAACTCTCATAATTAAAAAGTGTACTTACATCATCAGTGAAATAATAAGTGAAGTCAATAGAATATCTAATCTCCTCAGTTTTTGGATTATAATCAATACCTGCTCCGTAGGATAATCTTTGCCCTCGTTTTCTCCTTTTATTCACTTTTAATTTATAGTTTTCTTCTATAATTTTTCCATTCTCCCAATCATGGGAAGTTCCCAATATAAGATTTAAAGTTTTAGATCCTGAATAATTTATATTTAAATCCATCCCATATTTTGAATTTTTTTCTTCATATTTATTTTTAATAGAGAAACGTAATGGTTTAGCAACTCTATATGATAGATCTACTTTATACTCTATTTTTTTCTCTAGATATTCCTCTATATCCATTCCTATGGTATAGTTTAGCTTTTTGTACCTTCCTCTTAAATTTGCTTCATATTTTTTATCTAAATTTTTTTCTTCTGAAAATCTTTTAGAATAATGCTCAAAACGCAGATCTAAATCAAAACTACCTAATTTTAACATTAGGTCTCCCAGGTAGGTATCCTGTCTTTTATCGCTGTCTAAATCATAGTCCCATTGAAATTTCATTTTCAGGGGATGTTTTATACTCTGTGTTCTCCAATAGAAGTTATTTTCAAGAACGTTATACTTCTTTTTTTTCTCACTTTCATGGTTTAAACTCCATCCTCCAAGTTTATAACTTAGGTTATCTAAAATTCCATAGGAGATATCTAAAGCCAGATGTTTTTCACTTTGTTTGGTTTCACCAAGATATAGATTATAATCATAACTTCCCTCATTTAAAAATTCTTTTCCCGAAAGTATCTTTATTTTCCTTTCTTCCACAAGGAGCCCTCTTTGATCATAAAACTTCAAGATAAAAGTATCTGAGTAAGATATCAGTTCTATATTTTCAAATTCATAACTGTTATCTTCAGCTTCTTGGTAGTCTATTAAAATTTTATTTTGATAGAGTTCAACTGTTATTCCATTTGGAACGAATCCACTGATATTATTTTTTCCTCTATCATAATAAGTTTTATATTTACTCTCTTTTATTACTATCCCGCTTATCTGACTGGAAGCATCAAAAAGGTTATTTCCTTGGAGATAGGTGTCTCCTATCTCAATAGTTTTACCTTCAAACACATCTGGATAATTCATCCTCCAATAATTTAGCTCATATTCTGGATAAGCCTTAAATGAAGCAGCAAAATCTCCATATAGCAACGGAGTTCTATAGTCTATATCCAGCTTACCATAATCCTCCTTATGTTCTTCCTTTTCTTGATCAAACCATTTTAAAATATCATCGGCATTATATTTTAATTTTACCATCCCCAGTGACAGTAATTTTTTTTCTATATCCTCTTTCTTCTTCTTTTCTCTTTTTTTCTTTCTTATTTTATTTCTTCTTTTCTTTGCCTTTTCCCTAAGCTCTATGCTCAAATAAAAATTTGGATAGATTGTTAACCTGTAATCATCTAGATCCCATTTCACATTTGTTATGGGTAGTATTTCAGGTAGACTCCCCACCTCTATATATAATTCATTATTTTTTATGAAACTTCTATCGTCATCAAACTTCCAGTAAACAGATTTTTCTCTTTTATTTCTAAAAAATTCTGCTTTTAGTTTTCCAGAAACAACTTTTTCTTTCTTATCTATTTCTATCCCTGAAAGTTCTATAAAATCTAAAAAATTTCTTAGGCCTATATATACTTTTTCTGTTTCATAGTTTAAAAAAACACCAAAGAAAGGGTCTTTTAATTTATTCTTAACATCTATCAGCATATAGCCTTCTTCAAAGTTTTGAGGTATTCCATCTGCAAAAGTAAGTATATTAAATAAAAATAATAAGATAAATAGATATTTTTTAATTTTCATACTCCTGCTCCACTTCGATAATTTATTTGATATTTTTTTAAACTCTGTACTAAAAAAATCAGTTTATACTTTCGCTAGTTACCGTTATAATTATATTTTCATCTATTTCATTGTTGCCTGTAGCAGTATCTTTAATACTAATCATTCCTCCTATATAAAAAGGTAAATCTGTGGGTATTTCATTCCACTTCCCTGTAGAACTAATAAATTCAATAGTTATATTTTCACTATCTAGGAAAAGTTTATTCTTTCTGATATCTCCGCCGCTAAAAGATACAGATACAGTATCTGTTGGTTTAGAGGATACAAATGAAACTATTACTCCATTTCTATCTGCTAGAATAGTCGAGTTATTGCTCCCACTGTCAGGGATTACTATATAGTCAAAGTCAAGTCCCCCGCTTATATCAACATCCAAATTTGCTGTACTAAAGGTTATTGACTCACATATGATAAATATCAATACTAAAATTATTTTTTTCAAATGATTCACCCCTTAAAAATTTTAGCTATATTTCGTCAAAAAAATAAAGTATGGCATAAAACCATACTTTAAATAGTTATATTTTCTCAAAACTCTAAATAGATTTTCTATTATATATTAAACAATTGAGTCATAAGTTACAGTTACAGTTACATTTTCACTAATATCTACATCTGAACTAGTCGCTCCAGCGCCAACTGTAATTGTCCCACCTATGTATAAAGGTGTTGTTGTTGGTATTCCAGCCCATGTCCCAGTTGAAGTAACAAAATCAACATAAACTTTATCAGCTTCTTTAGTATATTTTGACCCTTCTACCCCTGTTCCACTAAGTACAACTGATACAGTTTCATCTTTATCAGCAGCATTGAAACCAACTGTGATACCAGTTGAATCTGTTCCAATAGTTCTTGTATTAGTTCCTGAATCAGGAATTACAACATCTCCAAACGCCATATCTCCTGAAATGTCAACGTCCAAGTTAGTTATAATTTGTGCACTTAAATTAAAAGTTCCAGTATCTACGTGACCTGTAGTACTTGTAGGTGTTGAAGGTGCTCCAAAGGTAATTGATGATAATGCAAGTATCCCTGTTACTAGTAAAATTCTTTTCTTCATAATAATTAATCTCCTTTTTTCCTTTTTTTTTGTAAAATTTTTTGACATCTATATTTTTTGTCGTTTTACAGCTTGTATATTTTTTCAAATTTATATTTTTTATTTTTCTCATAAAATAGTACCGTAATTTTCGAAGTTTTCTTTATCTCTTCCAATTCAATTCCGATATTTTTTGTAGTTCCTCTAAATAGAGAGGCTGCTTTTTTATCTATTTTTTTCAGCAGTTTATTTTTTTTATCATAAAATTTTATCTCAGCTCTCAATGCAAAGGAAGTGTTTCCGGTGTTTTTAACCACCCCATTCAGCTTATACCCCTTTTGAGTTTTTTTTACTTTCAATTTTTCATATTCTGCTGCATAGATGAGATTCCCTGTTCTTCCATAGATTGGTGTACCAACTCTAAGACTGAATCCTTCATCACCTATTTGCTTGATTTCTTCATAGTACAATACACATCTGTATTCACCATCAGCGATATGACGGTCCTTTGGTGGCTTCACTATAAACCTTACCCTTTTTCTTCCATTTGCCGGTATGGTGACATATCTAGGATAAACCTTTACCCAATCACCCATATATAATTCCTCATCTTTAAGGTTTGCTGGTTTTTCTGCGTATATTTTTACTCTTAAATTTTTATTTCCTGTGTTCATTATAAGCTGTTCCTGGGTTTTGGCTCTGTTCAAAGTAATCCCAAAGGATGGTTTTATTACAGAAAAACCAGCATAACTATAAGTAAGAAAAACTAAATTTAAAATTATTACTCCTATTATTCTTTTCATGGTTCCCTCCATTTAAATCAAAAAAATGCAAAAAAAAAAAAATGCATAACCTTAATAAGTTATGCATTAAAATTAAAAAATTAACTAAAGTGCTTAAATTAAAGGCAACTGGCAGCCATATCTAATATAGACGTAGACCCTATAGCTTTGCGTCCCAAGGTTTCCCAAGGTTTGCTATTTTCTTTTTTATCAAATATTTCAAAAAAAATATTTGGTCATATGCTAAACATATTTTAATTTTAAAAAAAATGTATGGCACATTTCATAACGGATGTTATTATAACACGATTTACTTTCAGAAAAAATTAAAAAAAATTAATCCATTTTTGAATTTCAAAACAAACACGTTTCATTTAACTGCATAAGAAATCAAATTAGAACTAAAAACAAATTAAAAGGTCATGAATAATGAAAAACTAAGGGTAATTTTTATTTTTTTCCATAATTTTATTTTTATAAATTACACTTCTATAATAAAAGCCATTAAAAGTATAGAAAAAAATGAATTACTAGGTCACTGTTTTAAAACTTAGAAAGATGATAAATTAATATGAAATAGAAGATAATTTATTGATGAAAATCCTTGAAGATACATTAGAAAAGATATCTACAAGTGAAATTAAAGACTTCGTAGAATCTGTAGATTAAAAAAATATTGAATAACTAAAAAGAGCCTCTTAAAAATTTTAAGAGGTCTCTTCCTTTATAAAATAATTTTAACTACTTTTCATTGTCGAAAATATCTTTAAAGTGATTATGATTTCTTAGAAAAATTCTGACTATATAGGGATCAAAATGTTTTCCACTTTCAGAACTTATTATTTCTACTGATTTTTCATGGGTAAATGATTTCTTATATACTCTTTTCTGCCTCAATGCATCGTAGACATCTGCCAGAGCTACTATTCTGGCTTCAAGAGGAATTTCGGTTCCCTTGAGTCCCTTTCCATAGCCGTTCCCATCCCATTTTTCATGGTGGTACCTTATAATATTTAGAGCCACTTCACTTACCTCTAAATCCTTTATCATATTATACCCTATCTCTGCATGTGTTTTCATAGTTTCAAATTCTTCTTCTGTTAATTTTCCAGGTTTCTTTAGAATGGCATCGGATATACCTATCTTACCTATATCATGCAGGGAGGCATAAAGACCTATCTCCTTTATAAATTTATTAGATAGTTTCATTTCATATGCTATAAATTCAGAATACCTGCTTATCCTCTTTACATGATCTCCGGTATCTTCGTCATTATATGTGTTGGCGTTTTCCAGTGCTTCTACCATTCCCAGAGTTATATTGGTTAATTTTGAATAGAGTGCCTTAAATTTTTTTAAATGAATATACACTGCCAAAAATCCTAATGCTGAAATTAAAGTTATAATTATTGAAATTTTAAAATCTTTTATAACTTTAATTTTTCTTTCTAAAAAATTATTTTTTCTGGATTCTATACTGGAGAAAAAATCCTTTGTATATGAATTTATTAAAAAATAAAGAACTTCATTGTCTTTAGGGATACCAAATTTAAGGCTTATTTTGTCTGAAATAATTCCAGTAGTTTTTATACTCTGTATATTATATTTTTTCAGTAAATAATGAACTTTTCGTACTCTGCCTATTATAACATCGACAGCTCCCTGGTCTAAAGACTCTATAACATCTCTATCTGTATCAAATAAAACAAGATTTTTTTCTAATCCTTTCTTTAGAAGATAAGTTTCTTCTAAACTTCCTTTCCTCGCTGCTATCTTGTATTTTTTTAAAGATTCAAGGTTGGATATATAGCCGCGTTCTTCCCTGTTGAAAATATGAAATTGAAAGTGTAGATAAGGATCTGTGGTAAGAAAATCATTATTATTATTTATATCTTTCCCATTTATGGCTGCAACGTATGGGTTGATATGAAATCCTTCCATGGAATCAGATTCTTCAAATAACATTTTAATCCCAAAAATTTGTTCAATCTCATAAAAATAGTTCAAAAGAAATCCGTTATGTTTTCCCGAACTATCTCTGTAATATATTGGATAAGCATTTATATTTTTTGGAAGAAGGACTTTTAAAGTTTTATTTTTTTTCAGGTAATTTTCTATCTCTTTGGATATTTCAAGATGATCCTTTGTATAATCTAAGACTTCTTTATAGACAGCTTTATTGGTCAAATCAAAGGTATCAGATATCCTGCCTATTATATCTATCAAAGGTTTATACTTATAAAGACCACCGATATAATAGTCTGTTTCCAAGGAGGAAGATGAATAGTTGATTTTAATCTCAGGAACATTATTTTTTAGAAGGTATTTTAAAGTATCTTCAAGGTCATCAACATATATATCTGCTTCTCTAGAAAGAAGACTCTGGACCGCTTCCTTAAAATTAGGTTTTTGAACAACCACTACCCTGTTCCCATATTTGTTTATAACTTTATTTACAATCTGGTCATTATGTAAATAAACTACAATTTTTCCAGATAAATCTGTATTGGAGTCAGTAATGGGGTAATCTTTTCTGGTCAGAAAAACTCCATTTAATGTAATCGGTTTTTCTAAATAATAATAATCACCGCGGTTCCTTTTATAATCCTCTACTCCCATTACTATATCAAGGGTTCCTGAATTTATTTCCGCTTCAAACTCGTTTTCATCTTTTTTTATTATTTCAAACTCCATTCCTGTACTATTTTCTAAAATTTTAATGAGTTCAAGATAAATACCATCGTATTTTCCCTTAACTGAATAATTCAATATTCCCAAATCGCTGTCCAAATAGATTTTAATCTTATCTTTTTTTATAGATTTAATCCATTCTTTTTCTTCTGAAGTCAGCGGAACAGTAATTAACTTTTTACCAAAAGCTGAGATGGAAAAAACGAATAAAAATATCCATATAAATTTTTTCATAAAACCTCCTTAATTTATTAAAATAATTTTATATCAAATAAAAATCAAATAAAAAAGAGACTACACTGCATTCTACAGATAGTGACTCTCGAAAAAAGTTTTGGTAACTGGCTGTCATATCTAATATAAACGTAGACCCTCTAGTTTTGCGTCACAGAATTTCTTCTGTTTTGCCTTTTTCATAATTATTTAGTTTTTAATTTAAAATATACTGAACTAATTGTATCAAGTTTGAGATTAAACTCCAAATTAATTCATTTTAATGTTGAATATTTCATTATAATATTAAAATTTCATTACAATTTAAGATTTTCTTTTAAAGAGGGGTCTGAGACTATTTATCTCTGCCATACTCCGAGGGAGAGCGAACGAGCTTAATCCCCCATATGAGTATCCTCTTCGAACGCTACCGCTTTAGAGGGGGATAGTCAATTGATACTACTTAATGAAAATATGTAGACTATATGTGGTACAATAAGAAAAATAAAGATATAGGAGGAATATAAATGAAGCGAATAAAACAGCAAATGGATTTTTTACATGAAATTGACAAGGTAAAAGATATTTTTAGAGAATCTCTAGCTCTTAATAAAAGAAGAGAGAATGATGCAGAGCATAGTTGGCATATGGCTATGGTAGCTCTAACATTGAAAGAATATTTTATAGAAAAAGTAGATTTAGAAAAATCACTAAAAATGATATTAATCCATGATTTAATAGAAATATATGCTGGAGATACTCCTGTTTATGGTGTAGAAAGACCAGATAAGAGAAAAGAAGAAACTCAAGCAGCAAAACAATTATTTTCTATTTTACCGGAAGATCAAAGAAAAGAATTTTTAGATCTATGGTTAGAATTTGAAGATTGCGAAACAAGTGAAGCAAAATATGCTAATGTCTGTGATAGATACCAAGGGTTTATGCAAAACTTGACTTCTGATGGGCACACTTGGAAAAAATTTGAAGCAACTATGGATCAAGTTTTAGGTAGAGTAAATTTTTTAAAACTTTATGTACCTGAATTATTTGAAAAATATATACTTCCTGAGCTTGAAAAATACAGAGCAAGGGGAATAATAAAAACTAAAAAATAGCCCCCTATGGGGCTATCTCTATGAAATAAGATAGACTCTCTAATATTTCATAGGTCTCATAATCAAAATAATCTCTAAAAATATGAGGTATCCTCTGAAAATCAATGATCTCTGCAAAGTAATAACCGACCAACTCCTCGTCAAATAAAATTGATTCCCACCGCTCTATAATATCTATATTTTTTCAGAGAAACTATCTCCACATTCTTTTTTAGTCGAATATATATAACCTTTTAACTTATAGTAATTTAAATTTTCAAGTATTATCCTTAATGGATCTTTATCTTCCTTAATGTCTGGATGCTTATATGAATAATCTTTTACAGTTTTTAAGATCTTAGGAATCACGTTGCCATCTCTTTCGCATAAATTTAAGTATCTAAAAATTTCTTGAATAATATGATTTCTTAGATCAGAATGTTCTCCTTCGAAAAAGTCTCCCTTGGAAATTATCAAGGTCCCCAGATTTTCAAATTGAAAGTAATTAGGATATTTAATTACTTTAATTGGCTGTTCTACCTCAAAGTTAGCATGAATTATTGAATTAATAAATGCTCCTTAGAAGCTCCGAAACTCTCTTTTAATTACACCTTATAAAAATTAAAAAAAACTAAATTTTGAATAAACTAAAACTTAAGCTAAACTCTTATTATTGCAAAAATATATATAAAAGGAGATATAAAAATGTCTAAAAGTGATTGGGAGTTTTTTTATTGTTCTGAAGTCAAAGAATTTATAGAAAAAGAATGTCTATTAGGAAATATTAATCATATGACGCATAAAAATCTTTATGAATTATTGGAAAAAAATGGATTTATTAAAAAATAAGGAAAGGGGGAAGTAATGAAAGAATTTTTAGAAATATTTAGTGACAAAGAAACTGTACAAAGTTATAAATTTATTGAAGAGTTTATTGTATATATTGATACTCAAAGAATAGGGGTGAAAATTGAAAAAGATGAATATGGAAGATATCATCATTCATGTTCTCATCACTATCAGGGTAGTGAACAAGCAGCACCTTATGTGAGCTCTTTATGTATAGCTAATTCTAAAAAAGAGGCCTACATTAATGCTCACAGAGAATTATTATCATTCTATAATGCTAATGATGAAAATAAAAAATGGGTAAAAAGTGGTTATTATTAAATTACTTTTGAAGTATTACAAAAGTTTAAAATAACTTCAATAATATAAATAAACACAACAGAATAAAATGTTACAAAATCATTTTTCTGATAATTAAAGAAATAAAAAGGAAGTATTAACTAAAAAGGTTACTACTTCCTTTTTTTATCAAAATATCAAATTTCTAATGAGTCTTCTAAAATATTGATCTCTCCAAGTTGTATTTTCTTTAATAATTGTTTTAAAAACTAATTATTTATCTCAACCTCTATCAATGCCCTGATTATTTTTATTTCTTTTAGATCCACTCTTAAATTTGCTATATATTCCATTATAATCACCTCAATTTTTATTTTTCTTAGAATAATTCATAAATTATATAGCCGTAGACAATAGATCCGGTGGCTACCTTCTTCCAATCTCTTCCAGATTTAAAATAAACACTACCTCTTTTAGTCTCATAGGAGAAGATACCTTTGTGATTTTGTTAGTCAAATAATCACTATGAGAACTTACGAAGCGTCTGTACTTTTATCCTAATTATGTTTATTTTTTTTACAATCATAGGTTATAACCTATGATAAAGATCAATTATTAGTATTTTACTTATCATTAAAATCAGCTTAAAATAAAGCTATATTAATAAAAGGAGTGAAAGATTATGAATATTAAAAAAATTATACCGGGATTTATTGTTTGTTCTGTTATTGCATATATTGGAACAGTTTTAGGTGGTATATTTCCTAAATTAGGAGGAGCCAGTTTTGCAATTATACTTGGAATTATTCTTGGAAACACGTTAGTTAAAAGTGATAAATTTGCTGCTGGATCTGTTTTTTCAGAATCAAACCTATTATCTTATTCTATAGTTCTTTTAGGAGGAACATTAAATATCTATAGTGTTTTCAGTGTTGGAGTTAAAGGTGTGAGTTTTATTATCATTCAGATGATGATAACTGTAGCAGCTTCTATATGGATTGGAAAAAAAATGAAATTTAAGAAGAAATTTACATACCTAATGGGTAGTGGAAACGCAGTATGTGGATCATCGGCAATCGGAGCAGTTTCTCCAGTTGTTAAACCTGAACAAAATGATCTTGGAATATCTATTACAATAGTAAACTTAGTTGGAACGGTATTAATGTTTTTACTTCCATTTACCTCTAGAGTAATATTTCATGGAGACACAGTTATGACTTCTGCTCTTATAGGAGGTATTCTTCAATCGGTAGGTCAAGTTATTGGTGCAGGTCAATTAGTTAATAATGAAGTATTACAGTTAGCTACAATCTTTAAGATAATAAGAATTATCTTCATAGTAGTATTAGTAAGTTATTTAGGTAAAAAAGTTGCAAAAGATAGTAAGTTAGCTAAGATTGAGAAAGAAGTAGAAATTGAAGTAGAAGTTGAAGTAAATGAAACTACTTTAGAAGAAACTAAAAAAAGAGGATTTAAAAAATTAAACATACCTTGGTATATCACTGGATTTTTTATTTTTACAACGCTAAAAACTTTAGGAGTATTCAATGGAGATCTTTCAAACATATTCCATTCTATAAGTTCTAAATTTGAGATCATAGCACTTGCAGGAATAGGAATGAGAGTTAAATTTAGTACTTTATTTAGTCAAGGACCTAAAGCTCTAACATATGGATTAATCATTGGAGTTGTACAAGTAGTTGCAGCCGTTGCATTAATAGAGCTTATGTATGGATTATCATTCTAAAGATATGAGATCAAATAAACAGTAGTTATTTATAAGCTTATTAAAACTTATTTAAAATATAAAAAAAATTATATATTTGAAAAGAAATATATTTGGAGGTTAATATGAAATTATCAAGTTATCTAAATCCTAAGTGTATCTACTTAAATTTAGAGGGATGTTCCAAGGAAGATATCATCGGTCAAATGATCAATAACACTGCTAAAAATGACGAAATATTCAATGAATCTGTGGATCTCATAAGAAAATCTATTTTTGCCAGGGAAGCCGAGGTCTCTACTGCAATGGGAAGTAGTATTGCTATCCCTCATGCCAGAGTGGATGGATATGACGATATCCTCATCTCAATAGGTATCGTGAAGGAACCTATTGAATGCGAGATGGCAGATATGAGAAATAAAGATCAGGTTAAGATCTTCTTTATGATTACAGCCGAAACTCTAAAAAGTAAAGTTATCTTAAAGATCATGTCTTCTATCACTAAAATAGCTGTTAAGGACAAAGTTCTCTTAGAAAAATTGAAAAATGCTAAGACAGGATCTGAGGTATATGATCTATTAAGTCATATCGATGTAAAGATTGAAAATAAGATCATCGCTGAAGATGTTATGGATCCTACAATAAAACCTGTGAGCCCTAACGATACCTTAGATAATATCGCAAGAAGACTTATCAGAGAAGAAAAATCAGGATTTCCAGTTGTAGATACTGATGGAACTTTTTTAGGAGAAATGACAGAAAGAGAGTTAATCTTATTTGGAATGCCTAAGTATACTTTGGTGATGGATGATTTAGATTTCTTAACTGTAGGAGAACCTTTTGAGGAATACTTAAAGAATGAAAAGATAACTAGAATTAAAGATATTTATAGGAAAACAACAACAATTGTAGACAGAAAAACGCCTATAATGGAAATATGTTTCCTTATGGAAAATAAAGGCTTTACCAGAATATATGTAGTTGAAAATGGTAAATATTACGGAACAATATTAAGATCACATATAATCAAAAAAGTTTTACACATATAAGTTTAGGAGGAAAGTAAAGATGCAGTTAATAATAGGTTTAATTATATTTATAGCGACATTTTATTTAATAATAACAGAGAAAGTTCCAGGTCCAATAGCTACTCTTTTAGGTGGTCTTTCTATGGCCCTTGTAGGAATTATAAACGAACACCAAGCACTTAATGCTATCGGTTCAAGACTAGAGATAATTCTCTTACTTGTAGGGATGATGATAATAGTTCATTTCATCTCAGAAACAGGAGTATTTCAATACTTAGCAATAAAGGTAGCACAGTTAGTAAAGGGAGAACCTTTTCTATTACTTATCCTTCTTGCAGTAATTACAGCTTTATGTTCAGCGTTTTTAGATAATGTAACTACTATCTTATTAATGGCTCCAGTATCTATCTTATTAGCAAACCAGCTAAAAATAGATCCATTTGTATATATTATGACCCTCATAATGTCAGCAAATATAGGAGGATTAGCTACACTAATCGGTGATCCTACTCAACTTATCATAGGAGTAGAAGGTAAGATTGGTTTTAATGCTTTCTTAGCTAACACAGCTCCAGTTGCTATTATTTCATTGGTAGTACTTATTATCACTGTTTATTTTATGTATGGTCGAAAGATGAAAGTATCAAGAGATCTAAAAGCTAGAGTAATGGAACTAGATGCTTCTAGATCATTAAAAGATATTAAATTATTAAGAGAATCAGCAACTATATTTGCTCTTGTTATCTTTGGATTTTTAATGAATAACTTTATCGACAAAGGTTTAGCAATAATGGCTCTTACTGGTGCAATAGCATTAATCTTAATCACGAAAAGTGAACCTGTAGAAGTTTTCAAACATGTAGAATGGGATACACTATTCTTCTTTATGGGATTATTTATGTTAATTCAAGGGATAGAAGCTACAGGAGTTGTAGACCTTGTAGGAGATAAAGTTTTAGAATTAGCTGATGGTCATTTACACTATGCTGCTACCATGATACTTTGGATTTCAGCCTTGTTTACATCTGTTATAGGAAATGTAGCCAATGCAGCTATGGTTTCTAAGATCATTCATTTCATGTTACCTACTTTTGTAGGAGAAAATACTATGTCACTTTGGTGGGCACTATCTATGGGATCTCTTTTGGGAGGAAACATCACTATCTTAGCATCAGCAACCAATGTAGTAGCTATAAACTCAGCTAATAAAGCAGGATGTAAGATAAGCTTCGGTAAATTCTTGAAATTTGGAGTCGTTATAGCTATTCAAACTTTAGTTATAGCTAATGTTTATCTACTTGTTAGATACTTTTAAAAATTGTTGAAAAAAAGATCCCTAAAAATCTTTTTTTTATGTACATACTATTAATAAAAAATTTTAAAGCAATTAAGCTTTTTATATAAAAAAAAATGAGGTGATTACAATTGGAAAATAAAGAAATCATTATAGATGTTTTGACAGTAGCAAATATTCTTTCAATGGCTGGAAAAGAACTATTATGTAATGTAGTAGAAAATTATAATGTAAATCAAAATGAGTATTACTTGTTACGTTATTTAGAAAAAAATCCAGGAGAAATACAGTATAATTTTTTAAAGTTTACAACATTAACTAAATCTAGAATTAATCAGATAGTAAGTAAATTAGAAAAAATGGGGTATCTAGAAAAGAAGTCAGAGATGACAGGTGGACTTTTAAAAAAACCATTATATTTAACAAAATTAGGTGAAATGGTAGTAAAAGAAGGCGTAGAAAAAATTTATGATAATACTATAAAAAATTTCAATGAAAAAGAGATTTTTCAATATGAAACATATAGAAATGAGATGGTTGAAATTTTGACTAATATGAAGCTTATTTTTGGAATAAGAACTCCTAAATACTTAGAAGAAAAGTGAAAATAAAATTTATCCATTAAACAAATCTATAAATAGAATAAAAACTTATTTAATATATCCATAGGAGCCGTTAAAAGGTTTACAATGCTTCTATTTTAATTAGTTTAGGTAGAAGTGTGTTAGTTATTTCAGGGATTATAATTTTCATAGTTACTGTCAAAATAGTAAAATATATTTTAGATAGTAAATAAAAAATTTAGAATATAAAAAATATCCCACTTTAAGTAAAGTGGGATATTTTCAATTTAATACGTACTACTACTCATCTTTATCCAAAAGCTTTTTTAAGCCTTTCTAATCCATCCTCTAACATATATCTAGGACAAGCTATATTCATTCTTACGAATCCATCACCCATAAAAGCTCCACCCATTGTAAGGCCTAACCCACCTTCTTCTACTAACTTTTCTTTTAATTTATTTTCATTAAGTTCATATTCGTTTAAATTAAGCCAAAGTAAATAAGTAGCTTCAGGCTTCTCTACTTTTATTTTAGGAATATTGTTACTAATATAATCCACAGCGAAGTCTATATTCCCTCTCAGATGCTCTAGGACTGCCTCTAACCACTCTTCTCCTTCATTTTAAGTAGATATGACTATATCCATACAAAAACTATTAGGCTCATGAAGTCCTATCAAAGAAAGCTCTTCTATGAAGTCTTTTTTTTCTTAATATTATACTTCAAATTGTTGTTATCCGTATTACGATATTTTTTTGTATAAAACCTTATTATTAAAGGGATTCCCTCTATCTAGCTTAATGAAAGATAGTTAGTAGTAACCAATATAAAAGGATCATATCGTAATTTTTTTCGACCTTCATTACATCAACACATATTATAATAGCGTAATATTTAGTTTGTGTCAACATAACATTTTTGTAATACTAATAAGCAATTTATAGCTAAAAACCTATCGTTATGATCAGAAAGTTATATTTTTAAAAAAGACTTAAATAACATATAATTATTTCATATAAAACTTAAGGAGGAATAAATATGAAGAGTCCAAAATATAAATTATTTGAGGAATTATTATATAAAGCAGACATTAAATTAAATGGTGATAGACCATGGGATATAAAAATAAATGATGAAACAGTTTTCACTAAAATATTAGAATCTGGATCACTTGGATTTGGAGAAGGATATATGGATCATCTTTGGGATTGTAATCAACTAGATGAAATGATAAATAGAGTTTTAAAAGCAGATTTAGATAAGAAAATAACAGGAAAAGAAAAATTATTATTAGGAAAAGAAAAACTTAAAACTTTAATAAATCCACAAAGTATATTAAGGACAAAAAAAGACGTCCCTTTTCATTATGATATTGGAAATGACATCTTTGAACCTATGTTAGATAAATATATGACTTATACATGTGCTTACTTTAAAGATAGTGATTCTTTAGATGTAGCTCAAGAACAAAAATTAGACCTTGTTTGTAAAAAAATGGGGCTAAAAAAAGGAATGAGAGTATTAGATATTGGTTGTGGATGGGGTTCATTTATGAAATATGCAGCTGAGCACTATGGAGTTGTTTGTGATGGTTTAACTTTATCAAAAGAACAAGTTAAGTTAGGAATTGAGAAATGTAAAGGATTAGATGTTAATTTTGTGTTAACAGACTATAGAGAATATGTTCCTACAGAAAAATACGATAGAGTTGTATCAATTGGAATGATAGAGCATGTAGGACCACTAAACTATAAAGAATTTTTTGAATGTTCAACTAGCTTCTTAAAAGATGATGGATTATTCTTACTTCATACAATAGGAGGAGTTGAAACTGTTAAAAGTTGTGACCCTTGGATTAGAAAATATATTTTCCCAAATGGTGTTATCCCTTCTGTAGCTCAATTAGGTAGTTCTATGGAGAATATTTTCAATATAGAAGACTTCCATAATATTGGTCCAGACTACGATAAAACTCTAGTAAAATGGTATGAAAATTTTGAAAATTCTTGGAAAAACTTAGAAGAAAAATATGGTGATAAGTTTTATAGGATGTGGAAATATTACCTATTATCTTGTGCTGGAGCATTTAGATCAAGAAAATTAAATACTTGGCAACTTGTTTTATCTAAAATTGGTACAGAAAAACAAGAATATTCAAGAGCTATATAAATTTTAAAGTTATTAATTAAAGATGTAGAAAAATTAAATGTGAGGAGGAAGATATGAGTTTAAAATTAACTAAAAAAAGCTTTTCAAATTCATTTGATAAGCTAAAGGAAATCTATACTATATACGCACCTAAAAGGTCCCCAAAACAGGGGAGGTTTTGCGATACCGATATCATCAAATATGATGTTATAAATTCTAGTGATGAAATTGTTTTTAACGAAAAATCTAACTATGCTGCTAAAGAAGTATTGAGTCCTATCACTGAAACTTTATTTTATTTTACAGATAATGAATACAGAGCTAAAAAAATAGCTAAAAAACCTATACTTATGTTTGTAAGAGCTTGCGACATAAATGCTATCAAAAGATTTGATGATATTTATTTAAAAAATGGAGGATTTGTAGATTCATTTTATGCAGGAATAAGAGAAAATATAAGTTTTGCTTTAATGGAGTGCCCTTCTAAAGGATGGGATACATGCTTCTGTGCTTCTATGAAAAGTAACATTGTAAATGATGATGAATATATATTTGGAATACAACTTGGAGAAGAAATTAAAGTAGATATCAAAGATCCATCATTAACAGAAATTTTTGACGGAAGTCAAATCACTTACCATGTTCCTGTAGTAGAAGAGAACTTAATATCGGTAAAAATTCCAATGATTTCTAATAAAGATGTTCAAGCTAAAGTTAAAGATTTAGATCTATGGAAAGAGTATGATAAAAGATGTATTAAGTGTGGTAGCTGTACTATAGCCTGCTCTACATGTACTTGCTATACTTCGTACGATATGTCGTATACTCCAGATAGTAATGCTGGTGAAAGAAGACGAATCAATGCTTCGTGTCATATTGATGGATATACTGATATGGCTGGTGGTCATTCGTTTAGACCTAGTGCTGGTGAAAGATTAAGATTTAAAACTATGCATAAAATTCATGATCATGCTAAAAGATTTGGAGGGGAACATATGTGCGTAGGTTGTGGTAGATGTAGTGACCATTGCCCAGCATTCATATCTTTTTCTACACTTGTAAATAAATTAAGTGTTGAAGTAGATAAATTAAATGAGGAGGATATCAATGGATAATATACTAGAACCTAAACCATACAAGATATTAATAGTAAAAAAATTAACAGCAATAGAATGGCTGTTTAGAGTAGAATTTGATGAAATAGAAAAGATTAATTATGGACAATTTATACAAATTTCAATCCCTAAAATAGGAGAAGCTCCTATTTCTATCACAGAATTTAATGCTGAGGAAGGATGGATTGAATTTTTAATTAGAAAAGTTGGACTAGTTACTAATGTTTTATTTGAATTAAAACCTGGTGATGAAATATTTATGAGAGGTCCATATGGAAATGGATTTCCATTTGATGAAAACTATAGAAATAAAAATCTAATTGTTGTAGCTGGTGGGTCTGGATGTGGACCAGTAAGATCTATGATTAATGCAGTAAATAACAACTTTGAATCTGTTAAAAATATGGAAGTTATCTTAGGTTTTAAAAATGAAGAATGTATTTTATTTGAAGATGATATTTCTAGTTGGGAAAAAAAATCAAATATCATAACTACAGTTGATGAAATGTGTAAAGATGGAAACTGTTCTTTAGGTCTTTCTAGTGGATTAGTTACAGAACATTTTTCAAAATTAGATCTATCTGATCTATCTAATGTTGAAATAGTAATAGTAGGACCTCCAAAAATGATGGAATTTAGTGCAAAAGAATTTGTTAAAATGGGGGTTCCTGAAGAGCAAATTTGGCTTTCATTTGAAAGAAAAATGTCTTGTGCAGTTGGAAAGTGTGGTCATTGTAGAGTTGATGAAACATACGTCTGTTTAGATGGACCAGTATTTAACTATACTAAAGGTAAATACTTAATCGATTAAGGAGGTCAAATAAATATGAATCATGATATAGATATTACTAAATTAAAATTAAATTGTTTTAGACAATCAAAAATTCCAGGTGAATTTATGTTACAAATGAGAGTCCCGGGAGGGCTTATAGATGCAAAATATTTAAGTTCTGTTCAACATATTGCATTGACTTGGGGTAATGGATCTTTTCACCCAGGGATGAGACAAACTTTAAATATTCCTGGTATCAAATATAAAGATATAGAAAATGTAAATGAATATCTAGATGAATATATTAAAGCTGTTGAAGTTGACGCATGTAATATCGATATGGAAGTAAATTCTGCTGGATATCCAACTATTGGAGCTAGAAATATTATGGCTTGTATAGGCGGAGCTCATTGTATTAAAGCAAATTATAATACACAAAATTTATCAAAAAAATTAGAAAAAGAAATATTTCCTAGTCATTACCATATTAAAATGGCGTTATCAGGATGTCCAAATGATTGTGCTAAAGGACATTTTAATGACTTTGGAATTATTGGTGTAACAAAACCTATATTCAACAAAGAAAGGTGTATTGGATGCGGAAGATGTGTCAAAGTATGTAAATCTCATGCAACGAGAGTTTTATCTGGTGAAAACCATAAAGCAGTTAAAGATAACTGTTGTTGTGTTGGATGTGGTGAATGTGTAGAAGCATGTCCTACATCAGCATGGGTAAGACCAGAAGAAAAACTATTTAGAGTAACTATTGGTGGAAGAACTGGTAAACAATATCCTAGAATGGGAAAAATATTTTTAAATTGGGTAACAGAAGAAGTTGTTATCGGTGTTATTAAAAATTGGCAAAAATTCTCGGCAAATATATTAGAAAATAAACCTCAATATTTACATGGAGGTCATCTAATAGATAGAGCTGGATATGATAAATTTAAAGATCTAATTTTAAAAGATATAAAATTAAATCCTGAAGCTGAAGTTGCTCAAAGAATAATGTGGGCAGAAACAGAATATAGAGCAAATATTAATGTAAAACCACTTTCTAGTCACCCTAGTAGAGGTCTTAGTTATTAATGTCGTATTTTTTATCGTGCTAGTACATAAATATAACACAAGGAGGTGAAATATGTAAAAAGATATAATTGAAATCAAACACAAGCTAATTTTTTTATTTTACTGTAAGGCCAATTGTTTGCAAGTAATTAGAATAAATTAATAATGATAGTATTTTGTGGAGTTAATACTAAAATTTATTTTATTTAATCTTATATAATTTTCAACATTATTACTACTTGTATTATTAATCTCATTAAAAAATTAAATGTAAAAAAATTAGCTAAGTTCTTTTAAGCGAATCTTATAAAGCATTCCCTAACGTGAAAAAATGTTTTATATAGTTTTGAAAAGTTCTCAAGAAATTGGACTCTAAAAGAGTCCTTTTTTCATATAAAGTATAGCAGTTACAGGGCTATTCCTACTATCTACACCGTTTAGCTAAAAAAGTTTCAATATTCTAAAAAAAGTATTGAGTTTCCACCGTCATTTTATATCTCTTTTTATTTTTTTGTATAATCCAAAACGTTTCCAAATTTGTCTATTTGAAAAAGACAGCATTCATCCAATTGATTTTTCAACTTTTCTTTTGCTCTTTTTAATCTGGATTTAGATGTATTTTCTTTGATCTCTAATTTTTTACTAATCTCTTTATGGCTCATATCTTCAAACTCATATAATTCAATTAATTTTTTTGAATCTTCCGGGAGTTCTTCTATAAATTTTTTCATACTCACTAATATTTCGTCATTTAAATTTTCCTCTTCCTCTTGAGTCATCTCTATATGGCAGTCTTCAAACCCCACTTGTTTAATTCTATAACACTTCCTATAACACTCATTTATGGTATTTCTTGTTATCTGATATATCCAAGAAATTATTTTTTTTCATCATTTAAACTATCAATATTTTTATGTAGTTTAATATAGACATCCTGGAGGATATCTTCCGCATCTTCTTTATTTTTAATTCTTTTTCTTATAAAAAATAATAAATGGTTATTAAGTTCTTCCCATGTTTCTAATAATTTTTTCTCCATTTGTATAATCTCTCCTTTGTAATCTATAATATCAACTAAAAAATATCTTTTAAAGAATCTATATTTTATACTATATAGATATGTTACTACAGCTATTAATAAATACATAATAGCATTATAACTAAAAAATAAAAACTGAAAAAGTAGTGATCTGTTTAAGGATCACTACTTTTTTTAATCTCATTAAAATCTTTTACCCACAACAAGAATTTTTCTTTTGATTCTTTGCTTTATTAATTTCTGCATCTAAATCAAAATCACAGCACGAGCTTTCTTTCTCTTTTTTTATGTCTTTAGAATCAACCTTAGCTATCTCATCCTCTAAATTAAATGAACAACATCCACCTTTACTCTTTTCCTCTTTTTTTAAAAGTTTTCCTAATAATCCCATATTTTCCTCCTTTATTTTAAAAATTTAACATTATACTTTAAGCAATATAGTTAAATAAATATCCCACAGCTATGATTCCTGTTCCTACTATTCCTACAAATGTTGCTATTAATGGTAATTTTATTACTTTTTTTAAAAGTAACATCTCTGGAAGTGATAATGCTACTGCTGCCATCATAAATGCCATAGTTGTTCCTATTCCTACTCCCTTTGTTATTAACGCTTCTGCTACCGGAATAATTCCTGCTGCATCTGTATATAGAGGGATTGCAACTAATGTTGCGATTGGCACTGCAAAGAAATTATCTTTTCCCCCATACTTTGATAATAAATCTGTTGGTACCCATCCATGGATAAATGCTCCTATGCCTATACCTACTATCATATAAGGAATTAATTTTATTACTACATCTTTAGTTTCTTTCCATGCATAAGTAAGCCTTTCTCTACCCCTATATATTTTTTCTTTTTTACCTTCTAAGTGCATCTTATAGATATAACCTTCGATATACTTTTCCATCTTTAATTTACCTATCAGCATACCACCTAAGACACCTATAACTATTCCTGATATTGCATATATAGTAGCGACCTTCCATCCAAAGATAGTCATCAATATTAAAAATGCTGCTTCATTTACTATTGGTGAAGTTATTAAGAATGAAAATACTACTCCAGTTGGTATACCTGCTTCTATAAATCCTATAAAGATAGGAACACTAGAGCACGAACAAAACGGTGTAATTACTCCAAGTACTGATGCCATGACATTTGATTTTATACCTTTGTGCGATTCAATAAACTTTTTAATTTTTTCCGTTGATATAAAAGTCCTTAATATAGATATAATAAATATCCCTAACCCTAATAATATTAAGATAGTACTAGCTGCATGTAAAAAATACCAAGCAACCTCTCCTACTCTGCTTTCCAACGATAATCCTAATATCCCTTCAATTAATTTAGCCCAAATAGTATCTGTTAAAAACTTCCACATAATTTCTCACTCCTTTATTTTAAAATTTTATTTTTTTCTTCTACACTAACATAGAGTCAATTTTAAAAAAAAAGTTGCATTTTTTTTTAACTTTTTTTTAAGTCGAAAAAAATGATATAGTGGGTTTGAAAAAGCAATTTTTAGAAGCAATGAATAAAACGAAAATTATACAGTACTAGAGAGAAGGGAGAGGTTAATATCTATTCTGGAAAGATAATGAAAAATAAAAAAGCCCCTCTGAGAAATAAACTCAGGGGGATTTTTTTATAAATACCCATATTTTTTACAAAAATACTCATAGATATCCATGACATATTAAATAACCTATTAAAGCATTTCCTCTATGCATCAAAACAAATGCTCTTCTCTCTTCATCTTTCATAGCTTTTTTTTTAGCTTCATTAATTTCTTCGAGTGTGTATTCTGTTATAATGTAGTCTATTAATTTTTCTTCTTTAAATTCTATTTTATTTGTCTCCTTTTCAAGGGATCTTCCCGATGTATTTATTTTTTGTTTTACAACCAAAAGAATTCTGGTGTCAACTAAGACTCTTTAGAGCCCAATTACAAGCAAATTAATTTAAGTGCTTTTGATTTTTAAGTCCTATCATCAAGTTGGTTATAAAACGAAAGTATTTCTTTTTTTCTTTAAAATTAAGAATGATTATTTTTTCATCTGTTTTAAGTTTTACACATAAGTTATTTGGATCGATATTACTACACAAAAAATCATAACCAGTAATAGAGGAAAAATTTAATTCTATATCAACTATACCTTCTTCAATAACTATTAATCTTTTTAGAGTTAAAACTATTAATTTTTCTTTTAAAGAATAACTTTCATAAATATCCTCATTCGGATTGACTATCCCAATATACTTACTAATATCATAAAATTCTTTATTTATATTCAGTTCTCTTTTTATCACAATTTTCACACTCCATTTATTTGATTTAACTAAAGAATAAAACAATAGTGTGAAATTCATGTGAAACTGAAAGAAAAATATGATTCAAGAATAAAAACGAAAAAAATTTGCATTAAACCATGGTTTAACATATATACTAATTTCATAATAAAACTTTAGGAGGAAATAAAATGAAAAAATTAGTAGTAATAACAGGAGCAAGTAGTGGATTTGGGATGGAGTTAGCAAAAGAATTTTCAAAAGATGGATATCCTACACTACTGTTAGCAAGAAGAGTGGAAAAAATGAAAGCCCTTAACTTACCAAACACAATGTGTAGAAAAGTAGATGTAACTGACAAAATTGAATTTGAAAATGCAATAAGAGAAGCAGAATCGAAATATGGAAAAACGGATTTAATAATAAATAATGCTGGAATGATGCTCTTAGGGGATCTAGCAACTCAAGATGCCAATGAATGGCAAACTATGTTAAATGTAAATGTAATGGGTGTAATGAACGGAATGCAGATAGTAATGAATGATATGAAAGAAAGAGAATTTGGTACAATAATCAATTTATCCTCAATAGCAGGATTAAAGCCATTTGGTGGTCATGCTGCTTATTGTGCAACAAAATATGGAGTAACAGGCCTTACAGAAGTAGCGAGACAAGAGATGTCCTCTCATAACGTAAGAGTGTTATCTATTTGTCCAGGAGCAGTAGCAACAGAATTATTAGGACATACTACAGATAAAGATATTATTAACGGATATGAAGCTTGGAAAGAAGCAGTAGGAGCTATAAATATAACGGCAAATGATGTTGCAAAGACCATTAAATATGCTTATGAATTACCTCAATCAGTATCTTTAAGAGAGATTGTAATCACAGATACAAAGCAAGATGCATAATAATTAAAACAACAAAATAAAACCCTCCTAACTGTAATAGTCACACAGTCAGGAGGGTTTTATTTTAACTATTAAGGAAAGAAAGAAACGAAAAATATTATTTTCATTTACTTATACTAATTAGTCGTAGAAAGTGAAGAAAAAGTTTTAAATTTTTTATAAAAATTTAAAAAATAGTTCCATATAAACGATAATTCATAAGGCTCATATTTAAAGCAGTTTTTAAAAAATCCAGTTTTTTAAATCTAGATCTTAGGAATTTCTATTTAATATTTTTATTGTTTGGTCAATTTTTTAGTATACTAAAAGCAGTTATTTTGATTTCCTCATTTCACCACTACTATCTGTTACTTGAATACTAGAAACATTCATCTTTTATTGATTTAACATCTTAAAAATCAGAAATGAAGCAAAAATGATCATTACAAATCCAAACCCAAAATAAAATAATCTAGCTATTTTTCTTCCAAAAATATTTACTGTTCTTCTCTGATAGGGCAGACTAAAGAATCTCTCATCATTTTTATAAACCGACAAACAAAGATATCCCCCTATTATTACTATTATTAATAACATTATTACTATTTTTCCCATTCTTAATCTCCTTTATTAAATAAGTTAACATCTTTAAGAAACATTACAATGCTCACAAATAGAAAACTCTAAATATCCTCTAGACTCAGCATGTATTAGTGCTATATGAAAATTTCTAAAAATACCTAAATAAATATTAGATTTATATGATGATTTTGTACAACTTGCTTTATGAATTTTACGTGTTTTGGTATCGATATAAAAGTCAATATAGTGCATTTCAATCCCCCTATTTTTTAATTAAAACTACTAGTCCCAATTTATTGACATGCAACAATGAGAACAAATTTTTGCATTAACATATCCTTCTGATATAGCAGTAATTACTACAGACTCTAAATTGTTATGAGATCCTAAAAAGAATTTCTTTTTTTCTGATAAATACTCACAATGTTTTAGATGTATCTTTTGATTTTTTGTATTGATAAAATAAAAGATAACTAACCTCCAATCTTTATACTATAAAAAATCTAATTTTATTTTTATTATACAAAATTATTTTTTATATCCATTTTTATAATGTAACTCTTCTATTAATTTCCCATCTTTATTGTAAGTTTTAAATGTCCCATCTTTATAACCTCTATCATTATAACTTTCTATTTTTTCTATCTTTCCACTGGGAAAATAATATTTTTTTGTTCCAGTATTATAGTTTCTATCATTGTAATTTTCTTCTATTTTTTTCTTTCCATTCTCATAGAATATAGTTTTTTTACCAATATTTTTATATAAACAATAATCCATTGTACCTTTTGATTTTATCTTCCCATTAGAATAAAATTTAGTAACTTCTACTTTTTTCTCTGAAGATAATCCATCTCCATAATTAACTACCTTTTTCAAGTTTCCATCTTCATAATAGGTTTTATCCATCCCTATTATGATCCATCCTCTGCCTGTATTGACACCTTTTTGTGTCTGAAAAATTTGTTTTTTCTCGTAATCATAGTAAATAGTTCTTTGATATTCTTTCCCTTTAGAATAGACATCGACATAATAAACTTTTGTTCCATGATAATGAACACTTCTTCCGTCTATTACTCCATTTACTATATAACCAACAGTTTTGCTATTATCATGTTCATACGCTGTAAAGGCTCCATCTTCAATACCATCAGCATTATAATTTGAAATTTTTTGAATAATTCCATCTTTATAAGTTTTTTGAATGTATTTTCCATTCTTTAGATAATATTTTGATTGAATTAAAGAATTATTTTCATATTTATATTCTTCTTTAAGAAATCCGTTTTCATAGTAATAAATATTCCCATCTTCAGCATTGTTATTATTAATTATTTGGTTTGTATAACCACTAAAACTTTCTTTATTCTTGATATCTTTTATATTAGTTATTATAAAGTTAGAAGAAACTGTATTAGCTAATTCTTTATCAATTTCAATTCCATCCTTATAGTATTGTGTATTTTTATATCCAGTATAGATTCCTTTATCATAAAAGCCTATTTTTTTATCTAATTTCCCATCTTTTTCAATTAATATCTCTACTTCTCCATGCGGGATTCCATTTTTATAATTTTTAACTTCAGTGTTAGTAGAATAATAACTCCCTAAAATATATTTTCCATTTAAGACTCCATCTGAATTATAATTTTTTAATTCCCTTAAAATCCCTTTGGTATATTCTATTTTTTTTATTATTTTTTTTATATTTCCATCCACAAAGTGAAATTCATACATCTTTTTTCCTTGTTTATCATAGTACTTCCTAGATAGTAAAACCCCATTCTTATAATTTTCTATTTGCATAGCTGCATAATTATTATTTATAATACCTGTTTTAGGCTTTCCGTATAATTCTCCAGTAAAGTTTTCTTTAGGGATCTCTCCCCATACAATAACTTTTGATTGCTTTTTAGTTGGTGATTCTATATCTTTTGTAGTTCTCAAACCTTGATTAAAAAATAATTTTTTACCTTCTTTTTTTTCTTGTACCCCGTTTAGAACACCATCAGCATATCTTTCTATAATCTTATTACCTCTATAATCTTCATAGATAACTTCTCCGTCTAAAACTCCATGGGAGTACTCACTGCTCTTCCCTTTCTCCTCAAATGTTTTTCCATTAAAAAGTCCCATTCCATCAAAAGATACCTCATAAAGAAGCTCATTTTCTTTACTTATTTTTTTTAAATTATAAAGAGTTCCTTTTTTATAAGTAGAATATTCTCTCTTCCCATAGTATCCTTCCTTTTCTAATACTCCATTTACAGGTTTATTATCAAAAACACTATAAACTTTTTTATCCTTACTGTAAATTGCCCCCTCTATAACTTTATTCTCTACAGATTTACAACCCATAATAAATAAAAGTCCAGAGATTAAAACTACTTTATATTTTATATTCATAATTTCTCCTTTTTTATTAACACTTCACTATTGATATTTTACGAATAGCTACTTATTCCTCGCCCATAATTTCCAGTATTTTTTTTACATGAAGGACAAATTTTATAATATGGTATTCCTAAAAAATCTATCTCTGATTCAAATTTTTTCTTACATTTTAAACAAGTTACTTTCTTTTTAAGGTTCTTTTCCATAATATTCCTCCTAACTAATACCATTGTTTGTTGTTTTAATTTTAACAATAATTCCACCTGTTTTTTCACGTTATTTTTCAGCCTTTTTCTTACTTATAAATAATTTTGGTTTTCCTACTGTAGAAAATTTTATATGAGTAGGAGTTTGAGTTTCTATAAGGTACATTTGATTCTTCATTATTATATAAAATAATTGATCCATAGTTATACTTCCTTATATTTGAAGTCTCTATCTGTATAAAATAACATCCTAAAACAAACTATTTTTTATAAATATCTTTCTTACAGTATTAATAATCTTTTATTATCAATAGAACAACTATTAGAGCAAAACTGATAATAATAGCTTTTAAAAGATCCCATATTCCGATAATAGAATTTTTTTTATATTTTTTAGACCGTATTTTCCCATAATTCTTTTCTTTTTTCATATCTAAAGTCTCCTAAACAGAAAATTAGAAGGAAATTATCAGAATTTCCTTCTAATCAATAATTTTTAAAATAAATAATTAAATCCAATATTCCCTATAGGTCCATCTGAATCATTACCTATTCTATATCCTATTTTTGTATATAATTTTAATGAATTTTTGGTTTCATAACTTCCACCAATCATGATGTCGCCATAAAAATCGTCATTATTATATCCGTCTATCTTAACTTTATCTGTACTTAAAGTATTAAAAGTCGAATCTAAATCTTTATATGGGTCTGCTAATTCAGCATATCCTGTAACACTTCCTTCAATGTTGAACTTACTTCCATTATCCATATAAAAATCTCTTCCTAATGCTAATCCTAAGCCTGTCTCCACAGATACAGAATTTACACCATCAATCTCTAATCCTTGGTCCCCTGATTCTGAAATATCATCTTGCATCATATATGTAAAGTTAAGCTCAAATTTAGGTTTTATATAATTTTGACCAAAATAATATTTTTTACTTAATTCATTATTTAATCCTACATAATAGTTATTGATATCATCTTCCATTGTTTCATACAAACTTCCAAATGCTAAGGTTCTATCTAGAGATGTATCAGTCATCCCACCAAATATCATTGATGTAAATTTTAATCTATCTTCATTTTCATAAGTAAAATATACATTACCTTGGTAATAATAATCTTCTCTAGATCCTTTTATATCATTTAAATCTGTATCTCCTTTACCTATGGTAAGAATTCCACCGATACGTGTGTTTTTATTTATTTGTTTTTCTGCTCCTAAATAAACACTGTACAAATCAGTATCATACCCTGAAGCATTATCATGGGAATCATTTTCTAATCTTGTAGTATTTACTCCTGCTATAGCTATAGTTTCTCCAACCCTTCTTACTCTTTCATTGTTAATAACATTATCAACGATTACCTGGTTACTATCATTTACTATTTCAAAAGTTTGTTTAGCTAATGTTGGGTAGTAAGACATTCCATAACTATCTTCGACTGCTTTATCTAAACCTTTTTCTGTTGATACTAGCTTTAGAGCATCATAGTAATCTTCTTTTAATTCATTTCCATTATCTTCATAATTATCTTCTAATATTTCCCCTATTTCTTCGTTACTAACAATTGTATTAAAATCTTTCCTATCCAATACAACATCATAAAAACCATTATCATCAGCATTATCAGTAAAGTGAGCATCAAACATTGCCGAATTAGAAATTATGTTTCCATCTAATTCATTAGTTTCCAGCATCTTATATGTACTGTAGACATCATCATATCCGCCCATGGCTAATGCTCCACTTGCATAGATATCTCCTTCTATTTTATCGGCTTCTACTGTTCCACCACTACTCATAATAAATTTACCGTCACCCATTTCATCAAAATTTATATTTCCATCGGATCTAAATACTCCACTATTAAGGAACGTTGCTCCATCTTCTAAAACTATATTTCTGTTCCCTTTATCATCGGTTTTATCTCCATCTGTTGAGTTACCTGAAAGATTAATCTCACCATTATTTACAACTTTTGATCCTTTTCCGGTAGCATAAATACCAATTCCATTAGTAGAATTTAGGTTAATAATACCTCCTGATTCATTTGTAGCTGTTCCACCTCCATTAATATACATTCCAACACCATTATCTCCATTTATGTTAATTGTTCCCTCGTTTAAAAGTGAACCTCCTAACACTCCGTTCATTGCAATACTATTAGAATAATTTATATCAATAGTTCCAGTATTCTTACCAAAACTATCGCTACTAGATGCTCGCATTACAATATAGTTATCAGATCCATCGTCTAAATCCCCGTTATTTATTCCTGTTCCCCCTCTCTCTATGTGCATCCTATAGCTACCAGTATTAGAGATTGTTGCACCTTCTTCATTTATTCCTGTTGCTCTAACTATATGCATTCCATAGTCACCATCGTTAGAGATTATTCCTTTGTTGGTTCCTGTTCCTCCAGAAGTTATCTCTATTCCATAGTCACCAACATTAGAGATTGTTGCACCTACTTCATTTATTCCTGTACTACCTGATCCAGTTATATAGATTCCATAATCACCATCGTTAGAGATAGCTCCTTTGTTGGTTCCTGTTCCTCCAGATATTTTCATTCCATAGTCACCAGTATTAGAGATTATTGCACCTTCTTCATTTATCCCTGTACTTCCAGATATAGTCATTCCATTGTTGCCGGTATTAGAGATTGTTCCTTTGTTGATCCCTACTCCTGCTTTCTCTATAAGCATTCCATAGTCACGAGTATTAGAGATTGTTGCACCTACTTCATTTATTCCTGTACTTCCTACTTCAGCTATATACATTCCATAGTCACCATCGTTAGAGATCGTTCCTTTGTTGGTCCCTGTTCCTCCATAAATTATATTCATTCCATCGTCACCATTGTTAGAGATTGTTGCATCTTTTTCATTTATTCCTATACTTGTTGCATATATCCTCATTCCATCGTCACCATCGTTAGAGATCGTTCCTTTGTTGGTCCCTATTCCTCTAGATATATTCATTCCATAGTTACCAGTATTAGAGATTGTTGCACCTACTTCATTTATCCCTGTACTTCCTGCTTCAACTACATTCATTCCATAGTTACCAGTATTAGAGATAGCTCCTTTGTTGGTCCCTATTCCTATTCCAGATATATTCATTCCATAGGCACCAGTATTAGAGATTGTTGCACCTTTTTCATTTATCCCTGTACTTCCTGCTCCAGATATAGTCATTCCATTGTTACCAGTATTAGAGATCGTTCCTTTGTTGGTCCCTATTCCTGCATCAGCTATATACATTCCATGGTCACCAGTATTAGAGGTTGTTGCACCTTTTTCATTTATTCCTGTTCCTCTAACTATATGCATTCCATAGTCACCATCAGTAGAGATCGTTCCTTCATTTACAGCGGTTCCATTATTATAAACCCTAATACCTATGTTAGATCCACTAATAGATGTTATAGTTCCTTTATTAACAGCAGATCCACCATCTATTTCCATTCCTACACCATTTCTATTTATCGTTATTAAGTCATTATTAGTTATAGTTCCTTCACTTGTATACATTCCTTGTTTTTCACTTGTTATTTCTCCATCATTTATTCCTGATGAATCTTTTCCTTCAGTATACATACCCCAATCTTCTGAACCCGATATTGTACCACTATTAATTCCAGATGCTCCCGTTCCACTTACATACATTCCGGAACCTTTAGAATTAATTATTTTTCCATCAACAGTGTTTACTATACTGCCATGATTTTCGGCATGCATTCCACTAATCTCGGAATCCAATATTTCACCACTATTAATCCCTGTTGAACCGAAACCACTTACATGGATACCTGATCCTTTTGAACCAATGATCTTTCCATCTTTTTCATTTATTACTGTACTTCCATTTTCTGCATACATTCCACTAATTCCTGAACCTAATATACTACCACTATTAGTTCCTAGTGACTTTGGTCCATCAACATGCATACCTGATCCCTTTGAGTTAGTAATCTTTCCATTTACAGTATTTATTATAGTACCTTTATTTTCTACAAACATCCCACTAATCTCTGAATCTAATATCTTACCATCATTAGTTCCTACTGAATTTAATCCACTTATATGGATACCTGATCCTTTAGATTTATTGATCTCTCCATTTGTATCATTTATTACTACACCTTCACCATCTGCATACATACCACTACTTCCTGAACCCGATATTGTCCCCTTATTAATTCCAGATGCTCCTTCTCCATATACATGCATCCCTGAACTTTTAGAATTAATTATTTCTCCACCTTTTTCATTTATTATAGTTCCCTTACTATCTGTATACATTCCCCTAATACCTGAATCTGATATGATACCGAAATTAATTCCAGTTGATCCTACTCCAGCTGCATATATTCCAGTTTCTTTAGAATTAATGATCTTACCAGTTGAAGTGTTTTCTACATGAGTTCCAGTATGACCACGCATTCCATTCATTTGAGAATCTTTTATAGTTCCTTTATTAATTGCTGTTGAACCGTTACCTCCATCAGCTTCCATACCTGCTTCTTTACTATTTGAAAGGATTCCTGTTTCTTCATTGATGGCCTGACCACCTCTGTAAGATAACATATTAGTTGTTCCACTATTAGAAATAGTTCCTTTATTTCTTACTAAAGACCTTGCTCCATCTGCATACATTCCATTATGGTTGTCGCTACCAGTGATAACTCCTGTTTCTTCATTTATAGCAACGGCAACACTATTGGCTCCCATTCCACTTCCTCTATTACCACTTTGAATTTCGCCTTTATTTGTAGCTATACTACCTGCACCATTGGCTCTCATTCCACCGTCTGCTGCATTAATTATTGTTCCACCTTTTTCATTAATTATTGTTGAGCCACCTGTAGCATACATTCCATATTTCCCTGGAGATAGTGCAACTCTTATTTCACCTTTATTTATAGCAGTTGAACCTTCTCTAGCATACATTCCATGAGAGTCAGAAATAAGAGAGTCAGAAGTACTAATTACTCCTCCAACCTCATTAATGATAGTAGCGTTATAAGCCCACATATCTGAAGCTTTGTTATAATTTGTCATAGTAGCTTCAAATGAGGCATCCATACGCCCTGTCTCACCATTATTTATAGCAGTAGAATTAGAAAATGCTCTCATTGTATCTGCAGTCCCTTCATTTATCATAGAAGCAAATCGATGTGATGCCATTGTTCCCTTTACAGTTCCATTATTTATAGCTGAACTCCCAGCACCATCTGCAACCATACCTCCATTAGAATCAAAAGTAAGGTCAATTGTTCCATCATTTATAATTTCTCCACCATTTATAGCAATCATTCCCTTGCTACCACCTGTGATATTCCCTTTATTAATTGCTATACCTTGACGACCATCTGCATGATCTTCAGCTCTCATAGCATAATTTTCCCCAACAAAAGCATTTGAATTAATTGTAGCCTCATTAATAATAGTTCCTCCGGTTGTTTTTAACCCATCTATATTATCTATCATTTCTAAGTTATTTTTCAAAGTATATTTATTACCATATATCTCATTCCCATTTTCCCAAATTATTACTTCTGTTACTGGTACTTCTGGTGTTATTGGTAATAAATCGTCTATATCTGGTCTGTTTGGTCTGTCTGGTTTATCTGGTTTATCTGGTTTATCTGGATCTATCGGATCTGTAGATCCTGTATCTTTACTGCTGCTATGATTAATTTTCTCAAAACCTAAGCTTCCAAAGACTAATAAACTATGTTCTTCTTTATTCTCTTCTTCTTTTAGCTTTTTTTCCCCTTTTATTAAACTCTCATTACCTTGATTAGTATCATCAAAACTGTTAACACTCTCTTTTGAAGTAGTCTCACTTGAATCCCCTTTAGTTTCTATTTTCTTTTTTACTTTAAATTTTTGAGTATCTTCTGTTTTTTGATTTTGAGTTTTTATAAGTGTTTTTTCCTTTAATTTGTTTGGCTTAAAATAATCTTCTTCCGTTACTGAAGACCCTGATTTAGAATTACTAGCTTTAATAACTCCGTCTTTAATATTCGAATTTGCATCTTCCTTAGAAGAAACTAGTTCTTCTTTCTCATCAGTATTAGTTGATTTTTCTATTTTTTTATCTCCAATGTTAGTTAATCCTTCCTTTTTCTCTATTTCCTTATCAGAAAAACATGAATGCATTAATAATAATGTAGCTACAACAATACCAATAGCCACTGTCCCTTTTAATCCTCTTTTTTTTAATTCGTTATAATTTTTTGGCATAAGCACTAATTCTCTCCCTATAATAATATAATTTTAATAATATGATTTCTTTTAAATTATAATAAATTTTCTATTTTACATCTCTACCTGTAGTGATTGTTTTTTAATGATATATGTGTTATAATTTTGTTTTTTTTATAAAAAACCCATGGAATGGGTACTTTTATTTAGCATCTTCATCCATGGGTTTAATTTAAATTTTTACTTCATTTTTTTCAATATAATTACCTTTTCATCTTCTTTAAAAGGATCATATGAATCTGTTGATGTAAAAAGTAACTTTTCGTCTTTCATAATCTTAACTCTTACATTGTATCTATGTGTCTCAATAATGTCTTTTTTAGGAAAATCTATTGTTAGTTTATAAGGCAAATTCCCTGCCGGTATCTCTTGTTTTACTACTTCAATACTAGGTGCATCTGCTTTAGAAACATCTTCTAGTATTGCTATAACTTTAGCTCCAGGTAATAACGCTATCCTTTCACGGTAAGTTGCAGTTATATTTATACTTGATTTTTTTTCTTTATCTAAATTACAACTTACTAATGTTAAAATAGATAAAGCTATTAATATTATTTTTTTCATTATTCCTCCTATATTATTTAGCTATAAAATTAACTTCTATTCTTCTATTAGTTTTTCTTTTATCAAGAGTAGAGTTATCAGTTAAAAAATTAGTTTCTCCTAATCCTTCTGATATAACTTCAATATTTTCATTATTGATTCCTTCTCTTATTGCTTCAGCAGCTTTGTCTGCTCTTTTTTTAGAAATTCTTAAATTAGCTGCTTCTGATCCTGTATTATCTGTATAAGCCCTAACTGTAAGAGTCCCAGACTCTTCGGATAAATCACTAGCGATATTTTCTAAAAATTCTTGATTCACATTCATAGGTTCGTTTTTATCCATAGAATAACCATCAGCAACAATCACGTTATTATATTTTTTTAGGATTTCGGTTCTTTCATTTTCTTTAGCAATATTTTCAGTCTCTAAAGCAGCCGCTTCTTCCTTTGCTTTATTTTCTGCAGCTATTTTAGCAGCTTCCTCAGCTTGTTGTTTTTCATACTCTGCTTTTAATGCCTCTTCTTTTTCTCTTGAGATTACATCTCTCTTATTTTCACCGAATTTATAACCAAATTTGATTGATGCCAGGTTAGCTCTATCACCTGAATACATATGAGAACTTCCACTTAAATCCATAGATTCATAAAGTGCTTCTACAGTAATGTGAGCAAATTGTTTTCCAACTCCTACAGCTCCATAAAACCCATCAATAGATTCAGAAGTATCATACATAGCCCATCCAGCTCTACCTACTAAATAAAATAAATCTTCTCCTATTCCGTATTTACCAGTTAAATATACAGGAAATGCATTACTTTTTGTTTCAGCTAACACATTATTTTCTCCTCCAGAAAATTCAGATTTCCACTCCATTCCTATACCATAATCAAATGGGCTATTTTCTGCATTAAATAATAGTTCTGCTCCTAAACTCCCACCTTGATCAAAACTTGAAGATGAATTATTTCCTTCTCTCCAAGGTTCAAATCCACCTTTTAGTTCTAGTTGTGCCCCATAAGAAACTCCAGTAATAACTAAAGCTGCTAATAAAATTGATATTTTTTTCATTTTCCCTCCTTATAATTGTTTTAACATTAAAATTGTACCCATTAGAAAAATTAAAATAAATTAATTTTCTATTAGAAAACAATTATAACAGACTAATAAAAAATTAAAACTAACCATTGAAATTTATTTTTTTTCAATTTTATGGTATAATTAAGAATTTCAAGTTTCTAATTAATAAAAATTACGTTGCATATTTTAAGAAAAAAATCAATCACTACAAGTCGTTATATTTGAAATAAATTTTATTATAATCTATAAATATACAAATAAAGATCATTTAGTGTATATTTTGATAATTTATGAAGGGAGATATTTATGGAAAATAAAATAAAGAAAAAAACAAAATGTTTAAAATGTAAGAGAGTATTTGAAACAGAGATAGACTCTTGTGGAGTCCCTTATAATAAAATTTGTAGAGGGTGTAAGAAAAATAGAACATCACAGAATAGAGGTATTCTTTTCAGTTTTCAGAAACCTCATAATTAATTAAATAAAAAAGCTTTCAGAATATAATATTTTGAAAGCTTTTTTATATTTTACTTACAGATCTTAGAGACTTTTTTAGGCAATCCCTAACAATACACTAATCTACATTCTTATTATTAAATTTTTATTATTAATTTAAAAAGTCTGAATAAAGTCCTTTAAGTTTTTGAGCATCTAAAATTTTTATACTATTTTTTGATTTTTCTATTAATTTGTCTTTAACAAGCTTATTTAACGTACTGTAAAAACCGTTATGACTAATATTTAAATATTTAATAATTTCATCATAACGTTCGATATATAAGTAATCACCTCTCGAATGCTTTATTAAATTATATGCAATTAATCCTTTTATCCCAGAAAAAGTCTTTATTCTTAAAGATTCTATAGTCTCTAGCCCACGTTTTAGAATTAAATCAATTAAATAATTATTGAATTCAAAACTTTCATTTTTTAATCTTTTAATTATGTCAAGGTCAATCTCAATCACTTTTAAAGTGTCTGTTAAGACTATTGTCTCGTCAGTTATTCCAACTTCTGTTAGAAACCTTAAAATTCCAACTAAGTATCCCTCCGATAATACTGAAACAGATACTAATAGCATTTTATCCAGATTTTTAAAAAGCCTAACTTCGCCATCTAAAATAAAATAAAATTTATGCATCTTTTCAAAATAGGTTAAAGTATCTCCTTTTTTATAATTTTTTATTTTTAAAAGTTCTTTTTCTTCGTTTGTTAATAAATTATAAAATAAAAATCTTTCTTTATCGTCCATAGTTTTCTCCTTTCAATTAATTTTTTTTATCATTATTCCCTTCAAATCATATTATTAATTTATTTTAATAATATATCTATTCTCAGATTTTTTAAACTATGAATTTAATATTACTAATTAATCTATCAGATTTAATAAAAAAGTGATCTATATTTTATAGACCACTTTCTAATAATATTTTTACTTCTGGAGTAGGATTAGGCCTTGGATGGGATAGTTTGGTAGGTCCTTTTGAAATAGTAGTCTCAAATAACACAGACTCTCACGGGAGCTTATTTTCATTTTTTTGGATTATGAATTTCCATTTTTTAAAACTGCTATAAGTTTTTTATAGGATAGCGTTCGCATATATATTCGTCAATCATTTCTTTTATTTAAACATGATAAGAAAAGGACTAATCGATGTATTAAATCGAAAAGTCCTTTTAGAATGAATATCTAGAATTATAACTAGAATAAGGTATATTAGTAAGTGTATTGTAACACCGTAAGTTGCTGTAACAATCAAAATTAATACGATATTACTATACTATTTTCTTCAGGTATCCTATACCTCCCATTTCTGATTTTTTTAGCTCCCAGCCACTCATAAAGAAACTTCCCATGATCTTGTGGATTCCTAACACACTTATGTGTTGTAGGGTATATTCCTAGTTTTTTTTCTCCTTCTGCAATTATAGTTTTTAATTCCACTTTTAATTCGCTGTCTTGTTTCTTTGCATATGGAATAGTATGAATATACCCTCCTCCACTAAATCGTATACCAAAATTTGCTTTGATGTCATTGCCATCATCCTCTTTTGAAAGAAATAGAATAAAAGGAACTCCATAGGCTATAGAATACTCTCCTGAAGGGGTTTTATAACTGTCCTCTCCATTATCTCTACCAGAGTTTATATAGGAATATGAAACCAGTTCCCAGATGCCATCTACCTTTTCAAAGACTCCCTGATTTTGGTTTTTCTTATCTATGATTATTGCTTTCTTTATCGGATCCCCATAATTTTTTTTTGTTACCTCGTTTTTTAGCGTTTTATAAACCTTATTATCTCCTGGAAGTTTAAAAGAAATTGTCCCTTTTTCTTCATCTTTTCCGGTAATTAAAATGTATTGTCTATCATGTATATAACGAAATTTTTCTACCTTATTTTCTATATAATAAGCTATTGCTGCCTGTTCACCTCTACTTCCATAACTATCCCTTTCTCCTTGGTCATTTTTCTTTGATGTAGGATTGATATAATGGTTAATAATCCTTATGTCAGATTTTTTAGGTGAAGTCTCTATAAATTTGTTTAATTCTTTTAATTTACTAACCATCTTATTAAAATCAAATCTTCTTAAAATAGAGTATTTTTTAGTTATATAAGCAGTTTTCCCATAACAACTAATTTTATAAAATTTTTTTGTCTCACCAAGATAGGTATATTTCTCTCCCCAGAATACCTTTTCTTTTAAACGTTCACTAGTTTTGTATGCGTCTTTCTTTGGGATAGCCTTATTACTTGTTATAAGAACATATTTTCTTTCCGGAAGTGCCCCAGAAAACTTTATGTTTTCATTGTAATTAGCTTCTTTTAATAACTCTTTTTTCTCTAAAATATCTCCATTTGAGTATATGATTTCATAGGGATAGCTCCCTTTAAATTCATATCCTTTTCCGTTTTTAATATTATATTTATATGGAATTTTTTTTATCAATCTGGATTTTTCATATATTTCTATAGTTACCAGTTGATTCCCCTTAAAATAACTTATTTTCTTATTATCATTTAAATATTCTACCTTTTCATATGAAAGTAACTTTCCAGATTTATAATTTCTTTTTTCTATTTTATTTCCATTTTTGTAAAAAATTTCTTTACCATTTTTTAGAGAGTTTATAAATTCTGTTTCTCTTATCAGAACCCCTTTTTTATACTCCTTTTCACTTCCTTTCTTTTTACCTAATAGATAATTTGTAATAATATAAGACTCCTTGCCCTTGCTAAATATTATTTCTTTACCATTTTTATTATTTGCAGTATAATTTGTTTTACTCTTTATATCACCGTTTAAAAAGTAGGTAATCTCTTCCCCTTCCTTTTCTCCATTTATGAAATCTCTTTCACTTTTCATTTTTCCATTTTCATAAAATTCTTCTTCTTTTCCTTCTTTTTTCCCCTCCAAATAATAAGCATTACTTTTAACCTTACCATTATCATAATTGACAACATATCTACCTACATAATTTTTCTTAGATCTTTTGTAAACCAAATGTTCTTCAACTACTTTCAATTTCCCACTTTCTTTACTAACTATTAAACTTTGATACCTTTCCTCTGGTGACATCCTAGCACACGATATAAAGTTCAACATTACTATGAATAAAAATAACTTCTTCTTCACACTCGACTCTCCTTTTTTTATTTTAATCTTCCTTATCTTTTTTCTTCTCCATAGCATCTAGTAAGTTATCGACTGTATTTAAATTTTTGTCTGATAATGATAAATCAAGATCTTTTAAATCATCCACTTTATTTTTTGTTTTTTTCACTTTTCGTTTCAATTTTTTTGTTTTTTTGGTGTCCAACACTTTATAATTTTTGACTTTTCTTACTTTTCGTTTTACCTTTATTACATTTTGTATAGTATCATTTGCTGTAGCTGTTACACCTAATATGGCTATTAAAATTACTAATAATCCTTTTTTCATATCTAATCCCTCCTATTTTTATTCATCTGTGAATTTCATCAATTTTTCAGTTCTTATTTTTAATTCTTCTATTTGTATCTTTAATTCTTCTGTTTCATTTTCTAATAATTTATACTCTTCTCCTTGAGTAAAAACTGTTGCTTTCAATTCTGAATTTGAGCAAGCTGAAAAAATTCCAGTTATTAATATGCCTAATAGTATTTTATTCATTTCATTCCCCTTTTTATAACTCAGATTATTAATTTATTTTTAATAACAGATCTAATCCTAAGATTTTTTAAACTATAATTTGATATTATTAACCAACCTAAAATTAATAAAAGAGTGGCCTATATTTTATAGGCCACTCTCTAAAAATAGATATTTTTAAGATCTTTTAATGATTAGGTTTCTTCTTCTCAAATCATCAATCTTCATACCTTTATATTTTGATAAAATAATTCTAGAAATTCACCTTTATTAATCTTTTTTAGCGCCTATATATCTATATATATAAGCTCCTAATATTGCTCCTATAACTGGTGCTAACCAAAATAGCCATAATTGTTTTAATGCCCAGCCACCTTGATAAATAGCTACTGCTGTACTCCTAGCAGGATTTACAGAAGTATTAGTTACAGGGATACTAATTAAATGAATAAGAGTCAACCCTAATCCAATTGCAATAGGTGCAAATCCTTTTGGTGCTCTTTCGTCTGTAGATCCCATTATAATAATTAAAAACATCATTGTCATAACAACCTCTGTTACAAAACCTGCCATCATATTAAATCCAAGAGGAGAATGAGTTCCAAATCCATTTGAAGCGAATCCACTCAGAGTTGCATCAAATCCAGTAAAACCGTTAGCAATAATATATAGTATTCCAGCCCCTGCAATCCCACCTAAAACTTGAGATATAATATAAGGCATAAGTTCTTTTTTTTCAAATCTCCCTCCTACACATAAACCAATAGATACTGCTGGATTGAGATGACATCCTGAAATATGTCCTAGTGCAAATGCCATAGTAACCACTGTTAAACCAAATGCTAATGCTACTCCTGCAAATCCGATTCCTACTCCAGGGATATTTGCAGCTAAAACTGCACTTCCGCATCCCCCTAACACTAACCAAAACGTTCCAATAAATTCTGCTACCATTTTTCTTTTCATCTTAATAATATTCCTCCGTAAAATAATTTGAGTTAAAAATTTGTATATTTTGTAACTCATTTAAAATCATTATCTTTTTCAGATAATTTCTTTTTTTCTTTATGATTCCGCTAATATTAAAATCGTAATCATTAGAAAATTAAAACTAATTATAGCAGATCAAAATAAAATTAAAACTCACTCTTGGAATTATTATTTTTTAGGATTTATGATATAATTAAAAAATTAAATTAAATTAGAAAATGATTTAGAATTAAATTGCTCAATACATTGGGGTTCTTCTGATTTCTTAATACCAAAATTGGCAACATTTAAAAAATTAGAATTAGAATTAAAATAATAATTTAAAAGACAGTTATATACTGTCTTTTTTTATAATTTTTTATAAAGCAAGCCTCAACAGAAAACAAAAGTCAAAGGCAAAAAGGTAGTCAATTCTGACTATCTTTTTCAAATCACTCCAAAGGGCAAATCAAACTTTTCTAAAGTCTGATTTTAAGGAGTGCACGCATACGCATAACTAAAGTTATGCCGTGCAAGGGAGCTCCCTTGACCCCTGTCAATATGGAAACTTCTGCGTTGCAGAAGAAGGCATTCGCCTGGATTTTTATTTTTGACATTTGCCAAAAATAAAGATATACTTATAGTGTAAAAGTTATAAAAAAATAAAGTTGTGAGTTAAAAATTAACTCAAAATTTTATTTTCTAAAATTTAAAATAGGTTAGTGAGCAAGAGCTCAAAGTCTGTTAGAAAAAGCAATTATTATTGCTTTCTTTAACAGACTTTTTTTTATAAATTTTTAAAGATTTAAGGAGGTAATCACATGGCAATCTATAGATTAAAAGCTAAAAATGGATCAGTTGGCCATGGATTACCTCATGCCGAATATATTTTGAGAGAAGGGAAATATTCCAAGGGAACAAAGAAGGAGGAATTAGTATATAAAGAGTCTGGAAACATGCCTAGTTTTGGAGAAAAAGATCCTAAAGAATTTTGGGATGCAGCGGATGTTTATGAAGTAAATAGAAGACCATATAAAGAATATGAAATTTCACTTCCTAATGAATTAGCTCTAGAAGAAAATAAGCAAATTGTTGATGAATTTGTAAAAAAAATAATAGGAAAAGATTATCCATATACCTACGCCATTCATAATAAAACTAATAATCGAGGAGAGGGAAATGTTCATGTCCATTTGATGTTTTGCGAAAGGAAATTTGATGGTATAGAAAGAGAAAAAGAGATTTTTTTTAAACGTGCAAACACTAAAAGTCCAGAAAAAGGAGGTGCTAAAAAAGATAGAACTTGGCAGAAAAAAGAGAAGTTACTTAAAGACAGAAAACTCTTTGCTGACATAACAAATAGTTATTTGGAAAAAGCAGGTTTAGATGAAAGAGTTAGTCATTTAAGTTTAGAAAAACAAATGAATCAAGCACTTGCAGAAGGAGATATTGATAAAGCCAATTTGTTATTAAGAGATCCTATTGATATCCCGGGAAAAATATTACAAAAGGCAGAAGACACATTAAACAAATGGGAGAAAAAATCTTTAAAAATTCATGAAGAAAATAAGTTGATCAAGCTAAAAAAGCTTGAAAATTATAAGAAAAAAAGTGATATAAATCAAATGGAAAAAAGTGAGTTAATTGAAGAATATAATAAAACTAAAACTAAGCTCCAAGAAGATAAATTAGATAAAACTGCACTTAATTTTTGTAGTAATGGAGCTTACTATAAGATGGTTAACAGGGCACGAACCTTAAGAAAAGATATAAGAAAAAAACCTACAGATCTGGAATTGAAATCTGAATTAACCCAAACAATAAATAATTTAGATTATCTAAAAAATGATTTAAAAATTAGTGATAAATATAAAGCAAAATATATACAAATTAAAGATGCTTATGAAATAAAATTAGAGAAATGTCTGAGTATATTAGATGAAAAATATAATGTCTCAAAATCCGATTTAAAAGAACTACATCCTAAAGAAAAAATAGAGGAGATGGATCTAAATACATATAACAACAAAATCACTATTGATACTAGTGATTATTTTACAGTGCAAAATAGATTGGAAGAAATAAATCTATATAAAGAGACTTTAAATAAGCAATTAAACGATACAGATATGATCTATACAGAAGCTGTAGACAATATCTCTGGAAACAAATTTAGTGCTTTAAATATGTATCAAAATTATTTATTTAAAACTGATAAAGAAAAGAAAGATCAAGACAAATTAAGAGATGAAATGAAGCTGTTTCATAGTCAATTAAAAGATCCTAACATCTCTCAATTAATTAATAAAGAATCTGATAGATTAACCTCTAACAAGTCTTTAGAGATTAAAGATTTATATAAAGAAGAAGACATATTAAAAGGATATTTAAGCAGCTTAAAACCACCACTACAAGAGTTACTAGACGAACGGATAGTTACTGATCTAATAGATTATAAAGCTCAATATAACGTATTAAAAGATGAGAAAAACTATCTAGAACACTCTATTATTTCAAACAGTTTTGAAAAATCAAATAAACAAGCAACAGCAGATCCAATAAAGAAAGAAAAAGAGAATTCATATAATTTAGATAATAAGAACTGGCAATTAAATAGGCTTAATAAAGTTAACTTTGAAATAGATTTAATAAGTAAAAAAATTCATGTAAAAGAGCTCCAAGTTAAAGAAAATGAAGATAAAATCCCATGGTATAAGTCAGAAAATAATATTAAATCTAAAGTTGCCTTTAAAGTAATAGATCAGGAATATGACAATATTAAAAAATTGAAAGCTATTAAAGAAAATTTAAACTTAAAAGCTAGTGATAAAAATATAGATAAATTAGCTTTAAACATTTTAACTAAAGGAGAGTATTTAAAGATAGAAGCTAATAAAAATAAGCTTAAAATAGAGATTACTAGGAAAGAAAAAGAGATTAGATCTTTGGGGATGTTTAAAGTTTTAGAAAAGAAAAATTTAAAAAAGAGTTTAAATGATCTAGAAATTAGATTAACTAAACTAAATACTAAACAGCAGGATATAACTAAAGATTTTAGCGATGAAACCTTAGGTAAAGTAAGAAAAAAAGTTCGAAAAGGCTTCAAAAATGCTAAAAGAAACATCGATATGCAGATTAATTACTCAAATAAAAAAATAGAGTTTACAAAGACTTTAAAAACAACTAAAAAATATGTTCCTGGACCTTCAAGATCTAATAATGGCCTAGATCTCAAAAAAATATTAGAGAATAAAAATAGCAATTACGGAATTAAAGTCTCATTAAGAGATAAAAAAGATAAAGATATAGTGGAATTAGAAAGATAACCTATGGGAGACTCTGGGGAATTATTCCCCATATCCCCACACCCCAAAATCCCCTAGATTGAATATTTTTTATAAAAATATCCGCAATAAATAGGAGTAACTATGAAAACTCACATTAACCTTTCTTTAAAGGAAGAGCAAATATCATATAAATTAAAGAAATTATCTATGAAAAGAAACAAAATTTTACAAGACAATAAATATAAATCAAGAAAAGATCGAGGAAGAAAGCTTTTAATGATCGGTATTTTAATGGAAAAAGCCGGTATTCTTACTCAAGGTAAAGAGATTTTACTGGGATATTTTTTAGAATTTAAAAAGAGATCTCAGTTAAAGATATTAGAGCCAATAGGGAAAAAACTGTTAAAAAAAGAGGAGATAAGAGAAGCTCCATTATTTCATCTTACTACCAAAGAAAAAAAAGAAAGGGCATATAAACTAATATCAAAAGGAGCTCTAATAGAAAAAGCAGGGCTCCTAAAAGAGAATAAAGCAATATTAGGTGGCTATTTTGTAGAGTTTCATAATTGTAATAGCTATGAGTTGCAGAGGTTTTATGAGATAGGGATAGTTGAATTTAAAAAACATAAAAACTAGGAGGTTAATCAAATGAGTAAAGAGAAGTCAATGGAAAAGCTATTTGAAGAAGAATTAGGAGTAGTTGAAGAGAATGATGGAATAACTTTAGATGATTGCGAGACACCAGGAGATGAAGTAGAATTAGAAGATTTTTTTAATAAGAATAAGGAGGTGTAAAATGGGGACAGCTCGCCAAATAATTAATGATGAAAGAAAGAAATTAACAGAAATAGTTATTAAAAACCTTGAAAAAGATGGCTTAAATTGGATAAAAGGGTGGAGGAGTCAATGTACACCTAAAAATGGAGCTACTGATTTACCATATAGTCGTGGAAATAAAATAAAATTAATGATAATAGCTGATCAGAAAGAACTAGAAGATCCTAGATGGGTTACTTTTAAGCAAGCACAAACTAAAGGTTGGAAAATAAAAAAAGGCGCAAAATCTATAGCATTAGAAAAATGGATATTTACAAAAAAAGAAAAAAATAAGTTAACAGGAGAAGAAATTCTTATTAAATTAGAAAACCCTATTGCCAATTATTTTAGAGTATTCAATGCCAGTGATATAGAAGGAATCCCTCCTCTTAACAAAGTTAAGAAATTAGAATTTAGTAAAACTAATATAGAATTCATTGAAAGGATAAAAAAATCATCAGAATGTCAAATTTTAGAAAAGAACCAAGATAGAGCTTACTATAGCTCAGCTAGTGATCATATAGTTTTACCTCTGAAGGAAAATTTTAAGTCCCATGAAGAATTTTTAGGGACAATGCTTCATGAAATGGCTCATAGTACTGGTCACAGTAGTAGACTCGATAGAGTGCTAGGAAATAAATTTGGTAGCCCAGAATACGCAAAAGAGGAGCTTAGAGCTGAGATGTCATCTGTATTCACACAAAATGAATTAGGCTTAGAACTAAAGAATAATCATATCGAAAATCATAGTGCTTATATAAAATCCTGGATAAAAGTTTTGAAAGAAGATAATAATGAGATATACAAAGCAGCAAGTGATTCTGAAAAAATAGCAGAAAGGTTGATCGGTAATTTTAACAAATTAGAGAAAGAAAAACAAAAATATAAAGGAAAAATTATTTTTCCTAAAAAGAGAAACATAAACAATGATTTAGAAAGATAATAAATAAAATAAGTTAAATAAAAAAGATGACTCCTGCACAATACAGAAATCATCTTTTAATTTATTTAATTTTTGCTTTTATTATTGCATAAGGGAATCCCCACATTGGATTAGTCTCATAATCTATGATATCTGAACTATATGCATCAAAGTATATATTCGTATATAGAGGTAATTGTGGTAAATGTTGGTTTATAACATTTATATATTCTCTAAATGCTTTTTTATACTGGATCTTTCCTTCTTCAGATGATGGATCCGCATATCTCATTCTATATAAAATATCATCAGATATAGCGTATCTTGTTGTATTTGATGTAACACCTTGACCGAATGGTAAAATTCTATCAGCTTTAGTTGTACTATAATCCGTCTTGATAGAATAAGCAGTACTTCCAGCAAATATGTTATATCTCCTTTCACTTAATGGGGCAGAACCATATAAATGTTTAGATAAAATTGACCAATCTATACTTTCAATATTTATCAACATTCCTACTTCTTGTTGTATTTTTTTAGTAAGTGTAAGATTTACAGGATCTACCCACATAGCAGACATACCAAAAGTCAACTCCAATGGTTTACCTTTCCATAAATAATTACCATTTACTTTAGTTAGATTTTTATACTCACCTTCAGTCTTTTTCACTGCAATATCAAGATATTTTCTAGCCTCTTTAACATTAGCTTTTTCATCCCAATTTCCATTTTCATCTATAATGTCATAAGATGTCAAAGTATTTTCAAATCTACTAGGAGTTCCTATTTTTTCATCATCATCATACATCATCCACATATTTCTTGAAAATGGTGCATTAGTTTCTATTGCATATTTACCTATTAATATTTCTCTAAATTTAATTCTATCTAACATATAGGCAAATGCTTTTCTAACTTCTTCTAATTTGGTTGCACCAAAGTCTGTATGGAAAGTAAGTTGTCCTCCACCATGTCTTAGGTATTCATTAGTTGTAAGATTAGGATCATGTGTAACTACATCTATGTCCTCTTCTGAAGTTACCCCACTTGATATATCTATCTCATGTGCTACTAACTGGTTCATAGCGGTTTCTGAAGGTATATTTTGTAATATCAAAGTTTTGATACTTGGTTTATCACCTTCATAATTCCCCTCATAATATGGATTTATTTTTAATTTAACATATTGTGAAGGAACATATTCAACTATTTTATATGGACCATTTCCAGTGGGTGTACTTATATTTGCTTTTACCCATTGTTGAACTGTTATACCATCTTTTTTAGCTCCTACTTCAATGATATCTTTATTCATTATATATTGCATCATATATTCATCTATTATGTAGATCATATCTTTAAAATAGAAAGATACACTATTGTTCTCTTTATCCAATTCGACTTTATCTATGAATTGGTTTAATGTACTTGTTGCCCCTGTCTTTTGTAATTCTACATCATTCATAAAAAAATCATAAGTGAATTTTACATCTTCCGCAGTAAGTTCTTTACCATTAGAGAACTTTACCCCATCTTTAATTTTAAATGTCCATACGTCATCGTTTGTCTTACTAGGATCTGACTTACTTTTAGTTAGATTTTCGATAATTTTTGATGGTATCCTTTCGCCAGTTGGAGTTTGTGCAAGTAACCCTTCACCCCATACTAATTTCCTAACATTGTTATCATCTACAGTATTCGTCCAACCATCATAAAAATCACCATTAAAGTTACTTGATTTAATTATAATTGCTCTTTCTTTGTTTCCTGCATCCTTATTATCATTGCTACTAGTCCCACATGCTACTAGACCAAGTGATAACAGAATAACTGTTAAAAAATGTTTCATATTCTCTCCCCCTCTATAGTTACAAAATATTGACAATATCTATAATACAACATTAATATCCAAAGTCAAAATTAATAATAATCTTATTTAAATTTAAGCAATAGTATATTCATTGGTACTAAAAAAAGTAGAGAATTCTACCTCTACTTTTCTTAATTCTTCTTCCTCCACTTATATGGATTCACTGGATTTTCCTCCCTCCACAAACCCTTCCTTGATCTTTTAGCCTGCTCTTGTACCGATTTTAAATCTTCCTCATTCCTGGCATAATATTCATACCACCATGAGTGACCTACTAAACCAAGACAAAATGGTTTTAGCTTCGGTTTTTCTTTGACATCGTATCAATCACATTTAAAATTAGATATTTTTATAACAAATAAAAGAAATTTAAAGCTACTTACTTAATAATTAAATAATCATAAACATCACTATATTTTTGGCCATATTCAAAAGTTTTGTTAGAGGATATTTTCTTTTTAGGAAAAATAAAATTTGCAATATTATTAAACATATCTGAGTTTATAGTTTTATAGAAAATTTTGTCTTCAATATAATTATTACTTAAAAAACTATTCGATTTTATATTTGATCTTCGTTCAATATCAAGAGATAAAGTTTTATCTTTAAAATAATCACTCTGAGTTTTTAATAAATAAACACAAGATGAATAACTATTAACTTTACTTTTAAATATATGATCTTTACCTATAACTAATATGAATGTTTCATTAGGGTAGAGTTTTGAAATATATTCAATATTTTTTGAAATATGAACTTCTCTTTTGTTAAAATCAACGGCTTTAGTTTGATGTATGTTTGAGGTATCTATTGCAGATTTTATAAAATAACGAGTCATAGGGTCTAAATCTTTGTCCAATTTACGCTGAAGTTTCTTTAAAAAAGTTTTATGATCTTTAGTGTAATCTTTAGTGTGGGTATCTGGATATTTCACTAACAAATCTTTTATTTCCCCCTTTAAGTTCCTATCTTTTACTACTTCAGTTAATAAAAAGTTTAAAAATGGATGAGGTCTAAACTCAAGATCAACACCTACTAATTTAACTTTATCTTCAAAAGTCTTTGATCTATTAAATTCATAAAGATCTCTAAAAAAATTTTCAAACTTAACATGTTGAATTTTAAATTTGTTATTTATTACACCTGGAAAATTTATAGCTTTATATAAGTATTCTTCATTGCCAGTCAATACAAATTTATTAGCATATTCTGCATTTGCAGGAGGGAATTCTAATAAAAAATGTTTTATCCCTCTTGTTTCGTAAAGAAGTTTTAAAAAATCCAAAGAAATATCATACGATAAAAAATAACGATGATTTTCACCTATTGTAATCAATTTTATATCTTTTTCAACTACTTCAGTTTGAAATTTTTCTAAGGTTGTTTTTTGGAATGTTTCATTAAAATAAGTAGTTTCTATCCTTTTTTTTCCTATAAATACTAATGCTACAAATATTAAAACTATTAAAAATATTTTTTTCATAATATACTCCTTTTTAATTTTATTTTAATAAAATTTTCGAAGAATCTTTTATATAAATTTTCCCAAATTCATTTTTATATCTTTTGAATCTACCCTTCTCACCACTACAATAAAGTAAAAAACAGCACATAAGCCACTGGCTGTAAGAGATAAATAAAGTGGATTAACTTTATCTATAATTCCAGCTACTAAAAAATATCCGATAGGAGTCAGTATAGATCCAAATATCTCTATCAATGAGAAAGCCCTGCCTTTTATCTTGTGAGGGATCACTATCTCAAAATATACAAATAAAGTTTCAACATAAATAATATTTGTAGCCCCAAAGATAAAAAATAAGCTGATTATACTCAACTGGCATAATAGTAAATTATTACTAAAAACATATAGTGAAACAGGAATTCCTGCTAAAACTATAAAATTAATTATAACCATCTTTTTCCATAGCTTCCCTCCTAATTCAAATTTCTCAGGATATTTAGCTAAAATCCCTCCTCCTGCAATATATCCTATTGCGATACTAGACATTGTATATCCTAGAAATATCACAGGAAGATTTAGATAGCTGGTGATAATAAATGGAAAAACAACCGATATTATAGGATTAAAGAAGAAATTTACAGATAAAATAAACAACATAAGACCTTTAAAACTCGAATCAGCATTTTTGATATATACCAATGGTTCCTGATACTCTTTGATAATATTTACCCTTTCTTTTTTCTTTGTTTTTGTTAGATGTGACTTATATCTAATAAAAAACTCAAAAATTCCGGAGATTAAAAATGATAATAGGTTTATAGTTAAAATAAAGTTTAATCCTAATTTCGTATAGAGAAAAATTCCTATGGGAGGTGCAGATATATTTATAATCCTGATCACAGTTTTCATCAATGATTTTCTTTTTAATAGATCTTTACTTTTGACAATTTGACTAAAAATAGTCCCAGAAGCTGCAAAAAACATCTTATTTACTGAGTTTTGTATAAAAATAAGGGCAAAAAGATAGTTTATGTCTCCTTCTGCTAAAAATATGTATCCACCTAATAACCCTGCGTTTATTAGATCACAAATGATCATTATATATTTTCTATTAAATTTATCCGCTATGTACCCTGCTACAAAAGAAGTTAATAGTAGTAAAATCTCTTGTACACCTAAAACAGAACCTAAAGTACCACCTGATCTAGTCCCCTCTAGTATAACAATGGGAATAATAGCATTTTGGAGCGATCCTCCTAGTATTGATGCGATCCTACACCAAAAATATAACCAATAGTTTCTCATTTTTATTCCTCCCTATACCTACAAAATAATTTTAGTATAAATTATACACTTCTATACTTATTTTTATTTTTATTTTCTTTTGTTAACCATCTAAAAACTATAAGATAAGTAGATAGTAATATACCGGTAATAATAAAAAGTGATGCAGAATTTCCCCCTGCTAATATAAACCCTATCAGCAATTGACCTAAGGGTGTGGCTATATCCATGGAACTATTAAATAGAGCTCCTATTCGGCCGTAATACTCTTCCGGAACTATATCTTGAAAACTTCCTACTAGACATATTCCAAGAATATTTATTAACCCTGCTACTAAAAATCCAAATATAGTCAGTGAAATTATAAGAACTAAGAAATTTGATGTTCCTAAAAAGATTCCACCACAAGCGATTGTCATAATTATTATTAATAGATAGATTTTTTTTAGTAGTGTATTGATACTAACTTTCTTTAATATATTGCTGGCTATAAATGGAGAGATAACCATAGCACTGATCATTATGGATAGAACAATTCCAAAAGTTCTATCGTCAACTAATAGTTGTGTTTTTAATATATACGGGAAAGCAATGGAGAAAAGAGGTCCTATCAATAGGTTTAAGCCGCATCCTATAAATATAAGACCTAATATAGATCTATCCTTACCTAAAATAACTACACCTTCCTTTAGGTCTACTAAGAAACTTTTTACATTCAGTTTACTTTTTTCTCTCTTACTCACAGGAAGTTTTATGAATATCTCACTTATTCCTGATATAACAAAGCTTAAACTATTAAATATCATTATAGGAAGTAATCCAAAGCTGTATGTGAATCCTGCAATTAACGGAGTAATAAACTCCAAACCTGAAGATAAAAATGAGTTTAAACTATTGGCATCTTTTCTTTCGCTTTTTTCTATAATTACAGGTAATACTCCCATTGAGGCAGGAGCAAATATTACATTAAGAAGAGAAAGCGTTATTTGGATAACATAGATATCAAAGATTGAAAACTCTCCTTTTAAAAAAAATATCAAAGAGTAGATGGCTATTACTCCTCCACTTATAAAATCTAAGGTAACCATAATTTTTTTCTTATTAAACTTATCTGCCAATACTCCTGCAAATGGCCCTAAAATAATTCTAGGTATAAAAGATACTGCTATCGTAGACGCAAATAACGCAGCATCTCCAGTCTTGTGAAGTACATATAGTGATAATGAAAAGTTTTGAATATATGTCCCAAAAATCGAAACAAACCGACCTACAATTAACAACATAAAATTTGAATTTCTTAATAATTTTTTATTAAAAATCTTCCTCTCCTCCTATTCGTTACAATTAATTAGCAATTGATTTATTTACAAACTTTTTTCCTGCTTTAGTTTTTCCAAAAAACAAATAGGTTGCTATTGTTAATGTGATTGATCCCATAGTAACAACAGATCTTATATTGAATTTATAATCTATCAAAAGACCAAAAATTATTAAACCAAAAGGAACTACAGATCTAACCATTGTATCCAATAATGAGAAAAACCTCCCTTTAATATCACAGTCTACGGTTTTTTGTAGATAAGATAAAAATGGAACATTGACTAAACTATTAAAAATACCAAGCATCAAGATAAGAAATCCATTTATATAAATAAAGTATGGATTAGGAATATATAGATCCATATTCATAAATAATGCTAAAATCATTAGTTGAATTATCAAAAAATAAGTTATTTTTTCTCTAAATTCAATTGTTTTAAAAAATTTACCAATGATAATATTACCTAATAAAAGACCAATAACAAATACACTCTCTAAATAACCTATATATGAAGGTTTTAAGTTTAATTCTTGTAAGATAAAGTATGAAAATACAATCGTTGTCACAGGGTTAAAAAAGAAATTTAGAACAATAATATACCCTGAAACCCCTAAGATTTCATCTTTTTCCTTTAAATATTTTACAACAGGAGCATAGGATGCTATGACACTCTTAATACTTTGAATCTTTATCTCTTTCCTCTTTTCACTAGGAGTGTATTTGATAAAAACTTCAGAGAATCCTGAAATTAAAAAAGTTATTGCGTTTAAAAGAAAGATTAATTCTATTTTCATAAATCCATACAAAGCAACTCCTAAAATTGGAGTAAATATTTGTGTAAAGGTGATTACTCCACTATAGATATTGTTATTTCTTTCAACTTTTTTTATAGAATCTAATTCTGAAAAAATTGCCGAAGATGCAGATGAAAAACATCTTGAAATAACAACCAGAACTCCTTGCATAAGAATTATAGAAGAAGTGCTAGTTCTTCCACTCAGAAGTAGAATTGATATTGTTATAAAAGACAAAAAATCACATATTATTAATAGGTGTTTTCTATTGAATTTATCTGCTACTATTCCCATTATTGGACCGGTAATAAGACTTAGAACTAAAAATACACTGGCAGCTTTTCCCATCTCTAGGCCTGACCCTGTGACTTTTAAAATATATAGTGGAATAACAACTGACTGCATCCCCGAACCTACAATTGATGTAACTGATGATATTAAATATAGTAAAAAATTCATATTCTCCTCCCCTTTTTAATCAATAAAAAACTAAATATTTTCATTACTGTAATATATATATACTGGGCTTTTCTGAAATATCAAAAAAACTTGAAAAATAGACAAAAAATGAATTTTAAAGGACTATTTCATTCATTTTTTCATCTATTTTAAAGTTTTTTTGATAAATTGAATTTTAAAGATATACTCTTAATATTAATAGGGAGGGATTACCGTGCAAAAAATATTTGAACTAGCAAAAGAACATAAAATAACTTTAAAAGAACTTTCAGGGCAAGGACTTAGTTCAACATATCTTTCTAAAATAAAAAGAGGTCATAATTTTTTTAAAGAAAAACATATCCCTTTATTGGTTGGATCTTTCAATAGAGTTTTCCACGAAAGAAAAACAGATAAAATAATGACTATAGATGAATTATCTAAATTAATCTTTTTTACTCCCCAAGAAGAACTAGATAAATTAGTAAATAAAAGTCTCATAGATAAAAGTATTTATTTCAAAGAAAAACAAGAAGAAATAGAATTATTTGGACGAGAAAAAGAAGTTTATAGCTTAAAATATCGATATATTATAGCCAAATATAATCAAAAGATGGGTAAGAAAGATGATGCTTTAAAGATCTATCATGATCTATTAAATAACTTCCCTTGCTCTAATCTTTTCTACTCTATCTTAATTGAGATCATCAGACTGGAAAAATTCGAACTTACCCATGATATATACCTGAAATATAAAAAACAGATCGATATAGCTCCATACAAAACAAAGACTCTCTTAGCTTATAATACTGGAGTGAACCTCTTGAGAACAAAAAAATGGAGTAAAGCTATCTCATGCTTTGAAATTGTTATTAATATACAGGAGGTAACCAAACATTTTTACCATTCTTTTACCAACTTAGGTATTTGTTATAAAAATTTAGGAAAATATGAAAAAGCTATCGAATTTTTTAAAAAAGGTGTAAGTGATCCCACAAACTATAAACAGTTAAAAATATGTTATGTCAATATTCTTTCTTGTGCTAAAGAGATGAAATATGAACCCCTTATGATAAATACTTTAAAAAAATTAGAAACTACCTTAAAGCACCTCAAAGGGGAAAATATCTATCAAACTTATTGGAACATAGGAAAGATTTATCTACATCTAAAAGATAGGGTAAAGGCTGTAGAAGCATTTGAAAAAGAAATTTCTTTTGAAATAAACTTACATAATACTTCTTTTAGCATTGAAAAACATTTAGATAGTATTAAACATCTTGTTATTCTCTATGGGAAGAGACCTTTAAAACAGGAAAAACTCATAAAACATATCCAACAAATTGAATTTAAATATTTAAGTTCAGAATTTATTATTTCTATATTAAAGTATTATTTTAATAACAATATGGAATATGAAGCATCGCTTCTAATTAAAAATATTAATTTATAAAAAAAAATAGGCTTTATTTATGAATAAAAAATTATTGATTTATATTGGGTTATTAATGTTTTTTACCTTAGTTTTATGTGATGAAGATATAGGTCAAATTGGTAAACATCCCCCACTAACACCGACAAGTTTTGAATCAAACTAAAAAAAGCATAAAATTTAGAGGTAAAATAAATTATATAGCTAGTCAATAAAAATAAGCAGGTGTAGAAATTCTTACATCTGCTTATTAGTCTGATTTTATTTTACACCAATTTGGAGGTTTATATAAAATATGAAACAGACCTGCAAAACATCAGTTAGTAATTTAAAAAATCTTTATTCTCCACTTTAAATTTTTGGATTCCAATTTGTCGATCTATATATGGTCTAAGCTCTGACTGATCGAGTCTACCCTCTACATCATACCCTAATCTTTCCAATTGTTTGTATTTAGCCTCTAAGAATGATTTTAGATGTTCTACATCATCTGCCGCTGCGGATACTCCATTGATACCCTTTTTCCCCTTTACTAACTCATTATGTTTTTCAATTCCCAATCAATAGCCTTTGTACTTTCTGTATTTCCAATATCAATATATTTTTTAGAGATTATTGTATTCCCCTTATAATAATTTACATTTACGATAATTGTTTCATCATCTATATATTTAATTCCCTCTTTTATTCTTATTTTACCCGGATAGTCTTTGTTAATTTCCTCAACTGGGATAATTCCTTTTCTTACTTCTACAGTGCCCTCTATAGTTCCATCTGTTTTAGACCTGATTTTAGTTGTAGACACACCATTTATTTTAGTAGTGTAAGTTATATAGTTTTCATTTTCTGAACTATAAGAGACCAGACTAGCCAGTAGAAATATTCCAATTATTAATTGTTTCATATTTTATTTACTCCTTTTGATTATATTTTTAGAATATAATAGAGCCTAACGATTATGATAGACTCCATTTATTTTGATAGAAACTAAATTTCTACCAAGGTACAATTGTATTGTTTTAATATATATAAATCAAGTAATATTCAGATTAACTAAATAAAAAAAATAAGCTAAATAAACTAAATAAAAATAAGATCTAAGGATAGCATTCTTAGATCTTATTTTTATTTAGTGGATTACACATCTCTAGAAACCTTGATGATGCCTTTACAAGTATTAAAACTCACTCAATATAATCCTCAAATCTTTCTCAGCTGCCTCTATCAGATCAGGGCTGAACCCGGATTTAGAAAACAATATAAAATATTCTTCCCTGCTATTATTTTTCCATTTAACTTTTTTTGCTTTTTCCTTCAATGCAAATAATACACTTAATCCCACATGTTTTTTAGACCATTTACACTCTCCGAAGATAATTTCATTTTCTCCCAGTCCCACTACATCTATCTCTTCATTCTTACTCCACCATCTTCCCACCTTACTTATGGGAAAATCTATTTCTTCGTGGGTTATGAGACTTTCCAGACATAATCTTTCATATGCTTTAGAAACCCATAGGTCAAAGGTTGAAGATATTTTTTCCAGGGGATATTTCAGATTTTCTATCTCCAGATAACTCTGATAAGGATATACATAATTAAACCAAAATGCTAAATAATTATCCTTTATATAATACAGACTTTTTTTGCTGTTATCTATATTTTCAGTTACAGGCACTTCCCTTTCCAGTATATCCAGATCTATCAGTTTTGACAGATAGGGGCTCAAGCTGCCGGAATTAAGTCCCAGTCTGGTTGCTATAGCTGCCATCTTTGTATCCCCGTTGGCTATGGACTGAATTATAGAAAAGTATCTGGAAAGATCATTTATTTCCTCCTGGAGTAAAAATTTAGGTTCCGAATAGAGAAAATTATTGTTATCAAAAATATTATTTTCTATATTCCATATGGGGGATCTATTTTTATTAAATTCCTGAATATATTTAGGTATCCCTCCAGTAATTGAATAAAATTCAATCAATTCCTTATGGGATTTATCTGTAAAAAACTCATTGTAATAATCAAACTTAATAGGTTTTAGCCTTATCTGAGCAGTTCTCCTTCCGTATAGGGGACTGTCATAGGCTAAGACCTCTGAATACATCATAGAGATCAATGACCCGCATAATATCAGCATTACATTGCTGTCTTTTAATTTTTCATCGTATATCCTTTGAAATATAGACGAAAAGTTTTTATTGGTCATACAGAGATATTGAAATTCATCTATTACCAGGACAAATTTCTCATTCTTAGACAGTTTTGAGATTAAATAAGTAAACAATGTATCCCAGTCCTTTATCTCTATCTTATCCAACAGGTCATCATTAAAATAAATTGCTAGTTGTTTTTTAAATCTTTCTATCTGTATAATTTCATTTTGCTTATCTGCAAAAAAGTAAAATGATTCTTTTGTCTTTATAAATTCTTTAATCAGGGTTGTTTTCCCCGTTCTTCTTCTTCCATAGATCACTGTAAAACTAGAATCTCTGGTAAATTCTTTTTCCAATGTCTTCATTTCATTTTTTCTATTTATAAATTTCATATTAAACACCTCAATCAATTATATAATATAAATTATTATAAATCAAATTATTATAATTTGATTTATCTTTAGATACTTTCAAAAAAATATATATCTATACTTAAATTTTATTTTGAGGGAACTAACTAAAAAAGTTTGTAAATAAAATATAAAAAGATAGCCTCCTTCAGTAATAATATACTACAGGAGGCTATCTTTGGATAACCCTTCAATGGGTCTTATTGATAAAATTTTACTCTATACCTAATTCTTAAAATTATCAGCTTTAAATTCCTTTAAAATAATTAAATAGTTTAGTTTGAATATCCCCATGAGTCATTTCATTAATCGGTGGAAGTTCATCAAAAATTTTAACTTTTGATATTTCATAATTTAAATTTTTATTTCTAACTTTTATATTCGCTTCAAAAACACCCCCATAATCTATATGATCTTCTTGTTCAACAGAATAGTCAAATAGATGCTTTATATCAAAATCAGTGGCCCCAGTTTCTTCAAATAACTCCCTCTTTGCTGTTTCTATAAGAGTCTCTCCTGTTTCATGGTGACCTCCAGGAATTTCCCATGTTTCTCTCTCCTTGTGCTTAACTAAAAGTAACTTCCCATTTTCATAAGTTATAATAACGGCATACTTCTTATATACATTTGTTATTATATGTTTTTTTACAATCATAGACATTGAAACCTCCTTGTTTTAAAATATATTATGTTTTTTACATGCATTATAAATACCATCATTATCAACAGAATTTGTTACATAATCTGCTACAATTTTTAATTCTTCTACAGCATTTCCCATCGCAACTCCTAATCCCGCATATTTAATCATTTCTATATCATTTATACCATCACCGAAGCACGCAATTTTTAGGGGAGGGATATTATATGTTTTTGCGATTGTATCAATGGCTATGGCTTTTGAATTATTTTTTCTTACTAAATCAAAATTTCGCTCCCCCCAAGGTATTAAATCAAAATTTAATTTTTCAAAACAGTTTTTTATATTACCTTCAGCAAATATAATTATAGATTCAATTTTAGTTGTATTGGGTAAAGTAAAAATTATTTTACTGTTATTAAGCATTTCATGAAAATATTCTTTATATACTTTTTTAAATTGAGGTATAAAAATCCCAGAATTACAGCCTAATCCAAAATAAAAATTAGATTTTTTACAGATCTTTTTGATCAACTCAACTTCTTTTTTTGTATAATGATTTGCATAAATAGTTTCCCCTTTTATTTTTATTAAATTACCATTATTTGCAATAAAGCTATCTATCCCTGTTTTTTCTAAGATATACTTTAGATCTACTTCCGAACGACCTGTGGCTAAAACAACTTTTTTTCCTTTCTTTTTTAGTGCTTTAATCGTCTTTATAGTTCTAATTGGTATATTATTTCTGTCAGTTGTTAATGTACCATCTATATCAAACACAACCATCTCAAACATAATTTGACTCCTTTAATTACATATTAGTTTTAAGTATATCTCTTATTTTAGATTCTAAAAGAATTAATTTTTCTTTATTATAACTAATATCTAAATTAGTATTAAAAAAGAAATAATTTCCTTTTTTCTTTTCTAAACTACTTTTATACCTTTCTCGACAAAAGTTTAAATTATTTTTACTCTCTTTTACACTTCTTTTCTCTCCTCTACTTTTAATTCTTTCTAATGCAATTTCTACATCTACATCTAAATGTACTAATAAGTTTGGTTCTTCAAGTAATCCTAATATTTGTTTAAATAACTTAGGAGGTTTAAAAAAAAGTTCTGCACAGGTATTACAACATAAAGAATGTCTATGGATTAGAACTACATCTGTTTTCAACTCTTTTATACTATTCATAAATTCAACTAAATCCAAAGCATATGTAATACTAATTAAAGATTTATCAAAATTTGAATACAAATCATCGTTACTTTTACAATTACTACCTTCTTTTAAACTTCTATTATATCTACCTGATTTCATAGGATTATAAGCTTTTACACTAATATTTTTCTTTTCTAAAGAATCTTTTATGTATTTTATATATGTACTTTTCCCTGAACCATCTATACCAGAAAAGGCGATAATAACACTCATTAGACCCATCCCTCCTTAATTAAAAGAATTTTTTATAAAATCATTTAAAATTAAATAAGATTCATTAATCTCTTTATTAATTTTATCTTTTAAAAAAAAACCTTGGTTTTCACCATATATAACCGCATTCTCAAATGTAAGCATTTTAGGATCTATCCCAAATTTAGATGGATTATTATATACGTATGAGCCTGGAAGGGGAGTCCACTGAAATAGTGTAATTCTATTAATAAATTTTCTATTCTTTTTTAAAAAATTTATTGTTTCAGTTGTCGTATCTATATTTTCACCTGGAAAACCGTGAATTAAAAAAATTTTTGCTTTAATGCCGTATTTATTGCATAAACTTAAAGCTTTCTCAGCTTGCTCACACGTTGTATTCTTATTCATATATTTCATCATTTTATTACTACCTGTTTCAAGCCCAAATTTAAGTTCAATACAATTAGATTTTTTTAAATGTTTAATAATTTTTTCATTAATAGTATTAACTCTAGACAGGGCCGACCAAGGCATGTTTAATTTTTTTACTTCTTTACATATTTCTAAAACTTTTTTTTCATTTATAATAAAATTTTCGTCATTAATAACAAATCCATCAATTTTATATTTTTGTTTTAACACATTTAATTCTTTTAAAATATTTTCAGGACTTCTATACCGATGATTTTTATTTAAAGAACCACAAAAATAACATGAATAAGGGCATCCTCTACTTGCATGTATATGTGTTATTGTTTTGTCTGTTCTAGATAACCGCCCTTTAAAAATAAAATCTTCTTCAGGAAAAAGATGTCTAGCAGGAAATGGGATTTCATCTAAATTTTTAATAAAATCAGAATTACCTATATAAAATTCAATAACTTAAGAAGTAAATTTTAATATATTTTTTATTTTATAACTATCACAGTTAGAATTGTTTTTTTACACACTTTGTGTTAAAATAATCAAATTTTAAAAGTTTTATTATAGATTAAAAAACTAAAAAAAAGATCCTACAAAATAGGATCTTTTTCTATTTATCTATTTTTTAGGCCCTCTTGAAAAAATTAACAGTTCCCTTTTTTTAATTTTTCTTCCTCCATTTATATGGATTTATAGGGTTCTTATCCCTCCACAAACCTTTCTTTGATCTTTTAGCCTGTTCTTGTGCTAATTTCAAGTCATGTTCATTCTTGGCATAGTATTCATACCACCATGAGTGACCACCTTTCACACTTTCAAGATTGAGATACTTTCCATTTTTATAATATATTTTTCCTATCTTTCTACCATATCTGTCAGTATTTATTACTTTTACTGTTACTTCTTTATTCATAATTTTACTTCTAATAAAATCCCTGGATTCAATACCATAACTTTGTTTTATCTCTGGAGCATCCACGCCATAAAATCGAATTTTTTCTTTTTCTCCATCCACCAGGATAGTAATAGTGTCCCCATCATAAACTTTAATTACTTTCCCTACCAGTGTTTCTCCAAATACCAGAGTTCCAAACATTAAAAAAATTAACAATATTTTTTTCATTTTTCCTCCTACAAATTCAATATCACTTTAACAACTCTTCCAAACTTATTTATCAATCACAAATAGTTTCCCAGTTTTCATCATAATAAGCATCAAAGCACATTTTAATTTGAGACTCAGTGTTTTTCTCTACAGCTAGTTTTGGGAGTTCATCTATTTTAAAATAATTACTTTGGATAGTTTCTATATTTTCTTTAAAACTTCCGCCTATTGTCTTACATAGCATAAAAGATTTAGCAATCCCATAGATATATTTAGGAGTATTGTGTAGATTCCTATCTAAGATAGCTATTAATTTTTCAGCTACTACATCTAAACCAGCCTCTTCTTTTACTTCTTTTATAGTATTTGTTTTTATAGACTGATTTACATCTACCCATCCTCCAGGTAAAGACCAAGTGCCATTCTTTTCCTGTATAAGAAGTATTTTATCTTCTTTAAATATAGCTGCTCTACAATCTAGTTTTGGTGTTTGAAAGCCTGTTTCATTACAAAAGACTTCTTTTACAAATTCTAGAGATTTATCTGTTTTTTCACTAAGGATCTCTGCCGTTATTTGACGAATCCTTTCAAAACGCTCTATATCAAAAGGGTCTTTAGAGTAAGTTAATCCTCCTTGTGCTATAAACTGCAATTCAATAATATAATCTAAAATATGATTTTTTTTATTTCCCATAATTTTTCCCCCTTCCATCTTTACTTTTCTTTCGTAAATTTTGATTTTTTCTTTAATTACAACAGTAATCGCAACTATTTACATCTAAATAACCCTTAGCTTTCGCAGAAGCCACAGCTTCTCCTAAGCGCTTATAATGACCTAAATATTCTCTATTTTGTTTTGGTAAGTGATTGCATAAACGCTGCCTATGAATATAATGAGTTTGAATGTCTATATAATAAAAAATAACTTTCACCTTCTTTAATTTATTTTAATAAATCATACATAAAATTATTATACCTAAAACCTTTTGATCTTATTCCTTTCATCATTACTTCTAATTCAATTATTTTAATAATACTTGGATTAAATTGTATTATACAATATAGTAGTAAAATATACATAAAAGATCATTAAAAATATTGTCAAAGAAATCCCCCATCCCCAGTGTACCTCTCCTTTATTATTCTTTATTCTTCTTTGGAGTGATTTAAAATACATATAATTTCCAAGCGAACCCAATATAGCTGCAATAGGAATACCTAGGCTTAATTCAATACCTAGATTAAAAATTATATAGTCTGATACTCCGATGAGAGAGAAAGTAATAAATAATTCTTTAAACATCCCTCTATATCCCAACCAAAAAACTCCTCCAATCGCACTTCCGATATTATACTTATTCTTATTACCATAAAAACTTTTTATATAATATTCACTCTTTTCACCTATTCTTTTGGACATTTCTTCTAAATTTTCTTCTAAAAAATTTCTATCCTCATCCGTAAAGAAATATGTTTTTTTTCCTTTCGTTTGAAAAATCGATTTTTCTGTAATCATTCTTTTTTCTATCTTTCTATAATCAGACATTTCTTCTAGATTCACACGACTTTTAAGAGACTTTTTATAAATTACTCCACCCAAGATAACCATACAAAGAATTGAAATTACCAAAGGAAACCATATCCAAAACGTTATTGCTGCTGCTGTTATAAATCCTGCATAAATATCCATATTTTTCTTTATTCTCCTTTTGTTAATGCCTTATTGCCAATTAAAATTAATTTTCCTAAGATACATTTCTTGTAATTCTAGTAAATAAGGATAAGTTAGTGATATAATTAATGCTGTAATAATAAAACATACACAGCCTCTAACAAACCAATTTTTAATCTTATTTCTTAATAATAAACTCAATAGTATTAAAATTATAATAGCGACTAAAATAGGAACCCAAAATAAGAACCCAATAAAACATATAGTATAAAAAATTTCTTCTAACATCGCTCCCCCTTTCTTTTTTATATTTATTTTAATTCTCTTTCTAATCTTTATTGCATATTCATTCTATTATCTAACTTTCATTCTTAAAATCAGCCAATTTTTGGATTTCTCTTTTCAATTCTTCAATTTCCATCTTTAATTCTCTTGTTTCAGTTTTTAATAATTTATACTCTTGTTTTTGAGAAAAAACGGTTGTTTTCAATTCTGAGTTTGAACAAGCTGAAAAAATTCCAGTTATTAATATACTTAATAATATTTTATTCATTTATTCTCCTTTCTTTTAATTCATTAACTTATTTTAATAGTACATCTATTCTCAGATTTTTTAAACTATAATTTCATATCATTAACCAATCAAAAATAATAATAAAAAGTGACCTATATTTTATAGGTCACTCCTTAAGTCATAATTTTTTAACTTTGAAGACTTTTTAATTCACATAATTTATTTTCTTGTATTTGCATTAACGCTAGCGAAACAATACTTAAACTAAAAATGGATAAAACTAAATAAATTGTTCCCTCATTTGTTCCTCCTGATTTTTCAATAGAATCTCCCATTTTATAATTCCAAATTAAAAAATAAATCCCAAAAGTTATTATTGTTAATAAAATCAATTTACCTCCTTGAGCAGGTTCATTATTCTTACTTGCAAAATCATTAGCTAATCCTACCATCCAAAACAAAGAATAAATTCCTAGAGTAATAACACTTAAAACTATGCACATCCCAATACTTCTTTTTTTTAACATCTTCTTCCTCCTAATAAAATACAATTAAAACTTAAGAACTTTTATTCTATTGTTAGTTCTTATATTTACACTAACACAGATTTCAGCCACAAGCACTAAAAAACTACCTTTTGAAAATAGTTTTTTTTATTCAATTGCAACCCCTACTCCATTACGTCCATTTTTTTTTATTTTATACATAGCACTATCCGCTTTGTTAATCAACTGATTGATAGTAGTTCCATTATTTGGAAACAATGATATTCCAAAACTTGCCGAAATACCTTTCTGGATTTTTAGGTCATAATCACTAAAAATTGTAAATATATTCTTTCGTATCCTTTCCGATATAAAAAAAGCTTTCTCTTTACTGGTATTAGGAAGTACATATATAAATTCTTCTCCTCCATACCTAAAAATAATGTCATTTTCTCTTAAGTTATCTTTTAATATCTGAGAAATTTTTTTAAGAACTTGATCTCCGAAGTTGTGTCCATAAGTATCGTTAATTTGTTTGAAGTAATCTATATCCATTAAAACAACAGATAGAAAACTTGTTTTATTTTTACATTCATTAATAGACTTATTTAATAGTTCTAACCCTATGCGTCGATTAAGTAATCCAGTAAGGCAATCATAGTTAGCAAATTTTTCCAAAGTTTTTTCCTGTTTAATATTAAATGCAACACCTATAAGCCCCATAATTTTACCATCTTCATTTGTAAAACTCGCTTTATGATAACGAAAAATAGATGATTCTCCATTACGCAATATAAGTGTCCCATCATAAATTTGAAGACCTGGCTGTTTAAATAACTCATTATCTTTTTGGAAATGACAATCTGCTAATTGTTTAGGATATAGTTCAAAACTTGTTTTCCCTAAAATATCTTCTCTTGAAAGATTTAATATTTTTTCAAATTCCTTATTACAACCTAAGTAGATCCCCTCTTTATTTTTATAAAAAACAGGAACTGGAAGAAGATCCAATAACTCTGTTAATACTTTTCCGTTCTTCTCGACAAGTTTTGTTAAATCCATAATATTCTCCCTTACTTCTTAGTATCTTATTTAAATTTAAAATATATTTTTATAAATCAGTTATAACTTTAACGATTCTCCCACATTCATGATAGTCTTCTTCATTTCTTATAACTATTGGCATATAGCTATGGTTGTCACTAATTAAAATGTTTTCATTCTCGCCTCTTCTAATTCTTTTTACTACAGCTCCACCCTCTACTATAAAAGCCCCTATTTCACCATCCGTGATACTCTCATCTTTTTTTATAATAATTATAGAACGATCTTTAATAGTCGGTTCCATAGAATTCCCCATTAATTTAATTGCATAATAAAGATGCGTATTCTTTAACTCAGGAACGACTATATAGTCAAGAACGGCTCCTTCTTTAAATCCGTATCCTACTGATATTGATTCGAATAAAGGGATTTTGATTGTAGGAGTTTTAATTTTCTGTTCTATATCATTGCCATCTTCTAAGTAGTTAACTATTATATATAATTCTTTATAATCTATTTTTAACCCTCTCGCTATCTTTTTTAGCAGGTATGGATTTATCTTTTGAACCTTCCCATTTTCTAATCTAGAATATAGCGATGTTTGAATATTATTATTCATACAAAATTGATTTAATCCATAATTTTTACTCTCTCTTTTATTTTTTAAAAATTCTCCTAATTTTATTCTCATTTTTTCCAATACAATATAATCACTCAAATTAATCACCTCATTAATAATATTATACTCAACTTTGATATCAACACTGAATAAGCTGATTAAAAAAACGTTGATAAATGATAATAGCTAAGGATAATTTTTAATAGCTAATTAATAAAAAAAGGCAAATATTAAAAAATCATGAAATAGAAAATTAAAATATACTCCATAAAATATTTCAATGAATATCTTTAGCTAGTAAAATAAAGGCTTTTGGAAAAGAAAAGGAATTAAAATTAAATTCTTGATAATAATTAAAATAAGTTTAATTATTATCATTACTAAACAGCAATAATAAAAGTAAATTATATACTATCTGTAATGATTAGATAAAAATTAATAAAAATGGGTTTAATTAGAATTATGTAAGTTCCATAATATCTTTTTTGTAACTTTCATTTTGAAGAGTAATAAAATCAGTCTTAGAGGGGCGTTATAAATTTATCACTTTTTTATTTAGTATTATTTATTGTTTTGTCTTCAATTTTCTTAAAATTTTGTCCGTGATTATTTTATTATTTGAAATCCAAGAAACTGTAGGTATGGTATAATAATAATATAAGTTTATAAAAATTAAATGACAAATTAGAGGAATAAATGAAAATTATAAAAAATATTGAATTATGCAGACACTGTCTGCATAATTCAAATTAAGTTGGTCTCACTGTATATTTTTATATAAGGTAGATAATTTAGAGGAACGTAATTTTTATGAGATAGAGTCGATTAATAAAAGCAGAATTAAAATACATGATAGAAAAAGGAAAAGGTAGTACAACTTATTATATTAATAAAAAAAATAGAAGGTGAAAAGATTGAAATTAGAAGATGAAATAAAATTAGGAGAAAGTAAGGTTTTAGAATTTAAAGAAAAACTACCTAATAATCAGAGTATTGCTAAATCTATAATTGCTTTCTCTAATACAGCAGGTGGTAAATTAATTATAGGTGTTGATGATAATAGAAATATTGTTGGTATTGAGGGTGATATTTTTGATATTCAAGATAAAATATCTTCTATTCTCTATGAAAGTTGCTATCCTAATATAATCCCTGAAATCTATACTAAAAATATAGAAGGGCAAATAATATTGGTTATAGAGGTTCATAAGGGAAATTTAGTTCCGTATTATCTAAAATCTCAAGGGAAAAATAACGGAACTTATATAAGATTAGGAGCGACTAACAGAAAAGCTAGTTTTGAAAATATAATCGAATTAGAAAGACAAAAAAGAAATATTACCTTTGATGAAGATATCAATTATGATTATAAACTTGACTCTTTAAATTTATCGACTTTAAAGAAAGTCTTTACCGAATTCCAGAAAGAACTCACAGAAGAAAAATTGTTGACGTTAAAATTAATTAAAATTGAAAACGGTAATAAATATCCAACTAATGGTCTTCTAATAATACTTGGTATTTTAGAAAATGTCTCCACAAAGTGCAGCCGATTTAAAGGAAACACTATGGAGGTATTTTTAGATAAAAAAGAATATAGCAAAGATCTTTTTGCTCAACTAGAAAACATAGAAATATTTATAAAAAATCATTTGAACCTTAGAGGTGATATTAAAGGCCTCCAAAGGGTAGATACCTATGAAATTCCAGAAGTAGCGATAAGAGAAACGTTAATTAATGCCATTGTCCATAGAGATTATAGTAACCTAGGAAGAGATATTAAGGTCGCCATCTACGACAATAGGATAGAAATTGTTTCTCCAGGAGGATTACCTAACGGGTTAACTAATGAAGATATCTTTACAGGTAGATCTGAGGTAAGAAATAGAGTGGTTGCTAGAGTCTTTAAAGAATTAAACTACATTGAGCAATGGGGAAGTGGAATAAATAGAATTAAATTATCTTGTTTAAAGGCGGGATTAAAAGAGCCATTTATAGAAGAAGTCAATGATTTTGTAGGAGTTAGATTATTTAGAAATGAAAGTACTGGAAAAATACTGGAAAACTCGAAAAGTACTGGAAAAATACTGGAAAACTCGAAAAGTACTGGAAAAATATTAAATAATCAAGAAAAAATAATTTATAACTTTATAAAAGAAAACGAGCAAGTTACAAAAAAAGAAGTAGAAGAACTTTTAAATGTTAAAGATTCTAGAGCAAGAAAAGTACTAGAAGAAATGAGAAAAAAAGAAATTATTTTAAAAGTAGGGAAGGGAAAATCAACTCATTATATTATTAAAAAACAAAAGGTTTCTTTATAATTATACAGTTCTATGAACAGATAGAAATTAGAATCACTAGTACATTGTATGGGTGCTGTTTTGTATTTACCTATACTGGATAATCTTAAAGGGAGAAGTAGGCAGCGACAAACAGATGAATAGCATGGTAGTTGGCTCTATAACCAATATCACCATGCTGATAATAGGTTTCTATTTCGGGAGTTCCGAAATCAATAAAAAGTAAAATTTTTAGGAGAGGGCCAAACCTTTCCTTCTTTTATTAAAAAAGAAAATAATGTTATTTTTAACGCTTATATAAAGTGTGTTAAAATTTATTAAAACAACACAAAATAGTATGGTATTTAGCATAATACTTTTATCGAGCGATAAAAGCAATACACTTAATCTTTTTTTTATATTTTTTATTATTTTGTCTTCAATTCCATTTGAATTTTGTCTCCGATTAATTTTGATTTAAAACTTTTTATTTATTTCATTGCATTTTAAAATTGAATGCGATTATAATAAATCAATTATACAATTTTATTTGGAGGTACAAAATGAATAATCAACTGGAATTTGTTTTAAAAAAAATTGCTAAATTATTAGATGATCAAAATATTACTTGGGCTGTAGGAGCATCAATAATGCTAAACTATTATGGAATAGTTCAGGGTCCTAGAGATATTGATATTTTAATTGATTTAAAAGACATTAATAAATTAGATAATATTTTATCTGATTTAGGCGAAAAACAAGAAAGATTTCCTAATAAAATTTATAAAACTAGATATTTTTATGAGTACATTATTGACGGAATAGAAATAGACGTTATGGCAGGGTTATGTATCTGTTTTGGTGGCAAAGATTATTCTTTTGACTTTACTAAGGACTCTATTGGAGATTTTATGGAGATTGATAATATAAAAATTCCTTTGGCTAAATTAAATGACTGGTATAGTATCTACAAATTATTGCCTAATAGAGAGGAAAAAATTACTCTGATAAAAAAATATATGGAAAATAATTATTAACTATTAAAGCAAATATTTTTATTATAACCTTTTATCTCTTTATCCTTTCTTAGTTGTATGACTATTAAAAATTATAGGAAGTAATCAAAATAAATATAATTTCGGTTATATTATATTCTCAAAAAATTAAACCGTTGACATTATTAGTGTTTATCCAGTTTGGTGTTTTGAGAGTATCTGCGGACAGTCTGAGAACTAATAAAATAGTATAGACTACAAACAAAAAATGAAAAAACACTAAATAAATGTACAATAAATTACATGTTAAAATAACTAAAAAAAGTCTACCTTAATTGGTAGACTTTTTAGTTATTCTTTTTCAAGGATTTAGATTTAATAATCTAATTAATAGAAATAAATTCTTAGATTTCTATGTAATGTTTTGAGCTATAAAAGAGTCTTCTTTGAGAAGCCAATATTATATAATTTGAATATCAAGTGACAGAAGCTTTAAAGATTCTGTATCTATTTGGTAATACTTTCCATTTTTTATTAGAATCCCCTTATCAGTAAACTCCTTGAAAGTATGCAATAGATGTCTATAGCTAACACCTAAATATTCAGCAGTTTCAGTATGTTTTTCCCTATAAATATTATTATTTTGTGAAAACAAGATATATGCAGCAAGGCGATTTCTTAATTCGTAATTTTGATTTTTAGAATTAAAATTAGTCCGAGCTAACATCTTTCTTCCAATAAATTGATTTAAAGAAAAAAGAAATCTACTATTATTACTTAGGTTTACTTTTGCCCATTTCATGTCAATGGAAATAAAAATAGAATCTGAAATTGCAGTAACTTCTTTATGATTATTTTCTATATCAAGAAAGGTTAATTCACCAAGATACTCCTCAGCTTTTAAAAAATGAACTATGGACTGTTTACCATCTTCATGTATAAGAGTTATCTTAGCTCTTCCTTCTATCATAAATCTAAATTTATCTATTGAATTATTGGAAGAGATAATTGTTTCTCCAGTTTGAAAGCTTTCAATTTCTATATTAGATAATGGACTGTAAAAGATATTACCGTATTTTTCAACCTTTGGAGCCAGGTCAGAAGGTAGCTTTGTAATAGTGTATTTTTTCATAAAATCCTCCTATAATGTGAGATATCTCATATTATTATAAACGAAATTCTATTAAAATAATAGTGTAATAATTTAACGTTATAGTTTAAGGAGGTACAAAATTATGTTTAAAAAGGTTTTTAAATCTTCTATTTTTTATATAGTTTCAGCTTTCGGGATCAGCTGAGGTATCGTATCAAATGTGGGGATTAGTAGTTATAACTCTATGAATCAAGCTGTAGCTCTTGCTAATAATATTAAGATAGGTACAGTTACAATTGTTTTTAATACTATATTTTTACTTGCATATATTATACTTACAAAGGGAAAATATAAAGTGAAGTACTTAATACAGGGAGTATCTACATTTATGTTTGGATTCTTTATCAATTATTTTACATATAATGTTTTAAGTGGGGTATTATATCTAAATTACTTCCAAAGAATACTATTACTAAGTTTAGGCACTATAATAAGTGGAGCTTCTATAGGGATGATAGCGTATTATAATGTAATAACTTTCCCTTTAGAAGGAATTTGTATAGAGGTTAATAGGGTTACTAAAGTTCCATTTATTAAGTTAAGATACTTAATTGATATAATATCCATTGCTATTTCTCTAGGGATTTCATTCTCAACTAATATCCCTATATTGGTAAGAGAGGGAACTATAATAAGTATGATTTTATTGTCTCTAAGTATAGGACTAACTAAAAATCATATGGAGGAAAAGAGAAAAAAGATGTCCTCAAACTTGGCGTAATACTATTCTGTGGTGAGTTTTCAAATTGAAGTTTAGAAATAAGGAGGGAAGCATGAAGTTTAGAAATGAGGAGGGAAGCATGAAGTATAAAGTAATATTATTTGATGCAGATGAAACACTATTTGATTTCAAGAGAGCAGAGGATTATGCTCTGGAGGAGTCTCTTAAGAAGATAGGGATAGGTTATAATAAAGAGCATCATCTATCTTTATATGAAGAGGTAAATGGTAGAATTTGGCATGAACTAGACGAGGGGAAGATAGAAATAGGAGTGCTTAAGGTAGAGAGATTTAGAAGGTATTTTGAAAGATTAGGTATAGTCTATGATGCTGCTGAGTTTGCTGACCTGTATATGACGGAGTTAGGAAATGGATCATTTGTATTAAATGGAGCTATAGAGATGCTAGAGAAGCTAAAGGATAAGATAAGGCTGGCTATCATAACTAATGGACTAACTAAAGTACAAGACAATAGAATAAAAAAATCAATTATTAGTCACTATTTTGAGGAGATAGTAGTGTCTGAGACTATAGGAATATCTAAGCCAAATTCATCAATATTTGAATACACAATGAAGAAGATGAATCATTTAGATAGGGATGATGTAATCATGGTAGGGGACAACCTATCGTCAGATATCCTTGGCGGAATCAACTATGGTATCGACACTTGTTGGTACAACCCAAAGAATAAAGAATCCAGAGATGATATCAAACCAACATATGAAGTATCTAACTTTAAAGAGATGCTAGAGATGTTAATAAGCGGAAACACTGGAAGTTAATGAGAAGATAAATAGATAATGAGCAATTTTCTAAAGTCACTCCTAAGTAATAAAATATGTATTTTCTTACTTGAAAGTTGTAATAATACCTAGAGTTATACTCTAGGTATTATTTGCTAGATTAATGGTATCAACAAGAGCAAATCATCATTTGTTTTATTATATACTAGGGATCTCTCACTTTATAAGCATCTTTTAATATTACTTTTTAATCCTTTTGTAACTTTCAAAAACCATATCAATAAAATCAGTTTAAAAAAGACGCTATAAATTTAGCGTCTTTTTATTTAGTACTATTTATCATCTTGTCTTCGATTTTCTTGATTTTTTGTCCACGATTATTTAATATAATTATGTCAATTTTAACCGACAAATAAATCATTAAAAACTACAGAAAGTAATTAAATCACTTTACACTTACTGAGATTATTGTGATTAAAAAGAATTAAGCTATTTAAACTACCTCAGACAGTCTGAATCCCAATAAAAATAAGAGGGTTACAAACGAAAATTGAGATAGTATCAAATAAATGTACAAGATATTATTTGTGGATTTACTAACTTTTTATATTTAATATACTAAAAACGGTAAATAAAAAAGCGGTAAAAACTTCTACCACTTTTAATATTCAAAATTTTAAAACCTTCTATATTGATTTGTAAAAACCAAACCCTTTATCACCATTAAACCATTTAACCGTCTCTTCTAACATATATATATTCTCCGTTAACTTTTAATACAAATGAGTTTTTCCTACATAATTTTTGTTGCTTACAATATGTTTCAAAACTTCCATATAATTTTTTATAATGTGGCTTTAATATATAATATTTAAAATACCTTGTTAAATACCATCTTGTTTTTTTCATTTTCCTCCTCTTCCTATTTAATTCTAATAATAACCCAAGTTATCTCATCCTCTTCTTCTTTATTAAATATCGTAGAATCGAGTTTTCTAAATGTAGTATTATCTTTTTTTAGAATACTCATATAATTCTTGTCAGGCAATTGTAATTTCAACTTTTAAAAAGTTATTAAACTGTAGAGGGAGTAGAAGATTCACTATAAAATGTATAATTATTTTTAGATTTTTTTTTAACTCGATACATAGCTTTATCACTTTTTCTCATCAGTTCACTGATATTAGTACCATCATAAGGGAATAATGATATCCCTATACTTACACTTATATCACATATATTGCCATCTATATTCATGGGGTTATTAACTGCACTCAGTATTCTGTCTGCAGCTTTAGATACAAAACCCCTCTCTATGTTTCTCAGTATCGCAATAAACTCATCTCCACCTAATCTAGCCACTATATCTTCTTTCTTTATAGAACCTTTTATTCTTTTAGCAGCCAGCTTGAGTACTTTATCTCCTGTATCATGACCATAAGTATCATTGATTTTTTTAAAGCCGTCTAAATCCATAAAAAGTACAGCAAAAGTATTATTTTCTTTCTTTGATTTAGCAATATACTTCTTCAGTATGTTCATAAAAAAACTTCTGTTTGGCAGATCTGTTAATAGATCTATATTTGCTAAAATATTTAATTCTTTATTTGTAACTTTTAAATTTTTAACGTATTCCTCCATCTTTCCTAAAACATCAAAATATTCAAACTTTTTATTGGTTAATAGACTATATAAGATACCGCTTCCCATACTTATATAGCTGAGTAAAAATAGGTTATGAGCCAGCCACCAGACTGATCCCCATGGTTTAGAAATCATAAATGTTACCACTGTTTCCATTATCAATAAAACACCGATTAATAGAGATAAAACCGATAAATTAGGTTTTATCTTATATGAATAAAAATACTTTAAAGCAGTTATTCCCAAAAGAATTAATGTAACTACTTTAAATAAAATTGAATAAACGGTATCTTTCCCATCACTGGTTTTAGCATTCGGAAGAATTTCCGGGTTTAATGATACAATTACTGAAAATAATATCAATATTAATCCGCTTACAAGCAATACTTTGGAACTATAATTTTTTTTATCGTCCTTTCCCTTAAGTATTTCAGGAGAAAAAAGCATTAGAGCTATCCATAATCTGCTTGAGTCTCCAAAAAAAATAAATGCTTTGATATGAGTCTGGATATCTGAAAATGTAAAGAGTGATTTTCCAGGTGTTATGAAGGCATGAAAAGTATAAAGCACTCCTACTCCATGAAATCCTAAGGAAATTAAAAAGATTCTTTTAGATCTTGTTTTTTTATACTCTTTGAATGCAACCCAGCTAACTGCTACGGCTATTGAAGAGCTTAAAATAACATAGTAGTAATGAAAACCTGGATCTTTCCATATACTTTCCTTGTAATTCAAAAAATAATAGACCAAAAATATGGGTATAATAATGATGGATAGGGATATAAAATGGATAACCTTTTTATTTTTCATTAAATTTTCTCCTTTTTATTTTTAAAATTAGATTCTAACTGGTAAAATAGTTTTTATTTTTCATAAAAACACTTACAACCTTAGGTGATAACTGGGTACCTCTATTTCTAATAAGTTCGTCTATGGCTTCATCATTAGATAATTTTTTTTTATATGGTCTTTCTGATGTCATGGCGTGCCACGTATCGGCTACAGATATGATTTGGGATATCAATGGGATTTCATCTCCTTTTAACCCCTCAGGATATCCCTTACCATCCCAACGTTCGTGGTGATATAATATATATTGAGAGACCTCTTTTAAACTGCTGCTATTTCTAACTATTTCAGCTCCTACTTTCGAGTGATTTTTTACTATTTCATATTCTGCATCGGTTAATTCCCCTTCTTTATTCAGTGTCTCGCTGGGTATGATGATTTTTCCAATATCATGCAGGAGAGCAGCCCAGTACAGTTCATCCAATTGTTTTTCATCCAAATTCAATGAATTTCCTAGTTTAACGCTGTATGATCCCACCGATTCTGAATGTCCTCTTGTATACTGGTCGTGGAATTCCAAGGCTGTTATAAAAGACTGGACAACATCATTTTGCATTTCAAACCTGTAATCACTAGCCTTTTTTAGATTGTAAAACTTATTGGAAATGTTTTGAATCATCTGAATCTTATAGATGGTTTCTTTTGTAAAATACTCATTAGAACCCTTACTTATATCCAGGTTAAAGCCCCCGATAATATTTTTATCTGCATATATTCCTATATACATAGATTCTTTTACATCTTTCAATGAGGAATTTTTATTCTTTAGTTTCTTTTTTATTTCCTTTTCACAATTTCTATTAACGATTACACGTTTTGAGGAGAAAGAATAAAGATTTTTCTCTGTAAACATTTCATTTAATTCATCCAGATTAAACCCCATAGAGTCTATAAACTTTAGATTGCCCTCTCTGACAACAAAAGCACTCCCAAGATCACTTTCTGAGACTAACTTGGAAGCAATTCTAAATATTTTTTTTATAAATGTTTTTTCGCTACACTTATCCGGGTCAAGCATCTTCAAAGAAATATCAAATAGTTTATCTATAGCATTATTCATATCGTTTACCTCTATTTGACTATACTTTAACTCTGAGATACGATTTTGAAGCTGGCTGTCCAGGGCTTGAATTTTGAAGTAACTGTTTTGAATCAACTTAAACAATAAAATTGAGGTTAAAAGGATGAAAAATGATCCTTTATAAGTTTGAAGGGTTTTATATAAATCTGTACCTTGTTTCATCTGATGTAGAATTTCATAAGAAAACAATATCCATAAAACACAAAAGAAAATATAACATCCAACGATTTTTAACGACTCCTTTGATTTAATTTTCATAAACACCTCCTTCGTGATTATTTTCACTATCAATCTGGCTTATTTTTAATGCCCTGGTAATTTATCCAGATTTAGATCTATAAGTACTTATTTATAATCTGTCCACTCAGCCATTTGATGGTCTTATCACAGAAAAACCGGCATAGCTATAGGTAAGTAAAACTAAATTTAAAACGATTATCCCAATTACTCTTTTCACACTATCCTCCATTCAAACAAAAAATAAAAATACACACAACTTTATAAGTTATGTATTTAAGTTAAAATCAATAAAACGCCCAAACTCTAGGCAACTGGCTGATATTTATAGACCTACAGTTTTTATTCCAATATTTCCAAAGGTTTTTTATCACATGATTCTTATATATAAGTACATTCATAAATAAAATAACATATTTCCTTGAAATGAAAATCATGTACTTATAAATAAAATAACAAATCTATGTTATAATAACATGTATCAAAAATCAAGTAAAATCAAAGTATTGGAACTTAAAGTTCGGAAAATGCGAACCTATCAAATAAAAGGAGATTAAGTAAATGGAAATTCGTAAATTTAAAACATTTAAAAAAGTAGTTGAACTTAAAAGTTTTTCTAGAGCAGCGGAGAGTTTATATTATGGGAAATCAACTGTTAGTGAGCACATACAATCCCTTGAAAGAGAGGTAGGATCACCTCTCTTTGATCGTCTTGGAAAAACAATAAATGTAACAGATACAGGAAATGAATTATACATGTATGTAGTTAAGTTGCTAAATATTTATGATATGATTAAGAATATTTCAGTAGATAAAATGGACGAAAAAGGAGAGTTAAATATCGGTGTTTCGGAGTCGCTGGTCGTATACCGTTTAAATTCAGGATTGTCTCAATTTAATCGTGCCTATCCAAATGTTAATTTAAAACTTATAAGTGATAACTGTTCTAAGCTTAGAGAAAAATTATATACTGGTGAGCTTGATCTCACTATTACATTAGGACCTCAAAGAGATTTTGAAGATTTAATAACTCATAAAATTAGTGAAGAAAGACTTGTATTTATTAGTGGTAAAGAGTTTGATGTTAAAAATATTAACAGAGAAAATAAAGGTGCGATAGAGAAAAAATGTTTTATTTTTACAGAAAAAGAATGTGCTTTAAGACACTTTTTTCAAAACTACCTCTACAATATAGATGTTTCACCATTAAGAACATTGGAGTTTTCAAGTATTGAAGCCATAAAGCAATGTGTGGTAAATAATCTTGGAATAAGCTTACTACCTCAATATTGTGTTGAAGATTTAATAGAAGCTAAAAAGATTAGAGTTATTGAGGGGGATGGGGATAAAATTAAATTTTCAATTCAACTATCATATCATAAAAATAAATGGTTATCACCATTGTTGAATGAATTTATGAAGCATATTATTAAAATGGACTAAATTTAGTTGTCTTTTTGTTGTTGTACAATTATATGAATAGAAAGAAAGGCATCCTAGTAGCACAAGCTGATGGGAGAAATATTTGTAAAGTCATTTTAATCCCAGTAGGTCACATAGTAGAAAACTACTAAGTATATGTAGTTCAAGATCAATTTAATAAATCCAGAGTTAAATAATAAAAGATCCTAAAAAATTAGGATCTTTTTTAAATACTTTTAAAAACGTAGGCACTAATGTGTGCGATTACAATATTAGCTGTATAATATTTAATGTTACTTTTTATTTTTTTTTAACTGTTTAAGTATTCTATAGCAAGAAAAATATTAGAAGAAATGAGAAAAAAGGATAATTAAATAAATATTTTTCTGTCATTTAACATTAATTTTTCATTATAATTGATTCATCTAATTGTTTTTCATTCTTATATGGTTCTAAAAGCTTTAAAATCATTCTTTTCACTAAAATAAAATAAAAAAGAATTAATTTTATTTAATTTTATTTTAAGCTAAGCTATGTTACAATAACACCTGTTATGATAACGGTTGTTATCATTGCTATATATATTTTTTTTAAAATAACAATTCTACAGAACTATAGACTTATAAAGCTTATAGAATCTATATTTATATTAAGTATAACTACCAGTTATCTTTAATTTAACATTTTAGTTAATTTTAATACGTAACTTAATAAAGTTGTGCATTAAAATGGAGGACATATGAAAAAAACAATTTGGGTAATTATTTTAATTTTATTTACATATGGCTATATTAACTTTTTTATTATAAAGCCATTCTTTAGCAATACTGTAGATAGAACTAAAATTCAAGAACAACTTATAATGAATACAGGTCATAAAAATTTGCAAATAAAAATATATCAAAATGACACAAATGATACTAATCATTTTTCAAAATTTAATATACAATTAATATCTAGATAATAAATGTATATTAAATTTTGTGAATATATATAAGTGAACAAAGATTTATCTTCACTTTTTAGATATATGTATAATTATACGGGTATCGAATGAACGTGAAAAAGCTAGGAGGCTATATATGAAAAAATTTAAATTGATAGTTAAAATGTTAATTGTATTAATGCTTTTCTTAATAACAGTTCAAATCTTAAGAGCATATTTAGACAGACAAAGTAATTTAAAACTTATGCCATGGCATAAAATCAGTAAGGTAAAAGAGTTAGATTATGACAAATATAGTGATATCGAAAGTTATTTAGCAGATGAAAAAAAATTTTTAGAAGAAATATATAAGGAAGTTGAAATAAAAAAGAAGGGGTCTTATAATAGATACATTAGAGGCTCACAAAGTTCCCCTTATGGCCATTTGGAAAAAGATGTTAACCTATCTTTTGAGATGATGCCTAAAAATCCAAAGGGAGGAATTTTAATGCTTCATGGATTAACAGGTTCACCTTATTCTATGAGAGAAATGGCAAAAACTTTCTATGATAAGGGATATTATGTGTTGGCTTTAAGATATCCCTATCATGGAACTTATCCTGGCGAACTTCTAAACTTAAACTGGAAAGATTTTTCAAAAACTGCAAAGTTTGGAGCAAAAATAGTTAAAAATAAAATTCAGGGAATAAAGAATTATAAATTCTATATGTTGGGATTCTCCACAGGAGCAACCGCTACTTTGCAATATATTACCCACGACATAAGTAAGGACAAAAAACTCCCAAGACCAGATGGAGTATTTTGGCTTTCCCCTGCAATGGGGATTGACCCTTTGGCTAAATATGTATTTTTAGATATCTTAGTAAGTAAGATTCCTGGGTTAAATAAATTTGCATGGATAGATATCTATCCAGAATATGATATGGCTAAGTATAATTCTTTTGATAAAAATTCTGTAGCTCAGGTATATACTCTTATAAAAGAGTCGCGAAAAAACCTTTCAAAACTTAGTAAAAACGAAAAAGCTGATTTACCTCCAATTTATTCTTATACGTCTATTCAAGATGCTACAGTAGACTCTCAAGAACTATTTAAGGTATTGGAGGAAATTAGGAATAAAAAAAATGAACTTACAATTTTTGATGTTAACAGAAAATACAGTGATTTATATGAATCTAAAATCAAAGAGATTAACTTTGAAAAAGAAATAGAAGAATCTAAAATTATTGGCGATATTATAGTGGTGAGTAATATGGTGAATAAAACAGAAAAGGTTGAACTGATAAAGTATAGTAATGGACAAAAAATTGACATGAATAATGAGTTAGACTTTAAATGGTCTAAAAATACTTTTTCATTAGCACATATTTCTTTACCTATCTCTCCTGAAAACCCTCTCTATGGAAAAGATACATTCTTAGGAGGAGGAAATATTAAAGGAGAAAATGGAACAGCAGTTATTCCTGCTAATGTCTCGGGAAGGCTTAGATACAATGATTTTTTTAATTATGTTGAAAAAAATATAACAGATAAAATCTATTAAACAGTTATTAAAAAATAGGTATCTCTAATTAATTAGAGATACCTTTATTTTTTTAATTCTAGAATAATCTTCCATCGATATTAATGAATGGAAATATTGGTAAAAATCCAGTTTTTGCCATATTGATTAAACCTAATTGTACACCAGTAAGATCATTAGTCATATTAAATAATCCCATTTGGAAAGCTGCACCTTGAGAAATGTTTACTAATCCAAGATCTACAGTAGATCTTCCAGTAGAGTAGTTAACAGTTCCTAATTGTACACCTTTTACATTATTACTCATATTAACTAACCCTAAAAGAGCACCAGTCGATGATCCATTATGTAAATTAGCAATACCTAATCCAACACCAGTAAATGAATTATTTACTTTGTTAGCGCCTAAAAGTCCAAATTGTAACCCTTTGAAGTTTTCAGTCTCACCTAAAGCAATTAGATTAAAGTCTAATCCTGTTACATTAGTTGTTTTACCATAAAGCAAATTTAATCTTAATCCACTGACATTTTCAGATTTTGGCATTTGACTCCCCATTGCGTTAAATTGAAATCCAGTCGCAAATGACATACTAGATAACAAAAATAACATTCCTAATAAAATTTTAACTCTTTTCATTTCTAAACCTCCTAATATTTTATTTGTTTCTATAATTACTATACTATTAATAGCAGATTATTTCTAGGACTAAAATTAATTTTTTTTAATAAAGTATCTATTAAAAATCTGCTAACTAATGTAAAATTAAAATAAATTAATAATAAAGTTTTATTTAAAGGAGGTTCGAGATGCTGCCAGAGAGTTATTTTAAGAGTTATTTTAATTATGAAGAATTAAAAAACAAGAGGTGTATTAGTAATGACAGAGATAAAAAAAATGTTTATGTAGAAAATATATATGGATTAACCTGCTATATCAAAAAATATAGATCCTATGGTCGGAGAAAAATTCCCATTGCTTTTGGTTTAAAAAAAGATCCTGTAGTTCATTATAAATATATCTCAAACAAATTAAATAAAATACACATACCACATGCAAAAGCTTTGGCTACTTCGATAAATAAAACTTCTTTTTTTGAGAGAGAATCATTATATGTAACTGAAAAAGCAGGGATTCATATGCACGAATGTGGTTATACTAAGGAACTTCTTCAGACTTTTTTTGACTACTTTTTAATAATATTAAAAAACAAAATATACCCAACTGATTATAATACTGACGGAGCCTTACTGAATAGTGAAGGAGAATTAGTTCTTATAGATTTAGATGCTTATAAAAGAAAATTATACAGAACAAAGAAATTTAAAAAATATGTTTTTATAAAATTTAAGAATAATTTTTATAAAGATTTCAAAGAGGAGTTAAGAGAAGAATTTTTAGGCTATAAGAAAATGATTGATTATAATTTAGAAAGTGTAAAAAAAGAACTTAATATATAGATTGTATTAATCTTAACCTCAATACCAAATATATTAAGTAAAGATTATAATTAAGAGCAATAAAGTAATTAAAAAAAGGGAGTTAAGGAATGAAAAAAATATTAATGGGGTTATTATTAATTTCTACTCTGACGATGGGAGTAGAACTCAAAGTCTTAGAGGATAGTGTTTCAAGTATTTATGACTATGTAGAGAATGATGAATTACTAATGAGTATTATAAAACTTCACACTGATGATAGAGATAAGGAAACAAGGTTAGAAGATGATAAAAAGTATTTTGAAAATAATTTCAAGAATATCCCTAAGGAATCTAAAATTAAGTTAATATTAGATAGAAGTGGAGATGATATACATCTTACTACCATAGTACTAGCGGGTCATAAGGACTTTAAAGAAGGTTATACGATACAGGGCGTGACAATGTATGATGAACATAGGAATATAATAATACCAGATATCAGCAAAGTATCAGATACTCAAATAAGAGAGTTTAGTAAGATGATTAATGATGATATTAAGACTATAAATCATATTAGTAAGAGGCTAGAGAGGGCAAAGGCGCAGGCTATAACCCTTTTATAACTTCCATTTGAGACAGTAAGAAAATAGAGCTTAAAAAGACAATATAAATTTATGCTAAAAGTTAATATATAAAATTAATTAAGAAATGACAGATTGGAGGAATAAATGGAAATCAAAAAAAAAAATGAAAGAGTAAACGTAAATAATAATATTTATCAAAATATCTCTGAGTTACTCCAACAAGCTAGAAAAAATGTAAATAAAGTAATAAACAGTGCTATGGTTAACACCTATTTTGAAATAGGTAGGATGATAGTAGTGGAGGAGCAAGAAGGAAAAAAGAGAGCTGAATACGGAAAGAAATTACTAGAAACTCTTTCTAAAAAGTTAACTTTAGAATTTGGAAAAGGATTTTCAGAGAGAAATTTAAAACAAATGAGAATGTTTTATCAAAAATATTCAATTGGGCAGACACTGTCTGCCCAATTCAAATTGAGTTGGTCCCACTATATATTCTTATGCAAGATAGACAGTTTAGAGGAACGTAATTTCTATGAGATAGAATCGACTAATAATAATTGGAGTTTGAGAGAACTTAAAAGACAGTTTGATACAGGATTGTATGAAAGGTTAGTACTTAGTCGTGATAAAGAAGAAATAAAACTATTGTCAAAACAAGGGCAATTAATTGAAAAACCTAAAAATTTAGTGAAAGATCCATATGTTTTAGAATTTTTAGGTTTGGAAGGTTTGACAAAATATAGTGAAAATGATCTTGAAACGGCTATTATAAACCATATAGAAAAATTTATCATGGAATTAGGAAAAGGGTTTCTATTCCAAGGTAGACAAGTAAAATTTACTTTTGATGAAGAACATTTTTTTGTAGATTTAGTATTTTATAATAGAATATTAAAATGTTTTGTAGTTATAGATTTAAAAATAGGAAAATTGAAACACCAGGATATAGGACAGATGCAAATGTATGTAAATTATTATGATAGATATGTAAAATTAGAGGATGAAAATAAAACTATTGGAATAATTATATGTAAGAATAAAAATGATACTTTGGTGGAGATAACTCTCCCTGAAAATAACACACAAATTTTTGCTAGTAGATATAATACAGTCCTCCCTTCTAAAGAAGAGTTAAAAAAGATAGTAGAAGATGAAAGTTAAGTATAGATCCTAAAAAATTAGGATCTTTTATTATTTTTTAAATTGAAACAATCATTAAATCTAGAAACAAATTCTTAATTGTTCTTGATATTTTTTTTAATAAAGGTATAAAATATTAAATGTATTTATGGGAGTTGATATTATGAATATTAGGCTAGCTATACCAACTGAAGCAAAATTCTTAACAAATTTAGCTGTTTCTTCTGAAGGTTACTGGGGATTTGGGCAAGAATTTCTTGATATATTTAAAGAACAGTATTCAGTGACAGAAAAATATATAGAAAATAATCATGTCCTAATTTTAGAAGATTCTTTAAATATTTTAGGCTTTTTTTCTCTCGAAACTCTTAGTAAAACTCTTAATCATTTTTATATATCTTCTAACTTGATAGGTAGCGGATATGGGCAAATAATGTGGTATTTTTTAATTTCTTATTGTAAAAAAGAATCTATTGCTTCTTTTTCTCTAGTTGCTACTCCAGAAGTTGTAAATTTCTACTCTAAGCTCGGAGCTAAAGTTGTTAGAGTTGGAGAATCTAGTATAAATAATCGTGAAGTTTATTTTTTAGAATATCATGTTTAAAAGCAGGGTTAAAAGAGCCATTTATAGAAGAGATAAATGATTTTGTAGGAGTTAGATTATTTAGAAACGAAAGTACTGGAAAACTCAAAAGTACTGGGAAAATACTAAATAATCAAGAAAAAATCATTTTGAATTTTATAAAAGAAAATCAACTCATTATACCTTAAAAAATTAGAAAAGTTAATGCATTATCCTAAAATAAAAAGTACATGAGAAACTTTTATCTTTATTGATCTACAATTGTGCAATAACTTGTTGCCTAATTAGAAAAAAGAAGTATTTAAATGTTTAAACTTAAAGGTTCATAACGATACTTGCTATGGTATCTATTTTATTCTAAAAATAAAAGCCTACAGATTGTGGACTTTTTTAAAGAAGAACTATGAAAATTCAAATAATAAAAGATCCTAAAAAATTAGGATCTTTTTTATTTTCTATTCTAATTTATTCAATAATTACTCTAGCTAATAAAATAATTTGAAGAATATGAAAAAAATTTATAAATAAAGAAAAATTTAAATTATCTCTGAAGAATAAAATTTATATCCCCTTTTCCCAGATTTTTTTACGTTATACATTGCTTTATCTGAGTTTTTTAAAATAGTTTTAGCATCTAACCCATTATCAGGATAAATAGAAATACCTATGCTGACAGAAGAAGACACTTCGTTATTGTTAAGGATAAAAGGTTTTTCTAATTCTTTAAGTATTCTATTACAAATTATAGAAATCTTTTGATAGGTAGTAATGTCCTCTACAATTATTGCGAATTCGTCTCCACCTAAACGAAATATTTTACTATCTTTACGTAGACTTTTTTTTAGACGTTTTGCGACGTTAATGAGAAGTTGATCTCCTATAAGATGCCCAAAGGAATCGTTAACATTTTTAAAAGAATCTAAATCCATGAAAAAAAGAGCAAATTTTAAATTATTTTTTTCTGAATTCAAAATTGCTTGATTTAATTTTTCAGAAAACATTTTACGATTAGGTAAACTTGTTAATGAATCAAAGTAAGCAAAGTATTTAATTTTTTTTTCAGCCTGTTTACGTTCGGTTATATCGTAAATAATAGAAAAAAGCATTTTATTCCCTTCTATCATCATTGATCCTGAATGCACCTCAACATCCTTAATAGTTCCATCAGATAATTTGTGCTTAAAGAAGAATTGGGCTTTATTTTTTGAATTTGCTAATTGCATCTTAGCTTTAACTTGTTCTTTAGTTAGCGTATTTATATCTCTTATATTCATATTCCTTAGTTCTTTCTGACTCCATCCATAAAAATTACTAGCGGCAAGGTTAGCTCGAATGATATCCCCAGTTTTAGGATTTATAATTAACATTATAGCGTGATGATTTTTAAATATATTTTGATATTCTATTTCACCTTTTTTTAACTGTCCTTCCAACTTTTTTAATTTTTTGTTTTTTTCAAAAAAACTAAAAGCCATTTTAATTGTAGAATCAAAAACAAAATTATTAGAATTACTATAGAGATATCCATAACAAGCAGTATTATTATATTTTTCATCCAAAGATCTTTCGTGTTTTGACGTAAGGTATATAATAGGAATATTTTTAATTGCTAAAATTTCTTCTAGAAAAATTATAACATTATCAAATGAATCGACATCAATTATAAGCAAATTAATTGTTGGATTATTTCTAAGTAATTCAATCATTTTCTCAAAAGAAGTGACGTGAAGAGTATCATACCCTAAATTTTTTATTTTTATTTTTGCAATGCAGTTTTCTTTAGTCCATAATAATATCATTTAATCTCCTCCTCTTTCTATGCCCTTTTTAATTGTTAATAATAGATAAAAAATTATATATCTACATTTATGTAGGTGATTTTTTCCTATAATAAAATATACCATAATTTTATTATGATTTGAAAGCTTACAACCTCTAATAGACACTATTTAAGAAGAGTTATATTAACATTTAATGTTCTCTTAGTAGTTTTTTTCACTTCTCTTTGGATTTTCTTTGAATTTTGTCCGTGATTATTTGACCTCCAATGATCAGATAGACAGTGAACTGGATAAATATAAGGTGTCGCTGTGTTTGGAGGATTTAAACTCAAAGGAAAAGGATTAGAATTTAAGATAGCGCCATGGAATCATAAGACTAAATTATTTCAGTTTAAGGTTTTTAGAAGGGCAAATTCTATAAGCGAGTTGTTTTGGTGGACATTGAAAATTAAATAGTATGTTTAGAATTTAGTTTTTTTAGTTTGATTATAAAAAATTTGAACTCCTCTTAAAACATTGTTATTATAATATAACAATGAAAAATATATATGAAGGAGAGAAGAGTATGATAAAGAAAATAGTAAAATTTATTCCTGTAGTTTGTATGTTACTAGTAAATTCAATTACGTTTGCAAATAAACTTCCTAATGTAGTTATCAAAGAGATAACTGCGGTAGAAAAAAGGCTAGGTGCAAATGTTGGTGTGGCTGTATATGATACTAAAGATCATAGAATATCAGAGTATAATGGTGACAAAAGGTTTCCATTGATGAGTACATTTAAAACTTTAGCAGCGGCAAATATTTTATATAAAACAGATCAAAGATTGTTATCATTAGAAAAAAAGATAAGTATACATGAGGATGAAATTCTTAGCTATGCTCCAGTTACAAAAGAGTTTGTAGGTGAGACAATGAAATTAAATGAAGTTTGTTCAGCAGCTATGTCAATGAGTGACAATACCGCTGCAAATATAATGTTAGAAAATTTAGGGGGTCCTCAAGAATTAACTAAATTTTTAAGAGAAATAGGTGATACTACAACTAGAATAGATAGAATAGAACCGGAACTTAATGAAGCTTTAAAAGGGGATGAACGTGATACTACAACCCCAAAGGCTATTGTAAAAACCCTAAATAAATTATTATATGGAAAAGTATTATCTAACACTTCAAAAGAGCAACTAAAAAAATGGATGATGGATAATAAGGTCGCAGATAACCTCTTTAGAGCGGTTCTTCCTAAAAAATATCTTATTGCAGACAGATCAGGTGCCGGAGGGTATGGCTCTCGAGGTATAACAGCAGTAGTTTGGTCTGAAGATAGAACTCCTATAATTATCAGTGTCTATTTAACTCAAACGGATGCAACATTTGTTGAGAGAAATGAAGCTATTGTTCAAATAGGTGACGTAATATTTAATGAATATTTGAAGAATTAAATATCCGAATATTGTAAAAATAATGTTAAAAAGCACACTAAAAAAAAATAGTGTGCTTTTTATTTACTAGAACAAATAAGAATTTGTTTTTATGTTTAAAGAATGACTTTAATAACTAATATCTTTATTTCCCCATTATGATCCCTAGTTAACAAAAGTACATTTTATTAACTAGGAATGCCAGGATTTTAATTTATAGATTTTTTCTTTAAATCTATAAATTAACTATCTATTCTTGAGATTTATACTCAACGCTTTAGCTAACACTATTATTATCATCTTCTCTTCATCTTTTTTAATTTCATCAACCGCCTTCTTTACTAAAGCTCTCTGCTCTTTTCTAGTAATTTTGTCTTTGCACATTTTCTCGAATTTATCCCACTTCATCTTACAACCTCCTTAAACAGTTTTAAACAATATTCTTATTTTATCTATACTTCTACCTTTTTTTATCTTTTCTATCTTGGTGATCTTTATATTTGCTTTTAATAGTTCTGTTTTAACTTTATTTAAAACATGCTTGTCTATATCACTAGATTTATAACTATTTGGTACTTCCATTATGTTTTTAAATTCTCCCCAAGATTTTTCATATCTACCTATTTTATCCCATTGCTTTAAAAGAGTGTAAAGCCTTATATTATATTTTCCTGTAAGCCCTAAAATATGTGCTTTATTTAATAAAACTAATTCTTTAGATTTCATTTTTACTTCTCTATCGTAATCATCTAAACCCTCAATAGTCATTCTCTCTCTCTTTTTTGCTTTAGTCATTAATTTCATATCTCTTTCATAAGATAAATGTTTTCTAAATGGCTTTGGTATATGTATATCTATATTTCCACTAGCTAGTATTTCAATAACAAATATAGCCCCATTAATGATATTTTTGCCTTTTAAATTATAAGTTTCAGATCTCGTCAATACTTCTATTAATTTATGTATATCTTTACTATTATACTCCCCTGTTAATCCGCATAAATCCCATAATTCTGATTTTGTTAGTTGTAAAGGCTCGTACTCGTATTGTTGATTAAATTTTTCTATTAAACAATAAAATATTTTCAAAGTCACTCCTTGGTCTTTTACTGTTGTTATCAATGAATCGTTCACCGCCTTACTATCTCTTATTGTTTTACTCATCATTATCCCATTTTAACCTTTATTACAAAAGGATTATAGCACTACGTAAGGTTGTTAGTCAATATATAACCTCATATACTAGAATTTACCAAACTGTAGGGGTGGGCTAGGATTGAAAAGATATTAATTTCAGATATTTTAATTGTTTGGGGAAAGATGAAGAAAACAATATGAAAGTTTCAAAATAACACTTTTGTAACTTTCACTTAAAAATTAATAGAGTCAAACTTAGAAAAACACTATAAATTTAGCGTTCTTTTATTTGAACTTTATATTTGATTATTGTTTATGGTATACTCAATATATATATTGAGGTGATTTTATGAAACATAATTTAAAAAAAGGATTTACAATACTTGAAGTATTAATTGTAGTAGCTATAACCGGTGTTCTCGCTGGAACTGTTGCACCAAAATTAATAAAAGAAATGAGAAAGGGTACAGTAGCTAAAGTACAACATAATTTAGGAGTAATCAGATCTCGGTTATCTTTAGACGAATCTCTCTTAGATGAGTTCCCAAATTTATATGATAAATTAAATCCAGGTTTATTGAAAGCTTACAGTATTGAACCTACCCCTTCATTTACAGATAAAGAAGGGGTTAGTCATAAAGCTAATTCTGAAGTTACTTATTCAAGAAGTAATGTGGGTGGTTGGGTATATAATAAGGATGAAGGAGAAATCTACGCTAATTTACCAGATGGAGCATATACAAAAGATGAAGAATATGAAATATGGGGTGGAGAAACACCGGCTATATCTAAATTAACTTATAATAGTAGTGATAGTCTATCTTATGGAAAATTACAATTTAAAAATGAAGATGGAAAATGGGAAGATATTGTAGATGGAGAGGTCTATTCATCAGATACAGAAATAAGATATATTCCAGATTCAGATAATGTTTCAGGGAATGCAAATCAAATAAATATAGGAACTGCAGATGGAGATGAAGCTAAGTTAAGTGATTGGGGAAGCGTCACCGGAAATGAAGCAGTATTAATATTAGAGGATGGAACAATTGTTACTACTACAGTTGCTAATGGAAATTTAAAAGAATTTAATGGAGCAGGGGCTCAAGGAAATGGAATAGGGTCTACTAATCTTAGCTCAGGACTAAATAAAAATAACTCATTACAAATAGCTGTAGACGGAGAAGATATCAATAAGGTTATTTTTACTCTAGATGGATTAGGTTCATGGTTTGATGAAAATAGTCGAAACGCTACTCAAGTAAACATTACTGCCTATGATAAAAATGGAGAAGCAATCGCTACACAGAGCAGTTATAGAGATTCAGGGTCGTATTCAGATGAATATTCTTTTGAAATAACAGAACCTGTTTCCTATTTTGAACTGACATCGGGAGCAGTAAAAAATGGAGCAACTGGAAACGGTACATACGTAGTACAAAATGTACGCCTAATAAAGAGTGCTCAAGACAGTGTTAATTTAACAATTACTCATCCAGATGGGACAACAGAGGAAATATCTAAAGATATACTTTTAGACAATACAAATTCAGGTGATCCTATTACTATAAATAAAAAAGAAGAAGAAAACGAATAGAATCAAACTTATAATCACACTATAAATTTAGTGTTATTCACTATACAATAAAAAATATTAATTAAAAAGAGGGTGATCCAAAAGGGTCACCCTCTTTTTGATTTTTGATATTTCATCTTAGTATGAAAAAAATCAAAAATAGAGAAAATAATGTTGTAGAAAGAGTCCCTAGAAGAAGAGACGGATAATCCTGCCAGAGTCTGTACCCACAAAAATCGATCCGTCTGGAGCCTCTTTTATAGCCCGTACCCGTTCCTTTCCGAAAGTATCTATCCGCTCCTCCTTCCAGCTACCATCTTCTTCATAAAGTCTGTTTAGATGTGTCAGTTTAAGGGCTCCTGAGAAAAAGCTTCCCTTCCAATCTTTAAACATCTTTCCGCTATAGATAAAAAGACCTGAAGGGGCAATGGACGGGGTGAAGTGATAGAGAGGCTGTTCCATTCCCTCCTTTTCAGTTCCCACGCCGATACTAGGTCCCCAGTACTCACGTCCGTGGGTAATCACAGGCCAGCCGTAGTTTTTCCCAGGTTCTACTAAGTTGATCTCATCTCCGCCACGGGGTCCATGTTCATTTATCCAGAGCTCATCCTTACTCCTGTCATAGAAGATTCCCTGGGAGTTTCTATGTCCGTAACTATATATTTCAGGGAGGGTACCCTTTCTTTTGGTAAAAGGATTATCCTTCACTGCTTCTCCCTCTTTGGTTATCCTGAGGACCTTACCTTGGTGGGAATCTAGCTCTTGTGCATACTCCCTCTCTCCCCTGTCACCTACTGTGATAAAGAGGTTTCCCCTGCTGCTCTCCTCTATCCTGCTCCCAAAGTGCCGGCCCTCATTGTTTTTTTTCGTTGTGGCTATAAATATAGTCTTTCCCTCCACCAGCTTCATATCTTCCCATCGGGCACTGTAGACAGCAGTGGTAAGACCTGCTTCTGAATCCCTAGCTGAATATGTTAAAAACACCTGAAGCTTCTTATCTATATGGATATCCAGTAAGCCCCCCTGCCCCACAGTTTCAACCTCTGGTATCCCAGTTATTTCAGTGATCTCCTTCGTTTCCAGATCAAGGTGTTTTAATCTTCCCTCCCTCTCTGTAAATAAAATATTACCCCCGGGCAGAAAATCAAAAGCCCATATGATACCCTGTCCTCTTGCTACTTCCTCAATTTTAGGAGAGTATGATGACGAAAAAGTGTTCATACTTAAAGATATTAACAAAGTAAGAATCAAAATAGTTTTATTCATAGAAAACCTCCTTAGATTTTGATTTTTAATCAATTTTATATTGAATATGTGGATATAAAAAATGATCTAGCAGTTATTTTGTATCAGGGCTGATTGCCCTAGTTTTTTAGTTTATGTCATCAATTTTTAGTGTATCATTATACGATGGACTCTGATGCTCCGTAATTGAATGCATTAAATAAACCAAACCATTATTAGAAATTTCTCTAAATTTACTTAGTGAGATAATCTCAAGATCTTTAACTTGATCAATATAATATAAAAATAAATCCTTAACTTGTTCAGCTTCTGTATCTTTTAATTTTCTAACTATCATTTCACACCACATTTATTATTTAGTTTTACCAATTCAAGTTTGCCATTAATATTTTAAAAAATCAAATTTAAAAAATTAAACTAAATCGAACAATGGGGAAGTGGATTTATAAAAGAAATTAGCAAAGATCTACAAAAAGAATTCCCTAATATCAAAGGGTTTTCTATAAGGAATTTAGAACATATGAGAAAGTGGTATAAATATTGGATATTCAAAAATGAAATTACGAAACAAGTTGTTTCGCAATTTAAAATAGAAAGAATATTTCAAATTCCTTGGGGTCATAACATACTGATTATTCAAAAAATTAAAGATATAGAAGAAGCTATTTTTTACATAAACGGAATAATAGAAAATAATTGGTCTAGAAATGTTTTGATGAATCAAATTGAATACAATCTATATGCCAGACAAGGTGTTGCGATAACTAATTTTAAAGAAAAACTTCCTGATATCCATTCTGATTTGGCTATACAAACATTAAAAGATCCCTATTGTTTTGATTTTTTGACTCTTACAAAGGGTTACAACGAGAGAGAGTTAGAGGATTCTTTAGTTGAAAATATAACCAAATTTTTATTAGAACTAGGATCTGGCTTTTCTTATGTAGGGAGACAATATAAATTAACAGTAAATGGTGATGATTTTATATGGACTTACTCTTTTACCATATAAAATTACGTTCCTATTTAGTTATAGAGTTAAAGACAGGTAAGTTTATGCCTGAATATGCAGGTAAATTAAATTTTTATGTGTCAGTAGTCGATGATTTACTCGCTGAAGAATTAGATAATCCAACTATAGGTTTATTAATTTGTCAGTCTAAAAATAATACAGTTGTAGAGTATTCTTTAAAAGACATAAATAAACCTATGGGGATTAGTGAATATCAATTAACACAAAACTTACCTAAAGAATTGAAGTCCTCGTTACCTAGTATAGAGGAAATAGAAAATGAATTGGATGAAAAATAAAAGTATAATAATAGAGGTTTAAAATGGTCTAAACTACAGCACTCACTAGAGTGCTTGAAGCCCCAGAAACTAATAAAAGATCCTAAAAAAATTAGGATCTTTTTTAATTACTTTAGAGGTAGAAATTGAGTCAAATTATATACTAAAAATATTGATCCCGTGGGGACAGTTTGGGGACAAAAAATAATTTTCTCAAAAAAACGCGTAAAATATTGATATTAAACCCTAATAAAAATGGGGGTTTAATGAATAGAAATAGGTTTAAATAATGCCTATTAGGTGCGTCATTTCAAATAAATTTATTGCTGCTTTTAATAGCAGCTTTTTTATTTACCCATAATATTCTTTACTGTCTAATAAAAAGAAAGTCTTTTAAAAAACAGAATTATCAATAAAAAAGCAATATAACGTTTCATCCAAACAAGTACTATTCAGATTTTTATAATTTCTTAGACAATAAAAAAAGAAAGCTAGATATACTCTAAACTTTCCTCTTTTTAATTTCTCTTATATCTTTTAAACTAAGTTATTTAAGCAGTTTCTTTTTAAAATGTGGAGAGTCTCCCCAGTTGTTATAAATAATCTCATCTCCTACACTTTCAACCCTCTTTCCTAGACAACTTTTACACTGATCAGCATTATCATCTATACATGGTTTATTGTTATAAAGTTGATATTTAGCCTTATGCTCTTTTAAAGTTGTAATAGGCATTAAAATATTAGCTCCCGCTTTTAATCCTTTCTCTCTGCCAAGAGGATCTAATCCCTGAAGAGCAGTAGTTGCTGCGATATTAACATCTTTTAAGTAGATTCTCGTCAAGGCTATCATCTTTAACCCTAATTCCACTCTTTTTTTCTTATCTAAGATATTATTTTTTTCCTTTTTCCCCATGGGAGTATCATCATGAAGGATATAAGGCCCCATACCTATCATATCTATATCCATCTTCTCATAAAATAATATATCATCCACTAAATCTTCTGTAGTCTGACCTGGTAAACCAATCATTACTCCCGTACCTACTTGATATCCAGCTTTTCTAAGGTCTCTTAGACATTCTATTCTAGTCTCATGATTGTGAAGAGGATCTTTTGGGTGAAGAGATTCATAGATCTCTTTATTAGAGCTCTCAATTCTAAGTAAATATCTATGAGCTCCTGCATCGTACCATCTTTTATAAGTTTCATATGTCTGTTCCCCGAGGGATAGAGTAATCCCCAATTTATTGTTAGAAATCTCTTTTATTCCAATTACAACGTCCTCAATAAAGTTAACAAATTCTTCATCACACCTCTCTCCAGCTTGAATAGCTATAGATGCATAGTTATTTTCATATATCCACTTAGCCCCTTCTAAGATCTGTTCTTTGGTCATTCTAAATTTTTCAACATTATCGTTGTCTCGTCTAATTCCACAATAAAGGCAGTTTTTAATGCACTCATTACTGATTTCTATGAGTCCACGATAATAAACTTTATTCCCAATATTTTCTAACTTAACTTCATAAGCTTTTTTGAATATTTTTTCTATATCCTCTGCTGAACTTGTATTCATTAAGTCGATCAAATCACTTCGATCTAATTTTTCTTTATTTAATATTCTTTCTATATTCAAAATAAATCCCCCTATAAATCTTTATTCAATAGATAAATAATACCATTATTTAGTGATTTTTTCCACAAAAAAACTCCTAAAATTAATTAAGAGTTTCTTGGATTTCTTTTTTTATTTTTAACAAGGTTAAAGGCTAGATTTTTTTAGACCAATCTATGCTATAATAATAAGAAAAAAAGGAGATTATACTTATGAAATATAAAGCAGTTATTTCTGATTTGGATGGTACACTTTTAAATTCAGAACATAAAATTTCAGACTATACTAAAACAGTTATTAAATCTATCATCGATAGTGGGGTTAAATTTTTCATCGCAACTGGAAGACACCATACCGATGTATTAGCTATAAAAAAAATATTGGATTTAGACAGCATTATGATTACCTCTAACGGGGCTAGAGTCCATGATGAAGAAAATAAAGAGATCTTAGCTAGAGATCTTCCCCTATCTATATCAAGAGGGATAATCGATCTTAAACTAGATGAGGAAATTTACGTTAATCTATATGCTGGAGATCATTGGTATACAGAAAAAGAAGCTCAGTGGACGGAAGAATTTCATACTGAATCTGGGTTTACCTATACTTTAGCTAATTTTGAAGATCTAAAAAATACCAAAATTACTAAGTTTTTCTACCTTCACGAAGATCCAAAGGTAATGTCGCAATTAGAAGAAAAAATCAAGGGACTTTATCCTGATCAGCTTAATGTAACTATGTCACTCCCTATCTGTTTGGAAGTAATGGCCAAAGATGTATCTAAGGGAACTGCCATAGTAGAAGTTTTAAAATTAGAAGATATCAAAATTGAAGAAACAATAGCCTTTGGTGACGGATTAAACGATTTAGAGATGTTAGGACTGGTAGGAAAAGGATTCATAATGGAAAACGGAAGCCAGACACTAAAAGAAACGTTACCGCATCTAGAAGTTATTGGAAACAATACAGACGATGGAGTAGCTAAGAAATTAGAGGAAATATTTCAAATACAAAAATAATAGCTTTAATCATAAATTTTTGAAAGATTACTAGGAGGAACAGGATATGAGAGTCGTTTTACAAAGAGTTTCAAGGGCAAGTGTAGAAGTAGAAGGAAGTGTAATTGGAAAAATAGACAATGGATTATTACTGTTATTAGGTATCCACGTAGATGATAATATGAAGGAATTAGAGTGGATGGTTAATAAAGTCATAGGACTTAGAATATTTGAAGATGAGGATGGAAAGATGAATAATTCCTTGACCGATGTAGACGGAAGCCTTCTAATAGTTTCACAATTTACCCTTTATGGTGACTGTGAAAAGGGAAGAAGACCAGGGTTTACAGATGCTGCCAGACCAGAAAAAGCTATTCCTATGTATGAAGAATTTATAGATAGATGTAAAAAATTAGGAGTTCATGTAGAAAGTGGTGAATTTGGTGCCGACATGAAGGTGGATCTTTTAAATGATGGTCCTGTTACCTTGGTAATTGATTCTCCTGCAAGACTTAGAGGATAGAATATTTCAAAAAAAGTTATCTTAGGATAGCTTTTTTTTATACAAAATTATACTTATTTGGCTGTAACACCACGTTGATTTTTTACAATAATTTTACACTGTAATTTTATTTTTACACGATCTTTACTCCATATAAATATTATTTTTACACAGATATCGTAAACTTCTAAATATAAGAAATAAATAAATTTGGGAGGTTATGAAATGTTAAAGAAAATATTATTAGGTGCATCATTACTACTCTTTGTAGCATGTGGAGAGGGAAAAACTAAATCAGAGGTAATTAAATTACAGGGTTCAGATACAATATTAAATACCTCTCAGGCCATTGCAGAAGAATTCATGAAAGAAAATAAAGGAGCAAGGATTGCAGTTACAGGGGGAGGATCTGGAACTGGTATAGCAGCAAAATTAAACGGGACAGTTCATATCGCAATGGCTTCTAGATCTATAAAAGAAAAGGAACTGCAAAAAGCTAAAGAAAGTAGTATCAACATAGAGGAGATTGTACTTGGATTTGATGGAATTACTGTTATTGTAAACCACGATAATAAAGTTGCAGACTTAGATAAAGAATCATTAGGAAAAGTTTTCTCAGGGGAAATCACTAACTGGAATGAATTAGGAGGAGAAGACGCTGAGATTGTCGTTTTATCTAGAGACTCTTCTTCAGGAACACACTCTTACTTCAAAGAAGCAATTGTCAGAAACGGTAAAAAAGAAAGTACTAAAGAGTATGGAACTAAAACACTATACATGCCTTCGAATCAAGCGATACTTCAAGAAGTAAAATCTAATAAATATGCCATAGGATATATCGGTATGGGATATATGGAAGATTCTGTTAACGAAGTAGCTGTCGACGGAATAGAACCCTCTTTCCAAAATGTAGCAGATAAGAGTTATCCTATTGCAAGAGAGATCTACTGGTATGTTGATGGAGACAGAAAAGGTGACGAAGCTAAATTAGTAGAATTTGCCCTTTCACCAAAGGGACAAGAAATTGTAAAATCAGAAGGATTTGTACCAGCTAAATAATTTAAATAAATAGATACATAATTCAATAATCCCTGTCTAAATACAGGGATTATTGTAAAAAGTTCTATTATTTAAAATTTATAACTGAAAATAAATGTCGGTTATAAATTTAAGATAATAATTATAAATAAGGAGACAGAATAATGAATATAAGAAAAACTAAAGATTTACTTATGAAGAATAGTATCTTCGGGATAGCAGGATTTAACATAATAATTGTATTTTTAATATTCTTCTTTGTTTTTACAAACAGTATGAAGTTTTTTACCAGCTTCCCTATAGGAAACTTCTTCTTAGGAAAGGAATGGATCTCTCTTTCTGATAAATATGGATTACTTCCTTTATTTATGGGAAGTTTCTGGGTGACCTTAGTGGCATTAGGTATTTCTGTACCCCTGAGTATTATTACAGCCATATATATAGCTGAATATGCTTCTTCAAAAACGAGAGAAAGACTTAAGGTTCTTATAGAAACCATGGCAGCTCTACCTTCAGTTGTACTGGGTTATATAGGACTCTATGTTCTTTCTAACCCTATCAAAGAATTCTTTGGGTTAAATACAGGGCTCACTGCACTTACAGGGGGTATATTATTAGCCTTTATGTCGATACCTACTATGGTAAGTATATCGGATGATTCCATCAGAGCTCTTGATAATTCTTACAAAGAAGCATCTTTAGCCTTAGGGGCAAATAAGTTAGAAACCATCATTAAGATTATTTTACCGGCAGCTTTTCCAGGAATATTTGCTGGGATTATGTTGGGATTTGGAAGAATCATCGGTGAAACAATGACGGTACTTATGGTAACAGGTAACGCACCTATCTTAGATTCTGGCATCCTTTCACCAGTAAGAACACTTACAGCTACTATTGCTGCTGAGATGGGAGAAGTAGTTCAGGGCAGTACTCATTATTACTCACTTTTCGCAGTAGCCCTTATATTATTTGCTATCAGTTTTGCCACTAATACAATAGCCGATCACTTTATACATAAATCTAGAAAAACAATGGGAAAATAAAAATATTAAAAGGAGATAAATAATGAGCATACTAAAGGGAAAAGGAGAAAAAATAATAGAAAGTTTCATAAAGACTATAGGATTACTTTCTATACTTCCAGTAGTTCTTATCTTAGGATATATAATCTTTACAGGAGTTCCTGCTATTTCATGGAATTTTTTAAGCCAGGCTCCAAAAGATGGGATGAGGGCAGGAGGAATTTTACCAGCAATCATTGGAAGTCTGTACCTTACATTGGGAACTATAGTTGTATCTGTACCATTTGGAATACTTACAGGTGTTTACCTTGTAGAATATTCTAAAGACAATTGGATAAGAAGAACTATCAACCTTACAATAGTTAATTTAGCTGGGATACCGAGTATCATATATGGACTTTTTGGTATGGCCTTCTTCGTAATATATATGAAGATGGGAGCTTCTATCTTAGCCGGTTCTCTCACATTGGGAATAATGTGTCTACCAGTAATCATTACAGCTACTAGAGAATCCCTATTGGCGGTACCTAACCACTTAAGAGAAGCTTCCCTAGCATTAGGTGCTACCAAGTGGGAAACCATATGGAAAGTTATTCTTCCTGCAGGGTCACCTGGGATACTTACAGGTGTTATCTTGAGTATATCTAGAGCCGCAGGAGAAACCGCTCCTATAATGTTTACTGTAGCAGCATTCTATCTACCATTTTTACCTGAAAGTATCTGGGATCAGGCTATGACACTGCCATATCACCTGTATGTAATATCTACCCAAGTTCCTAATATGCCAAAGGCTAATATGGATGGAACATTATTTGTCCTGGTGTCAATAACAGTTGGATTCAATGTATTAGGAGCATATGTAAGAACAAAATTTAAACAGAGGTAGATTTCATATATTTAATATAGCTTTAATTTTAGGAGGAAAAAAATGAACAATAATGAACTTAGGCTGGAAGTAAAAAACTTTAATTTTTATTACGGTAAATTTCAAGCTTTAAAAGATGTTAATATGGATTTTTATAAAAATAAAGTCACAGCCCTTATCGGCCCTTCTGGGTGTGGGAAATCTACATTTTTAAGATCGGTAAATAGGATGAACGACCTCATAGATATATCAAAATATGAGGGAGAAATTAAATTAGATGGGGATGATATTTTCAGCAAAAAATATGATATTGTTGAACTCAGAAAAAAAATTGGAATGGTTTTTCAAAAACCAAACCCATTTCCAAAAACTATATATGAAAATATTGTCTATGGTCCAAAACTTCATGGGGAAAAAAACAAAATAATCTTAGATCAAACTGTAGAAGAGAGTTTAAAGGCAGTGGCTCTATGGGATGAAGTAAAAGACAAACTCCATCAATCTGCTCTCGGCCTTTCAGGGGGACAACAGCAGAGACTTTGTATAGCCAGGGCCATTGCAGTAAAGCCAGAGATTCTTCTCATGGATGAACCCACATCTGCACTAGACCCTATCTCTACAGCTAAGATAGAAGAGCTCATAAGAAAGCTTCAAAAGGATTACACTATAATCATAGTGACTCATAATATGCAGCAAGCAGCCAGAATCTCTGAATATACCGGGTTCTTCTATCAGGGTATAGTGGAGGAGTTCAATAAAACTGCAAAGATCTTTACCAATCCTGACAACAAAAAAACAGAGGATTATATCACAGGTAAATTTGGATAGAACAATATGAAAAATAGGAGTGAAACTTCTAAAAAATAAGGAGGAGAAAATGAAAAATCTTCACGAAAGAATTGATGAACTAACAAAAGAATTTATTGAGATGTTTAAAAATGTAGACAGACTTTTTAAAATCAATATGGAGATGCTTGAAAAAAGAGTCTTTATACAATCACTCTACGGCGAGGCAAAGGTAGTTGAAGATAGGATAAATTCCTGCGAAGTAAAAATAAAGGAAGACTCTATCCAAGCTATAGCCAGATTCCAGCCAGCAGCAAGAGATTTGAGAGCCCTCTTAACCTTCATAGATTGTGTTAAGATGTTAGAGAGGATGGGAGATCTTTTAAAAAACAATCTCAAACTTATGAGAAAGCTCCATAAACACGGTAATGGTGCAAAGGAACACCTCTATATAATTGAGGAGATGGCAAAAAAAGTTAACGACATATTTGAAACCTATATGAAAGCTTTTATAGAAAAAGATGAAAAAAAAATATATATTCTTTTGGCTTCTGACGAAGAGATAGATGAGATGAGAGTAGAAGTTGTAAACGAGATAATCGATTTTATGAAGGAAAGTCCTGAAAATATTGTAGGCGGATCCATCATTCTCCTTTTAAGCAAAAAATTTGAACGGCTGTCAGATAAAATTATGCAGCTTGGGAAGGGACTTATCTACACTATGAGTGGTGAGAATTTAAGAAAATTAGAACTCGAAAAACAATAAAATCTCTTTTAGAAATTAAAAAAACCTGATTTAAAATCAGGTTTTTTCTTTATATCTTCCAAATTTCTTCTGCATATTTTCTTATGGTATTATCACTAGAAAAATGACCAGATTTTGCAATGTTTTTAACTACCATTGAATTCCATCTGTCGCGATCACGGTAAATACCATCTATCTTTTTATGAGTCTCTAAGTAGGAGTTAAAATCTTTTAAAACAAAATATCTATCTTCATCTACTAAGTGGCTGTATATACTTGAAAAATCTCCTCCAAAGGTCCCATCTCGGAGCATCTCTACAATTTTATTTATTTTAGGATTTTCTTTTAAAAATTTTATTGGATTATAAGATTGTTTTTTCTCTATTTCTTTTAATTCCTTATAATTTAATCCAAAAATAAATATATTTTCTCCTCCTACAGCTTCTTTTATTTCAACATTTGCTCCATCTAAAGTCCCAATAGTTAAGGCTCCATTCATCATAAATTTCATATTTGATGTCCCGCTAGCTTCCATCCCAACAGTGGATATTTGTTCACTTAGGTCACTTCCAGGGATTATTATCTGAGCTTTACTCACACTATAGTTTGGAATAAATATTACTTTTATAAATTTATTGATTCTATCGTCATTATTTATTAACTTTCCTACAGAATTAATTAATTTTATAATTCTTTTAGCTAAATAATAACCCGGTGCTGCTTTTGCTGAAAAGATAAATGTTTTTGGATGCATTGTAAAATCTTTATTTTCAAGTATTTCTCTGTATAAATATATTATATGCAAAATATTCAAAAGCTGCCTTTTATACCCATGGAGCCTCTTTACGTGGGTATCAAAGATAGAATTAATATCAACCTCTATCCCTGTTTCTTGCCATATAAGTTCAGCTAATTTTTTTTTATTTTCTAGTTTTATTCCCTCTATCTTCTCACAAAAATTTTTATCTTCTGAAAATTCAGTTAATTTTTCCAAAAGATTAGGGTCATCTTTCCAACTAGATCCAATCATCTCATCTATCAATGTTGTCAGTGCTTTATTTGACTTTAAAAGCCACCTCCTATGAGTTATTCCGTTAGTCTTATTATTAAACCTCTCCGGATATAATTCATAAAAGTTTTTCAGTACTTTTTTTGTTAAGACCTCTGTATGTAACTTTGAGACTCCATTTATAGAGTGACTTCCTACAATAGCTAAATGTGCCATATTTATTAGTCTATCTTTAATAATCGCAACTTCCATAACCCTGTCCCAATCATCGTATTTTTGATAAACTTCATCACAAAACCTTCTGTTAATCTCTTCAATTATCATATATACTCTAGGTATTAATTGTTGAACTTTATCTATCTCCCATTTTTCCATAGCTTCAGTTAAAATAGTGTGATTGGTATAGGACATCACTTCTTTTGTGATTTCCCAAGCTTCATCCCAATATACTTTTTTTTCGTCTATTAAAATCCTCATAAACTCTGCAACACAAAGAGCAGGATGGGTATCATTTATTTGTATGCTGAAGGTATTAGGAAATTCATTCGGTGTAATTCCTTTCTTAGAATTATAGTCCACTATACTCTGGAGTCCGGCACTGACAAAGAAATATTCCTGTTTTAATCGAAGTAATCTACCGCTTTCAGTGGTATCATCTGGATATAACAGTTTTGAAATAGCCTCGGCGTTTCTTTTCTTTTCATCTAACTCTGAAAAAGTACCATAACTAAAGGAATTAAAATCAAAATCATTACCTTCTATTTGAGCTTTCCATAATCTCAGATTATTTACAACCTTATTCTTATAACCTACAATAGGTACATCATAGGGAACCGCTAGGATTGTTTCATACCCCGTATGAACAGGAGTTAAACATCCCCCTAACTCTTTTAAAGTTATGTCTCCATAAAATTTTATCCTTTTAGACTGATGACTTTTTTTAGTCTCCCAAACGAATCCATTTTTTAACCAATTATCAGGCCCTTCTATCTGCTCTCCATTTACTATTTTTTGTTCAAATAAGCCATAATCATACCTTATACCACATCCATGTCCTGGTATTCCTATAGATGCCATAGAATCTAAAAAACAAGCCGCTAGTCTTCCTAATCCACCATTTCCAAGACCTGGTTCAGCGTCATATTTATCAAATCCCTTGAAATCTAACCCCAATTCATCCATAACTTCCATACATAGTTCTTCTAAACCTAAATTAATTATATTAGTACATGTCATCTTTCCCAATAAAAATTCTAAAGAAAAATAATATACCTGTTTTTCCTTTCCAATCCTATAATTTTCATTTTTTTCCAACCAATTTTCTGAAAGATACCCCTTTATAACTGTGGCAAATATCTTATACTGATCTTCCTTAGATGTATCCACAAATTCCTTTGTGAACATTATCATAGCCACTTTTTTTAAATCAGATAGGATCTTTTCTTTTGTAATATTCATAATATCTCTCCTATCTTTCCTCTATTTTTTATTTATCAGAGCTTTGTATATCTTCTTATATTCTTTAGCTGCATTTGCCCAGCTGCTCTTTCTTTCCATGGCATTTTTAACCAATTTATCCCATTTTTCTTTCTTTTCATAGACACTTAAAGCATACTTTAAGGTTTCCAACAATTCATGAGCATTATAATTTTTAAATCCAAAGCCTGTTCCTGTCTCTTCAAACTCGTTATATGGAATAACAGTATCCTTTAATCCCCCTGTTTCCCTTACAATAGGGATAGTTCCATACCTCATAGAAATCAATTGAGATAATCCACACGGTTCAAATAATGACGGCATCAAGAATATGTCCGATCCAGCATATATTTTTTTAGCTAGTGCACTGTCAAAAGTAATATTTGCTGATAATTTAGATGGATATATATGTGCATAATATCTAAATAGATCTTCAAATTGAATATCTCCAGTTCCTAATACAACCAGCTGTACATCTAGAACTAATAATTCTTCTAATATATGTGCTATAAGATCTAAACCTTTTTGCCCTGTAAGCCGTGTTACAATCCCTATAACTGGTATACTCTCACTCTCTAGGAGTCCTAATTCTTTCTGTAAAGCCAGTTTATTCTTTATTTTTTTTACTCTTGTAGAGATCCCATATTTAGTGCAAAGCTCCTTATCTTTTCTAGGGTTAAAGGTCTCATAATCTATACCATTTACTATTCCTGTAACTTTATAATCTAACTTTTGAAAAAGACCGTGAAGACCCTCTCCAAAAAAAGGATATTTTATCTCATTGGCATACGTATCACTCACTGTAGTTATATAGTCAGAAAAAGTGATTCCCCCTTTCATATAGGAAATTGCGTCGTTAAACTTTAATCTTTCCTCATCAAAATAATAATCACTCAAACCTAGGATATCGTGAAGTGTATTTTTGCTATACACACCCTGGAATTTAAGATTATGTATAGTATATACCACCTTTATATCTTTATATTTGTCTCCATAAAAAGCCCTTAAAAACACAGGAATTAAAGCTGACTGCCAATCATTGCAATGGATTATATCAGGTATAAAGTCCATATGTTCAATAGAATCTATTACTGCTCTAGCAAAATACGCAAATCGTTCTCCGTCATCAAAATACCCATAGGCATCTGGACGATTAAAATAACCTTCATTATCTATAAAATAAAATGGAATATTATCATATTTCATATTATAAAGACCTACATATTTTTCCCTCCAAGATACATTAGTTGTAAACTTAGATACCAATCTCATTCCACTACGATATCTATCATGGATACTTGTGTATTTAGGCATAATCACCCTGATATCTGTGGTTTTAACAAGGGCTTTAGGAAGGGAGTATGCTACATCCCCTAACCCTCCGCTCTTGGCAAAGGGGTGTGCCTCACTACTTACAAATAATATTTTCATAATGTTCTCCTTTTTTCTTAAAATGCTGACTCCTCAGAGCCAGCAAAAATTTATGTTATCCGTCTAAGAGTGATTTTTTTTCTATTATCAATGGAAAATCTTCCGATCCAATCACTTTTTGATATCTGCTAATTGTTACGTTCTTATCTATGATCACATTTCTTATCTCCACGCCCTCTTCAATTATACAAGATTGTAAGATTATACTATTTTCTATGGTCGCTCCCTTTTTTATAACTACCCTTCTACCTATGATACTATTTTTTACCGATCCCTTCACAATACACCCGTTAGCTATAAGTGAATTAGATACCTTAGAATTTGGTTTGTATATAGCTGGAGGAGTGTCATTAATTTTTGTAGATATCCCTCCATTGCTTAGGAGGAGTTCCTCTCTTATCTCTTTTTTTAATATATCTTTATTTGCTTTAAAATAATTTTTTGTAGAATCAATAAATTTACCATATCCAGTGAATTCATACAAATTAGTAGAAATTTTATGGACACTATTTTCAATAAACTTGTTTAAATCTCCTACAAGTCCATTTTGTACCCCGCTCATTAGAAGGTCTATTAAAAGATCTTTTCTTATAATTTTTATCTCTAACGATATATTTGTTTCTTCTCGTGAATCTACAACTACTCCAAAGTTTTCTATTTCTTTATCTTCATTTAGTATTACACTTGTACAACCTCTATAACCCTTTAGGTTCTTATCTACTTTTTTATAGACTATTGTGAGATCTCTACCTGATTTTTCATGAGAGTCTATGATAGACCGCAGATCAATATTAGCTACTAAATGAGATGAGCATAGTACAACATTATTTTCCTTACTCTTATGTAAATACTCTAAATTAGATCTAAAGTTTTTTACATTTGATTTACCAATTTCAGCATCAATGGTAGGATGCATCAAAAATATCCCTCCATTTTTTCTATTTAGGTCCCAAAACTGACCTCCCCTTATATGATCTCTTAATGATCTTACGTAATTATGTGGAACCACTATTCCTACATTCGAAATCCCAGTTCTAGTTAAGTTAGTCAATGAAAAATCTATTATTCTATATCTTCCTGCAAATGGAATAGATGCAATAGGTCTATATTTTGTAAGACCCATAATATCATTAGTATCTTGAGCTGCCAGTATTAATCCCATATATGATTTTGCCATAATTCCCCTCCAAATTTATTTTATAGTTTTATTTTGCGGTATCACCTTTATTGTAGTATCTCCTGCATGAGTTCCAGACAGAACATTTGTATTTTCTCCTACTATAACTCTATCTAAGATTACTCCTTTTCCTATTTTTACATTTGGAAATAGCACTGAATTTTCAACTACAGCTCCCTCCTCAATAATTACCCCAGGAAACAGTACTGTATTCTTTATTGAACCATTCACTTCACATCCGTCAACTACCATCGAATTTTCGACGTTAGCACTTTCACCAAAATAGGCAGCGCCTTTTGGCTCTCCCGATGTATAAATCTTCCAATTATTTGTATGTAAATTCAAATCATTGTTTTCATCCAATAGATCCATATTAGCTTCCCATAAACTATTGATTGTTCCGACATCTTTCCAGTAACCTTTAAATGGGTGAGTGACCATTTTTAGCCCATCATCTAACATCTTAGGCAGTATATTCATACCAAAATCATTTTCCGATTCTTTATTCTTTTCATCTTCAATCAAATATTTTTTTAATTCTGACCATTTAAAGATATAGATCCCCATAGAAGCTAGATTACTCTTTGGTTTTTCTGGTTTTTCTTCAAATTCATATATTGTGTTATCATCTCTGACATTCATTATTCCAAATCTTTTAGCTTCTTCTAAGGTTACTGTTAAAGCAGCAATTGTCACATCTGCTCCTTGTTTTTTATGCTCCCTTAACATCTTATTATAATCCATCTTATAGATGTGATCTCCAGATAAGATAAGTACATGATCTGGATCATATCTATCTATATACTGGATATTTTGATAGATGGCATTAGCTGTTCCTTTATACCATGCTCCACCTTCTTGAGTTGTATATGGCGGAAGTATTGCTGTTCCCCCATGCATACTATTCAGGTCCCAAGCTGAGCCTGTTCCTATATGTGTATTTAATAAAAATGGTCTATACTGGGTAAGTATTCCCACAGTATCGATTCCTGAGTTTGTGCAATTACTCAATGGAAAATCTATAATTTTATATTTACCCCCAAAATCAACTGCTGGTTTGGCTACATCTGAAGTTAAAGGAACCAATCGACTCCCTTGTCCTCCTGCTAATAGCATAGCTATCATCTCTTTTTTTCTCATTTAAACTCCCTCCTATGAATGTTTAACTTTTAGACATCTTATCACAATTACCTTACATTTAATTAAGTAAATTGATTACTTTTTAAGCGTTATATTATAAAAAAATGTTCGTTTTAAGTTTTAAGACTAAAAGTTTTCTAAATACTGTATTTTAAAATTTTGGTTTTAAATATATTACTGAAAGGGGAGCTATATCTATCTCTATATGGCAAAGTTCTTTACCTACGCCACCCCATCTAGGTTTTAACACTTTTGAATTTACTCTCCCTTGTCCCCCATACTCATTGGTATCACTGTTCAATACTTCTTCATAATCAACAAACCTAGGTACTCCCATCTTATGTTTAGAATAATGGACAGGGGTGAAATTATATATTGCTATTATAAATTCATCCTTATCCTCACTCTTTCTCATAAAGGAAACTATCCCACAATTACTATTATTCGCCTCTAACCAGTGAAATCCTTCATATGAATGATCAATTTCCCAAAAAGATTTCTCTTTCCTATAAAAAAAGTTTAAGTTTTTAACAAATTCTTGCATCTCTCTGTGTTTTTGAAGTTCCAATAACTGCCATTCTATAGATTCATAAAACCTCCATTCTAAGAACTGACCGATCTCACCACCCATAAAAAGAAGTTTTTTTCCTGGGTGTGCCATCATATACCCTAGGAGCAATCTCAAACTTGCAAATTTATCCACATAGTAACCTGGAAATTTTTCTATAAGAGATTTTTTCCCGTGAACTACTTCATCATGGGAAAAAGGCAGAACATAATTTTCTGAAAATGCATAAACTATTGAAAACGTGATTAGGTTATGATGGAACTTTCTATTGATAGGATCAAGCTCCATGTATTTTAAAATATCATTCATCCAACCCATATTCCATTTATAGTTAAACCCTAGTCCATTTTCTTCCTTCCCTTTTGTTATATTTGGCCGAGACGTAGATTCTTCAGCGATCATAAGTGCATTTGGAAACTCTTTAAATATAGCTCCATTCAACCTTTGCATAAAATCAACTGCCCATAAATTTTGATTCCCCCCATCTTTATTTTTTAACTCCGGACTGGGTTCCTTGCAAAAATCTAAATACAACATATTAGATACCGCATCTACCCTGAGGCCATCTATATGATATTCCTTCATCCAGAATATAGCATTTGATATTAAGAAACTATGAATCTCTCGTTTGGACAGATCAAAGTTACAGGTTCCCCACTGTTCATTTTCTCCTAATATTGGATTGCTATACTCATATGTTGGGGTACCGTCAAATCTATACAATCCATGGGCATCTTTACAAAAATGTCCTGGCACCCAATCTAAAATAACTCCTATTTTGTATCTATGTAATTCATCTATCAAATATTTAAAATCTTCTGGTACCCCATGCCTACTGGTTACTGAAAAATATCCCGTCCCCTGGTATCCCCAAGAATCATCCAGTGGATACTCAGCTATAGGCATTAATTCTACATGGGTATATCCCATTTCAGAAACATATTTAGGTAGTTCCTCTGCCAACTCTCTATAGGTTTGAAAATTTTCCCTCCCTTGAGGTTTTTTCCATGATCCCAAATGAACTTCGTAGATATTCATTGGATTTTTATACGGTTGATAGGATTTTTTATCCTCTTGCCATCCTTGGTCATTCCAAGAATAATTTTCTAAATCCCATACTATTGAAGCTGTATTTGGTCTTAATTCTGAATACAGTGCATATGGATCTGATTTTACAAGTTTTTCAGCCTTCCATGTTTCAACAACATATTTATATTTATCACCTTTTTTTATCCCATCAATTTGAAGAAACCAAAAATCATTAATTTTTTTCATCCTGTGACTATTATGATCCCAATTATTAAAATCTCCTACCACTGAAAGACTTTTGGCATTGGGAGCCCAAACTCTAAAAGATACTCCACATTCATTTATATGTGCACCTAATAGATAATATGACTCAAAATGGTTTCCTTCGTGAAAAATATGAACATCAAATTCACTTTTATTTTTTTCTTCCTCATATTTCATAGCTAACCCCTTTATTTGTTAAGTTTGTTGTACATTAGGAGTATACCCCAACTCAATCATCTTTACAAAAAAAAATTGCTTCTTTCCTAAAAATTTGTTATAATGCTCTAAATAGTTGGTACACATAAAAATTTGGAGGTAAGCAAATGGTTTTAAAAAAAATTGATAAATTAGACATTTTCATATTTAGCTTCACTTCAAAGATGGGCTTAGTATCTAAAAAACTAAAAATAGTTTCTTATAGGGGATAGTGACTTCAGGTCACTGTCCCCCTTTTTTAAAATTTATATAAAACTTATATATCCCCATAATATGGTTGGGAGTTTCTAGGGTTTACCACAAATTAACCACTATAAGTGAATTTATGCCGCTATCGTCCGAGGCTTGTTTTTCACTTACTTAAAACATGTCTTGGTTTTTTTATAAATTAATCACAATGAACATTCAAACAACTTAGGAGGTCCAAATGGAAAAAATTATTAATGAAACTAAAAGTGTACCTGAAATTTATGGAGATTATTGCTTCGACAAAACTACCTTGAGACAACGTGTCCCAAAGAGTGTGTTCAAAGAATTTTTAGAGGTACAAAATGGTAGAAAGGAATTAACTCTTTCCATTGCTGAAGTAATTGCCAATGCCATGAAGGACTGGGCAATAGAAAAAGGAGCAACTCATTTTACTCACTGGTTCCAACCATTAAATGGACTTACTGCAGAAAAACATGATTCTTTCATCTCTCCTATTGGAGACGGACAAATCATAATGGAATTCTCTGGAAAAGAGTTAATTAAAGGAGAATCAGATGCATCTTCATTTCCAAATGGTGGGCTAAGATCTACTTTCGAAGCTCGTGGATATACTGCTTGGGATACTACATCACCAGCTTTTTTAAAGGATGACAATACAGGGATTACACTATATATCCCTACTGCTTTTGTTGCTTATACTGGAGAGGCTTTGGATAAAAAAGTACCTCTGCTTAGATCTATGAATGCCGTTGAAAAACAAGCTCTTAGAATCTTAAAGATCTTAGGAAATAACACTTCTCAACATATCACTACATGTTTAGGAGCAGAACAGGAATATTTCTTAGTTGAAAAAAACTTATTCAACAAAAGATTGGACTTAGCTCATACAGGTAGAACATTATTTGGTGCAAAACCTGCTAAATCACAGGAGCTTAGAAGTCATTATTATGGAACTATTGAAGAGAGAGTAGCTGCCTATATGAGAGAATTGGACTTTGAATTATGGAGATTAGGAATCCCTTCAAAGACAAAACATAACGAGGTAGCTCCTAACCAATTTGAGCTTGCCCCTGTATACAGTACTTCAAATGTAGCTACCGACCAAAATCAACTTGTAATGGATACTATAAACAAAGTAGCTATCAGACATGATCTAGTTGCGTTATTACATGAAAAACCATTTGCAGATGTTAATGGTTCAGGTAAACATAATAACTGGTCTCTGGCTACCGATGATGGAATAAACTTATTTGATCCAGGGAAAAATCCTAAAGAGAATGCACAATTTTTAATCTTTGTAGCTGCTGTTATAAAGGCTGTAGATAAGTATGCACCACTTCTTAGACTATCTACTGCAAGTGCATCTAACGACAACAGATTAGGAGGACATGAAGCTCCACCAGCTATAATCTCTATCTTCTTAGGGGATGAGTTAGAAACTATCTTTAAAAAGACTGATGAAAAATTAGAAACTAAAAGTAAAATGGAAATTGGAGTAGATTCTTTACCTAAGTTATCTATGGATATCACCGATAGAAACAGAACTTCTCCGTTTGCATTTACAGGAAATAAGTTTGAATTTAGAATGCCTGGTTCTAGTCAAAGTACTTCTACACCTAATATCATGATAAATACTATTATGGCAGATGTATTAAAAGAGTTTGCTGATGAGTTAGAAGGAGTAGAAGATAAGACTAAAGGAATTCAAAAATTAATATCTAAAACATACAAAGAGCATAAAAGAATCATCTTCTCTGGAAATGGTTATGGTGAGGAATGGGTAGAAGAAGCTAAGGAAAGGGGACTGCCTAATTTAAAATCTACAACAGATGTAATAGGAACTTATATCACTTCTGAAACAATTGAACTATTTGGAAGACACGGAGTATTATCTGAGGGAGAATTGATCTCTAGATATAATATCTATGCTGAAAATTATTATAATCAAATAGTTACAGAATCAGCTGTAATGATTAAGATGGCTGTCCAAGATATCTATCCAGCATCAAATAGATACGCTTTAGAGCTAGCTGAAATAATTAAAAAATCTTCTAAAATATTAGGAGAGGGGTTCGCAGTAACTCAAAAAGAACTTCTAACTTCTATCTTAAAAAATAATGCCGGTTTATACAATACCGCTAAAAAATTAGAAGAAAAATTAGAGGAGTTAAATAATTTAGAAGATATCACACTAAGTGTTAACTTCACTAAAGATCAATTATTGCCTCTTATGAAAGAGTTAAGGACTCATGGAGATAACTTAGAAGGAATAGTAGAACACAAGATGTGGCCATTCCCGACTTATGAAGAATTATTATTTAAATTATAAATAAAAAAAGAGCGGATTTTTCCGCTCTTTTTTCTATACTAAACTGCTTATCACATTATAAATATTTAAAATTACCAATACTACTATGGCAATATTGAATATCCTATGGATCGTTTCATGGGTCAATTTATGGTTAAAATGAGCACCTATAAAACCTCCTAAAATACCTCCTGGAATCATCACATAGAGCATAGAAAGGTCAAGTCCTCTAAATCTGCTTTCTATAAATATCAAGAGTAACTTTGTAAACTGAGACAACAAAATTATCAATATTGACGTTGTAGCACTTTTTTTTATATCCATATTCATAAGTAAAACCAAGACCATCACATTTATAGGTCCCCCTCCTACACCTAAAAAAGATGCTATAGTTCCAAGGATCATCCCTACTAAAAATAGCCCTAGATAATTTTTCAAATGATATTTTGGAAAATTTTCTTTAAATAAAACCAAGATCAGCAAAAATGCCAGTATAAACCCTTGAATAGCTGTAGCAAAACCTTCATTATTTAAGGCTTTTAGAAAAAGACTGAATAATAAATTACCAATCCCCCCCCCTAATATTGATCCTGCTGCAATTATCAGCATATTTTTTTCAACTTTAAATCCTTTCTTTATTTGTTTTCCCGTAGATACAACAGCCATGGAGAAGACCGTAAAAGAAGAGAGTATCCCAATAGTAGTAAGGTCATAGGTTCCTATAGCATCTAAAACCGGTTTTATAACCACTCCTCCGCCTAATCCAACCAATGACCCAAAAATTGTTGCCAGTAGTCCTATCCCAAAGTATAATATCATCATTTTTTTCCACCTTTGTAAAATTAATATGTATGTCTATGATAGGCTAATCTCTTATTTATGTCAACTAACTCCTCATTTATTATCTTATTAAAGTCTCTAAAAAAGGATTTTTTTACTTAACTTTGTAAAAATTAATATAAACAACCATGAGGTGGTTAAAATGATTTTTAAAAATTTAAAAAATGAGATAAAATTAGATGAACTTTTTAGATTTGATAAGAAAACTAATTCTTATATAATAGATATTTTCGTAGATCACTATGAATCACTTTATAGTACTCTAGATTTTTCGCCTTTTAAGAACAAGGATTTAGATGATGATTTAATTATCTATTTAGAGGATTCCATAGAAGACATTCCCTTTCGCTACAACCTTTTAGTGAATATAAATATGCCTCAAAAGGTCTATGATCAGGTTAAAGAAACCAGAGGAATAAAGGAAATTAAACATTATTTTTTATATCTGCGCAAGAAGAAAAAAAAGGAGATCTATGAGACTTATAGATCAGCTATGGGGAGTTTTATTACAGGGATTTTATTTATTTTTGCTATTTCTATTATTAAAAAAAATCTTTCTGTCACTCATCTGGTATGGGAAATAATCATAGAGGGATTTTATGTAGGAGGATGGGTTTTCCTTTGGGAATTTTTTTCATTGCTTTTCTTAGATCCCAGTAAGGGAAAAAGAAAATTAAAACAATACCAAAGAGTTCTTGATTCTAAAATCAACTATACCTATCACAAGAGGTCATAGTTAAATATAAAAAAAGGAGATAGTTAGACTATCTCCTTTTAAATTTAATTATTTATTTCCTTTTTTATAAGCACCTTCAGAACCAAATACATTTTCGATTTTTTCCATATAGAAATCTCTCATGTAGTTCTTTGCTGGTGTTAAATATTTTCTAGGATCAAATTCACCTGGTTTATTAGTGAATACTTCTCTGATTCCAGCTGTGAATGCTAATCTTCCGTCTGTATCAACGTTGATTTTAGCAACTGCAGATTTAGTAGCTCCTCTTAATTGATCATTAGGGATACCAATTGCATCTTTGATTTCTCCACCAAATTCTTTGATCATGTCACAGAATTTTGCAGGTACTGATGATGAACCATGTAATACGATAGGGAATCCAGGGATTCTTTCTTCGATTTCAGCTAAGATGTCTAATCTTAATTTAGGATCATCTCCTGGTTTGAATTTGTGTGCACCATGTGAAGTTCCGATTGAGATAGCTAGTGAATCTACACCAGATGCCTTTACGAATTCTTCTACTTCATGTGGTTGTGTGAAAATGTGCTCTTCAGCTTCTACTTCATCTTCGATTCCAGCTAAAACACCTAATTCAGCCTCAACAGTTACACCATTTGCATGTGCGTATTCTGCAACTTTTTTAGATTCAGCAATATTTTCTTCGAATGAATGATGAGATGCATCGATCATTACTGATGAGAATCCCCATTCGATACAATCTTTTGCTTGCTCAAAAGATGAACCATGATCTAAATGTAAAGCGATAGGGATGTCTGATCCCATTTCTCTTGCAACGTCAACAGCAGCTTTAGCTAACATAGGTACTACTGGTTTACCCATATAAGTTCTTGCTCCACCTGAACATTGTAATATAACTGGTGACCCTTTTAATGCAGCAGCTTCTACGATTGCTAACATTTGCTCCATGTTGTTAAAGTTAAATGCAGGTACTGCATATCCTTCTTTATTTGCTTTAACGAACATCTCTTTAGTGTTCACTAATCCTAAATCTTTGTAATTATATCTCATAATTACCTCCTCTATTGTATTTGAGTTTTTCTACTCTTTAATAATACCAAATTTAATACATAAAAGCAATCTTTTGAAAGATTATATTTTACCCTCTATTTGCTTTAAAATATGCCTAAAAAACGCCTTGAATTTCATCTTCTTCTTAAATAGAACAAAAACCTCTGGAACTAATTCTATAATCGTATCTATTAATTCGTTATATCTCTGTAATTTTCCAGTAAAAATGTTTTGTGCATTTATTAGCCACGAAATAAGTAATATATCAAAAATCCTCAAAAAATTAATCCCAACCTGAGTAACTCCCCTCCAGGTGATATAAAAATTATAAAATTTAAAAATAACTTCCCCATCTTGAATCATCAACAATTGAAATAATATTGTAGTGAAATAAAGAAGAAAGACATATTTCATCTTCTTTATAGAATTTTTTAAATTTTTGTTAAATAGCAGGTTTGAAAAAATCATCAAACCTGCTACTATTATTAATATATATATATTAGATGTAAGGATGGTAATTAGGAGTATAAAGAATATACTACTTTTTAACAACATCTAACCCGCCCATGTATGGCTTAAGAGCTTCTGGAATTAAGAAACTTCCATCTGCTTGCTGATAATTTTCCATAATAGCTAGTAAAGTTCTTCCTACTGCTAATCCAGATCCATTCAATGTATGAACAAATTCACTCTTTCCACCTTCAGATGGTTTAAATCTAAGTCCCATTCTTCTAGCTTGGAAATTTCCACAGTTAGAACAAGATGAGATCTCTCTATATGTATCTTCAGATGGTAACCATACCTCTAAATCATATGTTTTAGTTGCTGAGAACCCGATATCTCCTGTACAAAGTTGAACTACTCTATATGGTAATCCTAATTTTTGTAATACAGTCTCTGCATTTACTACCATTTTTTCTAATTCTTCATTTGAGTTATTAGGATGAGCTAATTTTACCATCTCAACTTTATTAAATTGATGCTGTCTAATTAATCCTCTAATATCTCTACCATATGATCCTGCTTCCCTTCTAAAACAAGGTGAGAATGCAGTATAGTATTTAGGTAGATCTGCTTCTGTTAAAGTTTCTCCTCTATGGATATTTGTTAAAGTTATCTCTGAAGTTGAGATTAGGTACATATCATCTTCAGTCTTATACATATCGTCACCAAATTTTGGTAATTGACCAGTTCCTTCACATATTTCAGGTTTTACTAAAATTGGTGTAAGATGCTCTGTATATCCATGCTCTGTAGTATGTAAATCTAACATGAAGTTTATTAGTGCTCTTTCTAATCTAGCTCCTGCTCCTCTATATAGAGTGAATCTAGATCCTCCTAATTTTACTCCTCTTTCGAAATCTAATATATCTAATTCCTCTCCTAATTCCCAATGAGGTTTAACATCGAAATCAAATTTTGAAGGTTCTCCCCAAGTTCTAACTAAGATATTATCAGTGTCGTCATTTCCAACTGGTGTAGACTCATGATATACATTTGGAATAGTCATTTGGAAATATTTGATCTCCCCTTCGATTACAGATAATTTTTTATCTATTGCTTTGATACTAGAGCTTACAGATCCCATCTCTTCGATTATGTGAGATGCGTCTTCTCCAGCTCTCTTTAATTTTCCAACTTCTTGTGAAGCATTATTTCTTTTAAACTTTAAAACTTCTACCTCTGATAATAACTCTCTTCTTTCCTCATCTAACTGCTCAAATCTATCTAAATCTATCTTGGCGTTTCTATTTTCTAAAATTCCTTTTAAAAATTCAATGTTATTTCTGATATACTTTAAATCTAACATGTTTACCCCTCCATATTTTATTTTATATTTTATTTTAATTACTTTTTTTATATCCCATTCTTGTAACTTTTAGATCTTTACTATCTATCTCAGCCAATGTAAATAAACCTTTGGGAGAAATATTATATAGTTCTAAAAAAATCTTATTACCAATTCTTTTAAAATCTGCTATTTTTTCTTTTAAGTTTCTTTCTTGGGTTTTTCCTCTTTTTTCTCTTATTTCTATGATTTCTTCCCTATTCAATAGATTCTCTAAACCATCTATATCCGCTGTGCATCCCTCTACTTCATAGATTAAAATATCAAAATCATTGGCTATCCCCGATTTCTTTGGGACATCATAAATCTCATGAAATTTAAACCCTTCAGGTGAGTTGGAATTTAGAAGTTCTACTATCTCCTCATTGGACAATTCGGAGATTATTTCAGCATCCATTAGTTCGTTGTATGCTTCATCTCCTAATGACACTGGATTTCCAAAGGACAACTTTGGTCTTGGAGTAAAACCTTCTGAATGTTTTATAGTGATACCTGTTTTCTTAAAGAGTCTCTCTAAAAATCTTATAGTATCTAAATGAGAGATGTATTTCATATCTCCGATCCTATCAAAGACTATTCTTTTCTTCATGTTCATCTCCTCTTTATCGCTTATTATATCTGACAATTTTAACATAAACCATTAAAAAATTCAATCAAAAGAAATACAGAACCATTTATATAGGTGTTATTTTTATAACCTATGATATGTATTATTATTATTTTAAATTAAAATGACCATCTCAAAATTTATTTTATCTATTTAATTAGATACTGAAACAGTCAAAAAAAATTTAAAGTCCATTGAAAAAACTAACTGTTTTTTCAATGAACTTAATTTGTCTCTATAAAAGTTTAAATATATTACCTTTATAGAAAATTCTAACCTAACATATATCTATCAAGGATTATTTGTTATATCTAATTAAACATTAACAGGCTCTTGATTTTCAGGTGAAAAAGAATCCTTTAATAAATTAACCGACGTGTAAAGGATAACTCCCATAACAACCCAAGTTAAAATATTTATAGGTAATGATTTAACTAAATATGCTGCCACAACAACTCCAACCGACCCAAATATTGTACTCCATAGAGTAACACTTCTATGATAGGCTCCTTCACGGATAAATTTAGCACTGGCTGCCGGCATTAAGTATGCACATGATCCCATCATAATAGGGAAAGCAACTAATGGACTTAGTCCAAGAGCATATACCAATGCCATACAAGGGGCATAAAGTCCTATTCCGAGAGTCATAAGTGCTCCTAATATAAAGTTACCTGCAATTGCTATAATTAATTTAACCCCAGAAAGACCGACTGCATCTCCACCAGATGAAAGTATTCCTAATTTACCAGCTAACATTATTATTACCACAACTATTAAAGCTATCCCCATATAAAGTTGAACCTTTTTCTCGTTCAATTTGGACACATACCCTGCACCTAAAAGAGCTCCTAAAGTTGCAGCTACAAGCATAGATATTAAAGTAACCAGATCCACCTTTACATCTTTGATAAAAATAAGAGCTTCAATAACAATAGGAATAGTCATCGCAGTGTTTAAAGTTCCTGGAATAATCCTGTCATTTACTAACTTAAACTGTTTAAATATAGCGGTCATAGGTGCAAATCCGCCTATTCCAAGGGTGTCAAAAAAACAAATTATAAACCCAATACCACTTAAAGCTACCTTGTTTTCCTTCTCTACCTTATTCTTTCTTTTAACCTCTCTATAATCTTTAAAAAAAACTGCAAGATACCATAATCCCATACAAAATAAAATTCCTAATAACGCCTCAACCATCTTTCCTCCTTCTACAAAAAACAATACATGTGAAAATAATACCATAATAATGGGATTTTTACCAATTTTTTGTTACGGATACAAAACATTAAAACCATTTATAATACATTAAATTCTAATTATAAAAAAGATGCAACATATGATATTACTAATAAAATAATTAAAATAAACTTAAAAAGATCAAAAATTAAACAATTAAATACGAAAATTATTGAAAAATATTGTAAAAATTGTCTATTTTAGTTAAAATATAGTGAAAGTTTTTAATTACCTAGGAGGACATTTAATGAAAATTCTTCATATTATATCTCAAAAACCAAGTGATACTGGAAGTGGAATCTATCTAAAAAATCTAATAAAAGAATTTACTGATTTAAAGTACTCTCAAAGTTTAGTTTGTGGCAGCGAATTTAAAGGGGAACTAAAAGGCATAGATATTTCCTCTACCTATGAAGTTATTTTCAATACATCTGAACTCCCTTTTCCAATTGCAGGTATGAGTGATATCATGCCTTATAAAAGCACTATATACAAAGAGATGGATAGTTCCATGGTAAACCTCTATGAAGATGCTTTTAAAGAGCAAATTTTAAAAGCTGTAAAAGAGTTTAATCCAGACTATATCCTCTGTCATCATTTGTATTTTTTAACTGCCTTAGTCAGGGAATGGGTCAAAGATATTAAAGTAGTTGGATTTTGTCACGGAACTGATCTTAGGCAAATGAACACACACAGCCTAAAAGATAATTTCATCCTGAAAAATATAAAAAATTTAGATAAAATAATAGCTCTTCACGAAGTTCAAAAAAAAGAAATTCAAAAGATTTATAGTGTAGAACCTCACAAGGTTGTTCCCCTTGGAATAGGATTTAATAATAAAGTTTTCCATTCGATGGATACAAAAAAAAATAATGAAATAATCGATATAATTTTTACCGGTAAAATATCTTATGCAAAGGGAATTCGGTACCTAATAGAGGCCTTTTCTTCTATTAAAACAGATAAACAAATAAGACTTAACTTGATCGGTATGGGACATGGGAAGGAATATAAAAACATTCTAACCCAGAGTAAAAAAAGTAAAAATGAGATAAAGTTTTGGGGTATGATTGAACAGACTAAATTAAAAGAGATTTACAATAAGGGACACATATTTATCCTCCCATCCTTATATGAAGGATTACCCTTAGTTTTAGTAGAAGCTCTAGCCTGTGGATTGAGAGTTGTCGCTTCTGATCTTCCCGGTATAAAGCCTTGGTTTGGAGATGTGATCAATGATTCAAATATGATCACATACATAGATATCCCAGAGAGAGTCTCTCAGGATCAGTTAAAAGAACAAAACGAAGAAATCTACATAGAAAACATAAAGAGCGCCCTTTTAAATTCTTTAAGCACTCTTCATGATATAAATCATAATATTTCTTTAGATAGATTCACATGGAAAAATTTAACTTCTCAATTAGATGATATTTTAAAAGATCTTAAATATCAGTAAAAAAATTTTAAACTGGAGGAACAATATGAATTTTGAATGTAAATGCGGAACTAAATACAGAACTAAAACGTCTGAATTTACAGGTGATATAGAGGCTACAATCTACACCGACGGGGTAGTAGAAGGAGCTATGACTCCTAGAATGATAGATGTGTTTATATGCGATACCTGCAAAAAAATCAAATTTGTCAACGAATGTGAGGAAATCAAAGAGAAGGCCGCGATTCTTCTCCTAGAACCCACAGTTGAGGAATACTTAGAAATTTTAAAAGATGAAAATTTTAAAACTCTAAATATTCGAATAAAAACCTGGCAGAGAACCAATGATAAATATAGAGATATCGATTCTTTAGATGATCTCAAAGTAAAGGTAGAACTTTTAAAGGCTACCATTTCGCAAATCCCTTCTATAACACACTTTAACCAATATATTGCTAAGATGGTTCAAAAAAAGGAAACTCTTTCTGAAAATACATCTATATCTATAGTGGAAGAAAAAATTAACGAATTAGTTCAAAAAAGAGAGGAAGTCTTTGGCAGATTAAAGGAAAAAAATCATCTGAATAACATCCTAGCTCAAATTAAAGAGATGGAAGAAGTAGGAGAGGCAGAAGTATTTTATACTATTCCAGAAAAAGAAAACATGAAAATCCTTTTAGATATTTTAGGAGACAGCAGCGCCGAAAAGATTTTAAAGGCAGAACTTCATAGAAATCTAGGAGAATTCGAAATTTCTATAGCTATAGCCAATGAAATAACTGCGAAGCAATATGAAAAAATCAGAGATCTTATAAAAAATTTAAGTGAAAGACATCTAAAAAAACCAGCTAGACTCAATTCTTAACTAAAATATGAAAAGACCAGAAAATAAAATTTTCTGGTCTTTTTACTTATTTAAATGATTTTTTCTATATTTCACCCTTGATTTGTTTAGATATTTTATTTATAAGCTTATATTTTAATCTTCTCAAATCATGAGATAAGTCTACCTTATATTTATGTGGATTTTCCAACCTTTTTCTTTCGCTAGATATTTTTTCTAATTCTGTCAAATAATAATCCCTTGAAATCCTTATATCTTTTAGCTTTGAATATTCTTCAGTTATTTGACCATCTTTTACATATATTTTAGTAAGCTTTTTATGGGTATAATCCCCCCCTGCCAAACTAGCACTTTTAAACTCATAATTTTCATCTCTAAGTTCTAAAGTTTCATTATTCATCAACAGCTTCTTATCATTATCTCCATCAGTTAAAGTTATTAAATCTGCATAAGCTAATCCCTTTTTATCATAGAGCCTGTAAACTTCTTTAAAACCAGGATTTGATATCTTAATAATATCCTCCGATAGCTTTATTACCGATTCTCCGTCAACTTCTACAATTTTATATACCCCTCCAAAACAAGGATTTGACTTACTTACAGCAATAGCATCTCCTACACCATAAGAGTCTACTGCGACATCCTGTTCCTTTAAAGCTCTTATTAAATTTTCATCTAATCCATTGGTCAAAACTATTTGAGCCTTATAAAGTGATGCCTTATCCAATAATTTTCTGCATTTTTTAGACAGGTATGCTAAATCTCCTGAGTCAATCCTTATACCGTAAGTCCCTTCGTAGGAGTCATCTATCCCATTTTCTTTAAAAGAATCAATAGCATTCTGAATTCCGATCTTCAAGGTATTATAGGTATCTATTAAAAGAATAAGAGGGTTATTTCCACTTCTTCTATTTTTTATAAATTTATCAAAAGATTCTTTTTCTGCTTCCCTTCCTACACCAAAAGTCTGAATATATGAGTGTGCCATAGTTCCTACACTAGGGATACCATATTTATATTCTGTAACAATATTTGAATGGGTCGTGCATCCTCCGATATAAGCTGCTTTATTACCCTCTACAGCAGAACTGAATCCATGTGCTCTTCTACTTCCAAAGGATAGCACTGGGGTAGGATAAGCAGCTCTAGTTACACGAGATGCTTTTGTAGCTATTGCCATCTGCATATTCATTATATTTAAAATAGGTGTTTCTAAGATCTTAGCCTGAATTATAGGAGCTTTTATAGTTATGATAGGCTCATTTGGATACGCTATCTCCCCGTCTCGCATCGCATATATATCACCTGTAAATTTTAACTTTACTAAATATTCCAATAATTCTTCCTCATTAATGAGGGGAGAAAAATATTTTCTTTTTTCTTCCTCACTTGTACTATTTAAAACCTCTATTAGTTTAATCACTTCATGAATACCGGAAACTACAGCTAAGCCTCCATCCTCTGTTTTACGAAAGTACATGTCAAAAACAGCTACCTTTTCCTGCATTCCCTCTTTTAAAAAAACATCGCTTTCTGTATATTGATACCTATCGGAGTTTATTACGTTTGCAAATTCACTTAACAGTTGTCTATCCTTCATAGGTTCCCCCTCTTTTGTTTTAAATATTAAAATCCACAATAATTTATTTTTTAATCTATTTAATTTATACTTAATACTTTATGTTTTTATTCCTAATCTTTAACCTTTATAGCTTCCAGTTAAAATTCAAAAAAGGCATTACCGGTAAAATACCATTACTTGCAAAGTTTAAAAACCCTATTTGAATACCATTTATCTTCCCTGCAATATTTATAAGCCCCACTTGAAAAAATGTTTCTTTAGAGTAATTGATTACTCCAAATTCATAATTTGAATTAGATTTTGAATAATTAAATATCCCTAATTTTAATCCTGTAAACTCATTTGTAAGATTTCCTGCTCCTATTAAAAGCCCCTTACTGTTCCCATCATGAAGATTAACAAGCCCTAGACCGGCCCCTTTAAATTCAGTGTTAACTTTATTAAATATTCCTGCTCCTAAAAATATTCCACCCTGCAGACCTGTGAATTTATCCACGTCACTGGCAAATATGTTAAAATCAACCCCTGTAACTTCTTCTGTAGTTCCAAAAAATACCGGTACACGTAGCCCTTTGACATCTTCACCTTCACCTATATTTAAAGTAGGAGTTAATCCCAACTGAAAATTTGTAGTCTCACTAAAACTTGTTATAGTCATACTGACCATTAAACTTAAAAATAATATTATCTTTTTCATTTTTTCCTCCTATAATTCTGTTTCAAAAAAGAATGTCACATTATTTGATCCACCATCTACACCGTTAATAGTCCCAAATATCCCTGATCTATGTGAAATTCCCATTCCAATATAGGTATCTTCTAGTTCATCTATCTTAGTGATATCCTTAGCATTAAAAGAAAGAGTAATATCTATATAGTTTAAATAATTAGAATTATTTTTATAGTATTGATTGTATCTTTCTAGGTTAGTAATATTACTTGTATAAGATAATCCTTCCGATACCCCCAGTCTTGTACGAACATATTTATCCCATGGAAACTCTGTCCAGTATATCTTTATACCAAAATTTATCTCATAGGTATTATCATTTGTGTAATAATCTGTTTCATCGCCGCTATAACTGTTAAAATGAGTAATAAAACTACTCTGTAAAGTTATGTTTATTGGAAAATCATATGGTCTCTTATATACATATCTTTCCACCTGTATTCCAGCAAGTTTTCCATCGTTTGGGTCTTTCTTTAAATCTTTAAAGGTCAATAAATCACCTAAATCTGATTGTGTAGCTATTCCATATAGTGGCCTGATTATATATTTATTCCCATCTACATCAAACGCCTTTCTATTCTTTCCTTCTCCCTCTGTCTCTCCGTAAAGATTCAAAGAAAGAAGTGTTATTAAAGCAATAATTATTTTTTTCATTATACCTGTATCCTCCCTAGTTTAATAATGTCATATGGAATTATTGTACCATAATTATTAAATTTATTTTTTAAGAAATTTATTTTTCTAGTGTTTTTTTATAAAAACTTATTTGATCATAGGTACAAACTTTACATAGGCTAGAGCAGTTATTAAAAATTTGTCCCTACCATTTTTCTCTATATAAAATAATTGTTGTGTGAATCTGCCTACAGGAACAATCATCCTTCCCCCTATTTTCAACTGTTTTATGAGGTTCTGTGGGATTTCTGAAGGCGCAGCTGATACTATTATCACATCATAGGGAGCCTTTTCTTCATACCCTTCAAAGCCATTTTTATTCAGCACTTCAATATTTTCATAACCTAAATAATTGAGTTTTTCTTTAGACTTCAAATAAAGGTCAAAGTTCACCTCTAAAGTAATAACCTGCTTTGCAATTTTAGATATAAGTGCCGCTTCATATCCCGATCCTGCTCCTACCTCTAAAACTATATCATTTTTTTCTATCTTTAATTTTTCCATCATATAAGCTACGATATATGGTTGGGAAATTGTCTGTCCTGATCCAATTGGAAGGGGATAATCATTGTAGGCAAACTCTACCTCTTCTTTTTCGACAAAAAGGTGTCTTTCAACTTCTAAAAATGCAGCTATTACTTTAGAGTCTTTTATTCCACGATAAAGAAGCTGATTTTCTACCATAGATTCTCTGAGTTTTTCAAACATTTTTCCTCCTTTAAAAATTCATCATTCTTTGAATTCAAATAATAGTAATCTTTTCTAAACTAGCATAATATTTATTTTTTCCACTTTATAAAGTAAAAAAAGCCAAAATAATTTCTTCAGCTTTTTTTATTTTTCTACCCTATTTTTCCCGTTTTCTTTAGCTTTATAGAGAAGTTTATCGACCTTTCTTATAATTTCATGCTGGTTTTCATCGACTACTTCTACAACTCCTAAACTTATCGTTGTTTTAATATTTTTATTATCGTACCTTATATTTTCAACTTCTTTCCTGATTCTTTCAGCTATATGAAAAGATTTTTCTATATTTGTTTCAGGAATAATAATAATAAATTCTTCCCCACCGTATCTTCCAAGTAAATCTATGTCTCTTAAACTGTTCTTTATAACTTTACTTATTTTTTTTAATACCTCATCACCTGTTTGATGACCATAGTTATCATTTATTCTTTTAAAGTCATCTACATCCAACATAACAATAGATGGTTTCTCATGAATTCTTATTGATTTTTCTATTTCTGAGCCAAGTTTTTCTAAGATATATTTCCTATTATAAATTTTAGTCAAACCATCTGTAATTGCTATTTTTTTAAATTTTTCATTGCTTAGATGCAGCTCCTTGGTTCGTTCTTTCACTTTTTTTTCCAATGATAAACTATAATCTTCTAATTTTTTTCTACTGATCCTTAATTTTTCATCCCTTATGTTAATCTGTTCGATCATATGATTAAATTCATCGATCAAATAATTAAATTCTAATTTAGAATTATTTTCAATTTTACTTTTATAATTCCCACGAGATACTTCTATTGCAGCATCTGATAATTTAATAAGAGGAATAAATATTTTTTTGGTCAATAAAGTCAATATAATAATGAGTAAAAGAACTCCCACTATAGTGATATCCCTAATAATACTATACCTATATTCAAACATGAGCTTATCTATCCCTTTTAGGTCAACCTTTATATAGAGTACTCCTACTATTCCAGATTTTGTCACTCTGCTATACTCCTTTCCCTTTATAGGAACAGCCACTTTAAACCGTCCCTCTTTAAAATTTATCTCCATGCTTCGTAATTTATTTTTTATTAATATTTCACTGACAATCCTTTCCTTTAATTCTTTTCCAACTTCCCTTTTATTATTAGAAGATATGATGTGATCTTCTGTATTATAAACACGTATTTTTTCTATAAAAGAGTAGGAACCAATATTTTCTGTCAATCTCTGTAAAGAGTTTATTTCTTTATTTTCCAAAAGACCTGATGCTGCCCAGTCTAATCCTGAAATAACAGAGAAGACCTGTTCTTTATATTGAAGTTTTAAATAACTATACAGAAGTTTATCTACGAAAAAAAATGATAAAAACATAATTGTAACTATTACGGCTATCAGCCCCATTGAAATTTTAAGATATAAACTGTAGAAGGATCTTCTAAACCCCTTACTCATCTTACTCATCTCCTATATCAATGAGAATTTCATCTGTATATATTTTTTCTATCTCTATCCTGTCAGAGATTAGATCATTTTTGAATAAAAATTTATCCATCTCCATCAATTTTTCTTTTAATTTTTCTGAACTAAATATCTTTTTATTGTCTTCTAAACTAAACATTTCAAAACTCTCATAGAATGATTTAAATTCTTTTGGTGTTATGTTTTCTTTAGAACTCATTATTCTATAGGCTTCCTCTGGATTTTCCTTTACAAATTTTTGAGCCTTATACCAGGCACGAATAATGTTTGAATAATCTTTCTTTCTTACCTCTAAAACCTCATTTCGGGCAAGTAAAACATCGATTATATACTCTGGTAAATTAGCTGTAGTAAAAGTAACTCTCCCTCCTCCTTTTTCAGCAGCCCGGCTCATAAAAGGTTCATATGTTAAACAGGCATCTACTTCCCCACGAATAAATTTTTCCATACTTTCTTTAGAAGTAGATGGAATTATTGTAACATCCTCCTCTTTTAGCCCTATTTTTTCTAACACTTTATGAAGTAAAAAATGCTCATCTGTTCCCAGTTCTACTGCTATTTTTTTCTCTTTTAGATCCTTTAGATCCTCAATGTAATCTTTAACTACCAGACCGTCTCCTCCCACTATCATATCAGCAGTAAGGATTATCTTTGCACCTTCTCCTTTTTTATCATAATAAAGAGTATTAAAATATGATGAACTTACTATATCTGTCTTCCCTAAATAAAAAGCAGTTAAACTATCTGCCCAGGTAGAAAACCTAATAATTTCCACTTTAGTATCTTCAAAATAACCCTGTTCTTCCGCTATATACCATAATTCACATGGTGGCCAATCATTAACCCCTATTTTTATGGGTTCCTCATATTTTTTGCAGGCAGTTAAACTTAAAAATAAAATACTTAATATTAAATATAATTTTTTATATCCCATTTTCCCTCCTGTATTTTTGCATGATATATAACCTATAAAATATTTATTCATTTTCTATCCAGCATATTATGTTATACAAAAAACACCCTAATATCCTTTTACTTTTATAAAATCGCGATTCTCCATTCAATAAATGGTTATTACTCAAAAAAGAGAAAATAAAAGTAATCAAAAGTATTTAATATTATGATATAATTGTCTCGAGGTGAACCTTATGAAACAAAATTTAATTTTAATAGGATTTATGGGAAGTGGAAAATCTACAGTGGGTAGAGAGCTGGCTAAAGTTTTAGAGATGAACTTTGTAGATACAGACCATTATATAGAACACAAAGAAAATATGAAGGTAAAAGAGATATTTGCTCTGAAAGGGGAAAAATATTTCAGAGAGATTGAAGCAAAATATGTTAAAGAAATTTCCAAAATGAACAACACCGTTATTTCTACAGGGGGCGGTGTTGTAGCATCTGATGCTAATATAATGCTTTTAAAAGAAAGCGGCTTTGTAATCTATTTAGATTGCACCATTGAATGTATCTATAAGAGGGTATCCAGGAGAAATACCCGGCCTCTCCTAAATGATGTAGAGGACCTGCATTCTCGTATTGTTGAACTTTTAGACGAAAGAATCGATAATTACAAAAAATACATGGACGATCAAGTCCATATTGATTCTAGAACTAACATCTGGGATACTGTGGATAAAATAAAAAAAATGTATATTAAATTTGACTAAAAAGGCAACGTAATGTTGCATCTAATTATAGTCACAATGAAAGTTTTTATAACCTTTAATTTATTGGTGAGTTTTATAATTTTTTTGGAGAATAAAAATACTAGGGGGCATAACTTATGAACAGAAAATTTTTAATGGATCTTTTGGATACTTCTTCACCGTCTGGAATGGAAAAAGAAGTTCAACTTCTTTGGCTGGACTATGTGAAAGAGTTTTCCCACAAAACAGAGAGTGATAATGTAGGCAATGCATATGCAGTTTTAAACCCAGAAGCAGATTTTAAAGTTATGATCGCAGCTCATGGGGATGAAATTGGATTTATGGTTAAAAGAATCGATTCTAATGGTTTTATCTTCTTGGAGAAACTAGGGGGGATCAGTCCCAAAATTGCTGTGGGTATGAAAATAAAATTCTTGGGTAAAGAAGAGGTTGTTGGAGTAGTCGGAGCCAATGCTGAGCACCATGGAGGAGTGAAAGAAAATCTTACTATGGATGATATATATGTAGATTGTGGTTTTAAAAATAAAGAATCAGCAATAAAATTTTTAAATATTGGAGATATGGCAGTTTACAAGAGAGAAACTGAACTTTTGCAGGAGAATAGAATTGCTGGTAAAGCCTTAGATAATAAAACTGGAAGTTTCATCATAGCTGAAGTTATAAGAAAGCTGGCTGAGGAAAACCTAGATATAGGAGTTTATGCTGTAAATACAAGTACTGAAGAAACTAATCAAGGTGGAGCTTATTTTGCTGGCTCAAAAATTAACCCGGATATGGCTGTGATTTGTGACGTTACCTTTGCTACTGACTATCCCGGGGTAGATACCAATGCCAATGGAGAGTTTTCATTAGAGGGCGGACCTGTTTTAGCTAAAGGAGCTCCTATAAATCTCAAAATTAATTCAGAGTTAGAAAAATCAGCTGAAGAATTAGATATAAATTTACAATATGAGCTGACTCCTAGAAGGACTGGTACAGATGCTGATACTATAAAATATACTGGTAAAGGGGTTCCTGTAGCTTTAGTTTCTCTGCCAATCAGATATATGCACTCTCCAGTAGAAACAGCTAGTTTTTATGATATTGAAGATGAAATAAATTTACTTACTCACTTTATTTTGAATTTAAATCCTAAAATTAATTTAAACCCAATTGAGGGGTAAGAAACAAAGACTATAGAATCTAAAAAAATTATTGATTTTTTTTAGGTTCTATAGTATACTTATTAAAGTAAATTAAACAGGGAAAGAAATATTTCTGTTTTAAAAAAAATTATTATAGGCGATAAATCAAAACATCCGTTTTTTTTTTCGCCTTTTTTTTATGTGTTAAATCTATTATTTTAGGAGGAGTTATATGAAACAAACTAAGTATATTTTTGTTACCGGTGGTGTAGTATCATCTTTAGGAAAGGGAATCGTAGCAGCATCTTTAGGTAGATTATTAGAGGAAAGAGGGCATTCAGTTACTATTCAAAAATTTGATCCGTATATCAATATAGATCCAGGAACAATGAATCCATATGAACATGGTGAGGTATTTGTAACTGATGATGGAGCAGAAACAGACTTAGATTTAGGTCATTATGAAAGATTTATCGACCAAAACTTAACTAAGTACAGTAGTGTAACTACTGGTAGAATCTACCAAACTGTTATCAATAAAGAAAGAAAGGGAGAATATTTAGGTAAAACTGTACAAGTTATTCCCCATATCACAAATGAGATTAAATCAAGAATCGAGATTGTAGGTAAAGAAGTAAACTCTGACTTCGTAATCACTGAAATTGGTGGAACTGTAGGAGATATCGAATCTACACCATTTTTAGAAGCTATCAGACAATTTAGATATGATGTAGGAAGAGAAAATGTATTATATGTTCATTGTGCATTAGTTCCTTATTTAAATGCCGCTGGAGAATTAAAATCTAAACCTGCACAACATTCAGTAAAACAACTTATGACTTTAGGAATAAGACCAAATGTATTAGTATGTAGAACTGAGCATACTCTTCCTGAATCATTAAAAGAAAAGTTATCACTATTCTGCGACCTAGATACTGATGCTGTGATCGAGTGTATCGATGCTCCTACTATCTATGAAGTGCCTATGAACTTAGAAGAAAATGGTTTAGCAGATGTAGTTTGCAAACAATTAGGAGTATCTAATGAAAAACCTGCTCTTACAGAATGGAGAGCTATGGTAGATAAGATCAAAAACCCTTCTAAAAAAGTTAAAATAGCTGTAGTTGGAAAATATGTAGAGTTAAAAGATGCATATATCTCTATAGACGAGTCAATAAAACATGCAGGATACCATCAAGATATCAAAGCTGAAGTAACTTATCTTCAAGCTGAGAATTTAGATTTAAAAGACCTTAAAGGATTTGACGGAATATTAGTTCCTGGAGGATTTGGAGACCGTGGAGTAGAAGGTAAGATAGCTGCAGTAAAATATGCTAGAGAGAATAAGATACCATTCTTAGGAATATGTCTTGGAATGCAGTCAGCAGTTATTGAATATGCTAGATCTATCATGGGATGGAAGGATGCTCATTCAGCTGAATTTAATTCTGGTACTGCTCATCCAGTAATAGACATAATGCCTGATCAAAAAGGTGTAGAAATGGGTGGAACTATGAGATTAGGATTATACCCTTGTAAATTAAAAGAAGGAACTTTAGCTCGTGAATTATACGGAGAAGAGTTAATCTATGAGAGACATAGACATAGATTTGAATTCAACAATGAATTCAAAGAAGAGATGGAAAAAGCTGGACTTATCATCTCAGGTGCTTCTCCAGATGGAAGATTAGCTGAAATTGTAGAAGTTAAGAACCATCCTTACTTTATCGCTGGACAATTTCATCCAGAATTTAAAACAAGACCTAATAGACCACATCCATTATTTAGTGGTTTAATTACAGCAGCATTCAGTAGAACAGAAAAATAAAAATCATTTGGCTGGGATCTCTCAGCCAAATTTTTGTCTAAAAATAAAATTTTATTAGCGGCAATAGTGCTAGTTAGTGATCAAAAAGGAGAAGATAATTATGAAAGATAGAATGATGGCCCTAGGCTTATATATCAATGAAAGATTGGGTAAAAATATAAATTTTAAACAGATAAAAGGAGATCCTATCTATAGGGGTGTTTTATTTAGTTGTATGAATGAAGATTATCTGGTTAGTAATAAAAAATCAGAAGTAATCAATACTATAGTTACTATGAGTAGAAAAAAAGCAGAGGATTATCCTCAAAAAATGGTAAAAAGATATACTCACACAAAATTTAGAAAAATTAGAGAGAGAAAACCTGTAGAATTTAAAGTTAAGGGGAAAAGTTACTTTATTATTCATCTATAAAAAATTAGGAGGACATTCAAGTCCTCCTTTTTTTATCTAGAAAATTACACCATCTCATAATATCAGCTAAAACCAGAAAAATTTAGACTATGCCTTTTTGGAGGCAACGTCATGTTCATTTTTTAATTGTTTCCAATATTCATAGAGATCTTCAACCCCTTTTATAAAGTATGGTAAAGCTAAATTTATCTCCTCCTCAGACCAATCCCACCATTTCATTTCTAATAACATCTCAATCTCGGCCTCTGAAAACCTTCTCCTTATAACCTTAGCCGGGTTTCCACCGACTATAGTATAAGGAGGAACATCTTTTGTTACTACACTTCTTGCAGCAACTACTGAACCATGTCCTATCTTAATTCCTGGCATGACCATAGCTTCCATCCCCAGCCAAACATCATTCCCAACTACAGTGTCTCCACGACTTTCGTAAGCATTTTCTATAATGGCAGGAAATGGATAAACTGAAACAAAATTTAAATTATGTGTTGAATTTCCTCCCATCATAAATACTACTCCACTAGCTATAGAGTTGTATTTACCTATCTTTAATTTATCAGGGACCCATCTAATATCTGCCAACTCTTTATCCTTAGGGGTTCCATAAAGATACCTTACATTATGATCCTCAAAATTCCCATCCTGATAATAGCCTGAATAATAACTTCCTACCCCTGCCTCAATATTTTCATTTGTTATTTCGTCCTTTATAAGTTTTGTATAAAACCAATGATCTTTTTTCATGATTCCCTCCTTTAATATTTTATATTTATATGATAAGCTTTAACCTAAGGGCAAGGTTCAAGGGGGAAATATGAAATTTTTTTTTACTATCGGCGAATTAGCCAAAATATTGAATATTACAACCAAAACACTGAGACATTATGAGGAACTGGGTCTATTGATTCCAGCTTTTAAAAATCCTATTACAGGGTATAGATATTATTTAAAAGAGCATATAAAGGAAGCATATATTATATTCTCACTGAAAAAGATGGGAGTTTCTTTAAAAAAGATAAAAGAAATTAAGAATAGAGGCGGCCTCCTAGATGAATTAATTATTATTTCAAAAAAAATAGAAGATGAGATAAAAAATTTAAAGAAATTAAAGATCGGCGTAGACAATCATATAGCAAAACTCAAATCTACTCCAGAGATCAACGAAACTTTTGAGATAAAGATAATTAAAGTATATAAAACTAAATTTGAAAAAATTGAATTTGAACCAATAAATATAGTGGAGAAACCTGAATTGTACCAGATAGGTATGACACTCAAGAAAAAAACTGATGAAATAGAGGGTAAAGTCTATGGATTGTTAGATGTAGATGAATTATTGGAGGGGAGATATAGCTGTAATGGTTTAATCCATGAACTTTCCAAAAATAAAAAAGCAGAAAATGAATATTTAATGTCTGGGGGATTATATATATCTCTAATCTACAGAGGTAATCCTAAAACATATAATGAACCTGCCATGAAAAAAATCAAAGAATACTTGGAAGAGAATCAATTAAAATCAGCTGGTAAAGCTTATGGTAGGGCTATCTTAGGCGCTCATACATCAAGTTCAGTCGATGATTATTTAAGTGAAATATTGTTTAAGATAGAGGAGGAATTATGAAAAAAACAAACGCTATGAGAATCCTAGATAAAAATAAAATTCCATATGTGATAAATGAATATGAATATGACGAATCCGATCTCAGTGCTGTAGCTATGGCAAAAAAAACTAAGGTTGATATCGATAGAATTTTTAAAACTTTAGTCCTTTTAGGAGATAAAACTGGCTATCTAGTAGCTTGTATCTCAGGAGAGATGGAATTAGATTTAAAAAAATTGGCTAAAGTCAGTAAAAATAAGAAAGTTGAGATGATTCATATGAAAGATCTCCTAAAAATAACAGGATATATGAGGGGCGGATGCTCTCCTCTAGGGATGAAAAAATCTTTTCCTACTTATATTGGAGATTCCTGCCTAAGTTTTGAAACTATTGTCATCAGTGGTGGAAAAAGAGGGATGCAGATTGAAATCGATCCAAATAAGTTAATTCAAGTTTTAAATATCCATGTAGATGATATCTCTATATACCTATAAGATTAACAATTAAAATAAATAGAGCTTTTCTTTATTTAAGCTCTATTTATTTCATCATATTTCATAAATCTTTCACATTGCTTTTTCCTATCATAACCCAGCATAATCCCTAATATAAAATCTTCCTCTGCTGTATAATCTACCAAATAATCTTTCCCAATTTTTTTTATAACTTCTACACACTCCTCTGCTCCAAAAAAAATATTGAGTTTTCCATTTTTTGTTTCATAGATCTTATAATTGATCTTCCTATTCCCTAACTTCATCTCAATCATCTCAAGGTTTTCTTTAGATGTTGTATGTAAAACTAAATTTCTTAATCCTTTTTCATATTCATATATATGGTGAACAAATACCTTCATCTTTTCCTCCTAATTATCTAAATATTCGCATACTTCGCAGATACTTTCTTTTAATTTATTTATACTACTTGAATGAACTCTTATTAATTTTATATCATTTTTCTTACAGACCTTATTACATGAAGTTGAAAGTTTATGACTTACTGTATTGGTAAACATTATACAGGCTTCGCAATTTTTTATCTTTTTCTCAAAATTCGGACAATTTTGATTATATATTTTACACTTAAGATTATTTTTCTTCATCAATCCCTTATATTCAAATTCTATTCCTTTTACTCCTCCAATTATTGCTATCATGTTTTCCTCCTAATTAATTTTGATTATCAAACTATATGTTAATCATTATATATGATAAATGAAACATTTGCAACTTTATTTAAAAAGAGATGTATAAAATCAACTAAAAAAGGAGTTTTCTTTTTAGAAAACTCCTTGATAATATTATTTTTACATAAATGAACTATAAAAAACAAATAAAAAATGTGCAGAAGATCCCGCTACCAATCCCGCTATAGTGTGACTGAATATAGCCTTACCAGTGAGATTTCTAAATTTTAAACTGTCCATCATAGCTACATGGGTACTCAAATAACCACTCCAGCACATCCCCATTGCTGTAAATACTGCTATTTCATTTCCACCAATCAATTTATCTCTCAAAAGCTGTGGTACCAAACTTATAGCTGCTCCTACTGCTCCTAGGGATGTAATAGGGAAAGCCAGCGCTTCTGAATGCTGAAATCCAAATATCGGTGTAAATATAAATGATAATTTATCTCCTATAAAAGGCAGTAATTTTATTCCTTCATAGGCTGCACCGGTATATCCATCTGGACTTGGTCCATTTGTCAGCATCATTACCATAGTACATATAATAAGAACTCCCGGGATTATTTCTAGTCCCATCTTAACCCCTGTTTTCCCGCCTTCTAAAGCAGCTTCTAGCCCTCTTCCAGTAACGCTTCCTTCCCTTACTTCACGGTAATTCAGTATATCTGCATTAGAGTCAAATTTATTATTTCCATCAATATATTCCTCTGTACCATATAGTTTTTTCGTAAACATCAACATAAGGTTTACACTGACTATACTTCCTATAAAAGCTCCAACATTCCCAAGTATTACTGGGACTATCAAACTTTCCCCTGCCACAGTACTCTGGGCTACCATGAAAGCCGAAACTACTAATCCCATCCCAAAAGATGTTCCTAAATTAGTCAAAGCCGGTAATTGGAATTTTTTAAAATATTTTCTAAAGCCCTTATCTTCGGCCAAAGTTATAACTGCAGGATTATCAGATAGATAAGTAGTTATAACCCCTAAGACTGCCGCCCCTGGTAGATTATAAATTGGTTTCATCAGTGGTGATAAAACTCGATTAACTATAGATATTACTCCAAATTCTGATAATACACCGGCTAAAGCTCCTGCTAAAACAGCTATCCCCATTATGAAAAACACCGTATTCAAGAGTAAATCATGAGCGGTTTTCATTATTGTGTTAATCATGTTTATTCCACCCATTGTATTGGCTGTGTAAAATACACCTCCAATAATCAATAAAATTGCAAGTATCCCCTCCAAACTAATGGATTTTTTGTACTTTTTGTTCATTTGTTCCTCCCTTTTTTTACAAAAAAAAATCTCCCTCCCAAATAAGATACACCATTGTGAACTTATTAGCAAGAAGATCTTATATTTTTACTACAATTTTGAGTATTCTACAGCTAATTTTGCAGCTAATTTTGCATTGTTGTAAACTAACTCAATGTTTGATTCAAGTGAATCTCCACCAGTTAACTCTTTTACCTTAGCTAATAAAAATGGCGTACTTTCTTTCCCTTTTATTCCTAATCTTTCAGCTTCTTCTACAGCTTTGTTAATAGCATTAGTAATCACATCAAAATCCATCTCATATTTTTCAGGAATTGGATTAGCTATTACAAACCCTCCATTTAGGTGTAGATCCCATTTAGCTTTTAAAGCAAGTGCTAATTCACTAGGCGTTTGAATATTATAATCTACCTTAAATCCACTTTTTCTAGTGTAAAAAGCAGGTAATTCATCTGTTTGGTACCCTACTACAGGAACTCCCTTTGTCTCTAAATATTCTAAAGTTAAGTTTATATCTAATATAGATTTTGCTCCTGCACAAACTACAGCCACATCTGTTCTTCCTAACTCTTCTAAATCGGCAGATATATCAAAACTTGTCTCTGCTCCCCTGTGCACTCCTCCAATACCACCGGTAGCGAACACTTTAATTCCTGCTATATTAGCGATTATCATTGTCGAAGCTACAGTCGTTGCACCATCCAATTGTTTTGCAATAATAAATGGAATATCTCTTCTACTGGTTTTAATAACTTTTTCTCCAGCTTTTCCAAGATAGTCTATCTCTTCCTTTGTTAATCCTACTTTTAATCTACCATTTAAGATTGCAATGGTTGCCGGAACAGCTCCACCCTCTCTGATTATATCTTCAACTTTAATTGCAGTCTCCACATTCATAGGATAAGGCATTCCATGGGAAATAATAGTTGATTCTAGTGCTACTACAGGTTTACCATTATCTAACGCTTCCATAACTTCAGTGCTGATGTCTACATACTTTTCATAAATTAACATAATATACTCCTTTTATTATAAAATTATTTTATTATTTTCAAAATTTAATTTTTCTATTGTTTTTTTTACCAAACTAGATGTTATATTTGGATTTATCGTCTCTTCAGAAGATATCGCCAAGATTGATGCTCCAATAGCAAACCTTATTTCTTCTTCTATATCTTTATTATTAAACAACCCATAAGTTAATCCTGCTACAAAAGCATCTCCTGCTCCTGTGGCTCCTACCATCTCCATTGTAGGTGGAACTACAATCCCCTCAATATTTGGAGTTTTATAGTATACTCCCTCTGCCCCTAAGGTAATAAAGACATTCTTTACTCCTTTATCTACAAAGTACTGACCTGCTTTTTTAAGATCTGCTTCACTATTTATAGCTATTCCAGATAGAACTTCAGCTTCCATCTTATTTGGTTTTATAGTGTGAAAATATCCCACCAAATCCTTTATTTTTTTAGCTTTACTTGCAGATACCGTATCTAAAATAAATGGCACATCATAGGTAGTTACCAGATATTCTAAAATTTCTGGAAGGTTGGCATCTATAATACAAAATTTTGAATTTTTAATGATATAGTCATTCTTTTTTATATAGTCTATATCCATATTTTTTAAGATATCCATATAAGATATAGCTACATTCATATCTCTTTTTTCATCCAATACACAGAGGTAGGTAGAAGTACTTTCTCCCTTAACCACCAAGGTATTTTCCATATGAAGATCTATTGATTTAGCGTGAGTGAGAATTTTTTTCCCATTCTCATCATCTCCTACAACACTCAAAAATTTAGTTTTTACCCCTAACCTTGTAAGATTTTCTGCAATATTTCTCCCTACACCACCTAAAGATGTTTTTACACTTCCTGGATTGGAATCTCCTAGAATAAGTGAATCTTTAGGATATCCCTGGATATCAATATTTGATCCCCCAACTACACAAATGTAAGATTCTTCCTTAGATAAAACATATCCCTTCCCCATAATCACACCTTTTTTCATAAGGTTGCTTATATGAACTGCTACAGAAGACCTTGTTATTCCAAGGTTATTTGCTATCTCCTCTTGGGAGATCATGGGGTTGCTTTCAATTAATTTTAAAACTTCCCTTTCCCTATTAGTCATGATCACTCCTTAATTAATGTTTATTTCTTAATATTAGTTTAATACACATCTATTGTTTTGTCAACTATATTTTATCTGATATATCTTGTGACATCTTAGATACTGCATCTGACAATGCCATCTCTGTCAATTCTTTTTTAGATTTTAATTTTCTTACATAGGTTCCCCTTCCCTGACTTTTGGGAAGATTCCCTGAAAAGGTAGACCATCTATAACTATCCTCTCCTACTCCGTCAAAAGTTCCTGATCCTATGATTTCACCGGTAGAAATATCTTTCATAGTATATGTAAAACTCACTTTTACACCTGCCGATTTATAAAAATCATGTTTAAAATATGTTTTTTTAATATTTTTTACTACGGGACCATTTTTAGTATTAGCCACATATTGCTCCGACCAGGTTAATGGCGTTATAGATTTTTTTATAGATTCCGGAGTTGAGGTTATATAATTTAAGTTTATTTTTATCCCTGTATTTATCATATGATCAACTTTATTATTTTCCCATGCATCTCTAAATTTTTTCTGATCAAGAGAAGTTATCCTTATAAGATCTCTTTTTTTACCCTTAGCAATATTTCCCTTCACCTGACTTTCTAGGTTATTTCTATACAGGCTAGGAGTATTTTTAGAAAATTCCATCATGGCTTTAACTAAAGCTTCTTTATAAGCTTTTTCACGACGATCTACAATATCTTTATACTTCGGCGATAACTCGACACCTCTTTCATAGAGAAAATACTTTTCTCTTTTTTCTCCCCTGTTTAACTTCCTTTCTTCCAGCTCATTTCCCGCACTATAGTATATTTCGCCCATTGTACTCTTCAATTTATACAGTTCCTCAATTGTTGGGATCTCTAAACTCAGTCCTAATTTTTGATGAACAAGATCATCTGCGTAATAATAATTATTTTTTAATTTTAGTAGATCTTCATAGGCATAAGCCTCTAATTTATAATCGGATACTTTTTGATACTCACCTATCTTTTCAACCGCCTGGTCCAGTGCCCTTGGATAAACATTTCTATAATTTACCATCCCGTCAAGATAATTAGGGTTTATCTTTATAGCATCATTTAATAAATAAGACGCTTTTATATAATTTCCCCTATCAATCTCGGAGATCGCTTTATTATTTATCCTCTCCTCCGCATTACTACACCCCATAAGGATCAAGCCTAACAACAATATAAATACTAACTTACTCTTTTTCATTACTACCTCCTAATTACTCTTTTTTATAGTATACCAAAATATTCTCTTTATTCATAAAAAGCAACGTGACGTTGCATCCAAATAAGCACAATCTCGATTTTATAATCTATTATTTATTCTGCAAATTTTATAATTTCCTAGATAATAAAAAAGGCAACATGATGTTACACATAAATAAAAAATGATTTCTATTTTATGTAGAAATCATTTTTTTATTAACTCTTTTCTCTTAATATATACGATATCTTTAATACCCTAACCAATTTCCCTCTCCACGTCCGTAAAAATATACTAGGATAAATATCCCCGATATTACCATAAGATAGATAAAATCAATAAATTTTAAAGGTATACTTTTATAATGTGTTCTTTTATTAAATCTGTCAAATCCTCTCCCTTCCATGGCAATAGCAACCCTTTCTGCTCTCCTAATATTTGTAGCAAGAAGAGGTATCGGAAGGGTAATCTTCTCTTTAAAAGTTTTTTTTCTTCCTCCAAGCCTAATATCCCTTGCATTTTTTATCATATTCATATCATTTTCCATCATTGGAAAGAACCTGAAAGCTACCATAATACCATAAGCTAGCCCTGGATTCAGCCTTAAATTCTGCATAAGACTCATCAACATCCTATTTGGGTCTATATTAAATAAAAAACTCATTGCTAATGTTCCAATTATAGCTACTCTTAAAAAGAGTTTTAGACCTAAGATAAAATTCCCATATGAAAAACTGTCATTAAAATTCCCACTTCCCCACAATAAATTAGTTATAAATATTCCAACTCCAAACAACAATAATGGAGATATTTTTAATAGACTTTTTTTAGTTAGATTCTTTTCAATCAAAGCTATTATGAACGTAAATCCTAAGATGAGAAAAAGCCCCTCTACTGTAAATACTAGAAAAGACAAGATTACCCCTAGTAGGTTACACCCTAATTTTATTATTGGATTTATCTCTCTAAACATCTTTTCACTTCCTCATCGTTCCAAAGTTTTGTATTTTTTCCTATGATTTTTGCTTTTTCTAAAAATTCTCTATTTTCAAACAACTCTTTTACTGATCCAAAGTATGAATTTTCTCCCTCTTTTAAAACCAGTGCTTTCATTGCATATTCCTTTACTATCTCCATATTATGGGTAATTATAATTATTCCCATACCTTTTTTAGCTAGACCTTTTATTTGTATCATCAATTCTCTAGTATTATAATAATCCAATCCAAAAGTTGGTTCATCTAAGATTAATACATTATGCTTTTTTGATAACATTATCGCCACTGAAAGCCTTCTTTTTTGGCCTCCAGAGAGAGTAAATGGATTTTCATTTTTTACCCCCTCTAAATTATACTTGTCTAAAATAGTATCTACACAGATCTCTTCTCCATGAATTTCCTTAAAGAGTTCTATCTCATCTCTTACAGAATCTTTTATAAATTGGTGTTCAGGATTTTGAAAAACATAAGTTAGTTCACTATATAGTTTTTCTTTTGACATTTTTTTAATATTTTTACCCCTGTAAGATACTTCACCATTAAATCTCGATTCCATTCCACCTAAAATTTTAGATAAAGTAGTCTTTCCAGCTCCATTTTTTCCTAATAGTGCTACAATTTCACCTGAATTTACATCAAAGGAAAGATCATTTAATATGGTTTTTTCTGCATATTTAAAATTTAATTTTTTTATTTCTAAAAGTTTATCACTTTTATTCGAAGACATCTTATTACAGATACTTTTATCCTCTTCTGTATTTTTAGATAAGCCAAGTTCTATTAAAATATCACTATTTTTATCTAAAAAATCTTTTCCACTACTATCAACTCTTATAGTCCCATTTTTATCTATAACAATTGCCCTTGTTATTCTATCTAACCATTCTTCAAAATTATGCTCTACAAGGAGGTACCCAATATCAAGAGATGTTATTAATTCATTTATTTCACACCTTCCTAAGGTATCTAAATTTGCTGTAGGTTCATCTAACAGCAACATTTTACTTTCTACTGCTAATGAAGAACCTATGGCAACTTTTTGCTGCTCTCCTCCTGAAAGATTAGATAACATCTCTCTTTTTTTATCTTTCATTTTTACTTGCTCTAATACTTTATCTATTTTTTCCCCTATTTTCTCTGAAGGAGTACAAAAATTCTCCAATGAAAAAGCTATCTCATCTTCAGGATACATTGTACAAAATTGATTCTCTGGATCTTGAAAAACTATTCCAAAATTCTTGGCTATCTCTATAGGAGACATCTCTTCTATATCTGTGCCATCAATTCTAATCTTTCCCTTTACTTCTCCTAGATTATTTCTTTGAATAATCCCAAGAAGACAAAGTAAAAGGCTGCTCTTTCCATATCCACTAGGTGATAGCAGGAGTATTTTTTCATTAGTATCAAAACTTAAATTGATATTTGAAAGTGTTTCCTTCTTATGTCCATAATATTTCAAACTAAAATTTATTAATTCTACCCTAGCCATTTATTTTTATCCTCCTTTCTCTTCCCAGTGAAAATGTGTTTAGACTACCTGTTGATGCTAGAGTATCAGCTACCATCTTACCGCCATATCCTCCTATCAAACCACCAGAAATCACTCTAATTATTAACATCATAACAACCATTTTTACCGGTAAATGAGAAAATCCATACATAATATATGAGTATAAAAATGTTCCTAAACTGGGAAATATCCCTGCTAAAATTAAAACAAACGTATTGTATTTCTTGTAACCTGTTATCGTAAATGCTAATTCACTAGAGGCCCCTTGAATTGCTGCTCCTATTAACATCGTTACTCCTACTGGTGTTCCTAGTAAAACCTCTGACATCGCCGCCATCATCTCACCAAGGAATGCACACCCTGGTTTTCTAATTATATACATACTTGTTACTGCTGACATAAACCAGATACCGTATACTATATCTGTTCCAATAGGCCCAAATATTGCATTAAATATTCCCCAAGCTCCTACACCACCAATATAAATAACTGCATATGCCATCGATAGCACCGCCATAACTACTATCTCTCTCATATTTAGCTTATTCTTTATTATTTTACTCCCCTCCCAACCTTTTAATAATAATTTCTTTAACTTTATCTTTCCCTATTTTATCTTTTTATCTCCTCTCATCCCCATATCCCAAAAAGCTACCTCTAATCTTGTTACTTCCCTAAATATAATTTTTAATTTTTCTAATTTTTTATGACTTATACCATTACCGTAACTATTTAATTTTTCTACAAACTCAACCGTAGAAGACTGATAACCTTCTCCTCCATACATATGGATCCACTCTTTATATGGATTTCCTTCCAACACTGTTTTTTCATCTGCCAGCAACCTTTGTCCTATTTCTCCATATCCAATATAACAAGAAGCAATAGCAATCATTAGATCCAGGTAGTCACCACTCGCCCCAACATCTTTCATATATCTCGTATAAGCAATACACTCTATAGATTCTTCAGAACTTTCTAATTCATGTTTCTCTATCCCCCACTCTTTATACTGACTATGCAGTTCTAGTTCTCCCTCTGTTATCCATAGTGTACCCTCTAGAGCAAACTGTATCTCTTCTAAGCTTTCCCCTTTAAACGCCATCAATGCAAAACACCTTACATAGTGTAATAAATACAGGTAATCTTGTTTTAAATAATATCTGAATTTTTCTATATCCAATGTTCCATCTTGAAGCTGATCTATAAATTCCGGATGGGTATACTCATGCCATACATCCTTACACGCATCTTTTAGTTCTTCTAGTAATGTTTTTTCTTGTTCTATATTAGATACTGACATTAATTTTTCCCTCCTAAATTAAATTTATACATATGATCAATTGGTCCTTTCCCATTTCCAAGATCTATCTTACTTGAAATTGCACTGTATACGTAATTTTTTGCTTTTTTCACTGATTCTTCTACACTACCTCCTAAAGCTAAGTTAGCGGCAATAGCACTAGAAAGTGTACATCCTGTCCCATGAGTATTTTTATTATCTATAAAATCATTTTCAAAAATCTCATATTTGCCATCTTTGTAAAGTATATCAATTGCTTTTTTACTGGTTTCAAGGTGCCCTCCTTTAATTAGGATATAGCCTTTATAATAACTAGATATCTTTTGACATGCTTTTTTCATCTCATCTTCATTAGTTATCTCAAACCCACATAATATCTCTGCTTCCGGCAGATTAGGAGTGATGATAGAAGCCAGTGGCAATAATTCATCTACAAGAGTTTCCCTAGCTTCTTTTTCTAACAAAGTATGACCACTTGTTGATACCATTACTGTATCTAAAACTATGTTTTTTGCATCATAGTTTCTCAATTTTTTTGAAATTATTTTTATTATCTCTGTGTTAGATACCATCCCTATCTTTACTGCCATGGGATATATATCTTCAAATACTGCATCTATTTGATCCTCTATTATTTCTTTATTTATATTTTGAATAGATCTTACCCCAGTTGTATTTTGTGCTGTAATTGCTGTTATTACACTCATTCCAAATGTATTATGCATTGTAAAAGTTTTTAAATCTGCTTGTATTCCAGCTCCTCCACTAGAGTCACTTCCTGCTATAGTTAATACTGTATTCATCTCTTTCCCTCCACCTTTAAAAAAAGTTTTTTTTGCTAAATTAAAGAGTATCTTCGACTCTTTGTATGTGTCTTCTGCCCCATATATAGCTGATACAACCGCTACCCCTGCTATTCCTGTACCTTCTAATTTTAATATATTTGATCTATTTATCCCTCCTATAGCCACCATAGGAATTTTAGAACCTAAAGATAATGCCTTTAAATCAGAATACGAAACATTGTCTGCATCGAGTTTTGTTGTAGTTGCAAACACCGCTCCTACCCCATAATAATCAATATCGCTGTCTATACTTTTATCTAGATGTTCCCTTGTTTGAATCGATAAACCTATGATTTTATCTTCACCCAAAATCTTTCTAGCCTCTGTCGGTGAGATATCTCCCTGACCTATATGCACCCCTTCACAATCTATCTCCTTACACACACCTATATTATCGTTGATAATTAACTTGATGCCCTTTTTATCTGTTATTTTTTTTACTTTTTTTCCCAATTTAATAAAACTATCGGTATCCATATTTTTTTCCCTCAATTGAATTATTGTTACTCCAGCATCTATAGATTGTTCAATCTTTTGAAAATATTCTTCCCAAGATAGACCCCCTTTAGAAATAACACCATAGAGAAGAAGATCTCTCTTCTTTATTCTAGTTGTATTCATAATTCAACACTTCCATAAATTCTTCAAATTTTATAGAACCAACCTTATCCAATATATTATTTTTTAATCTACTCAGTTCCCTTTTTTCTAAAGAGTTTGCAGCTATTTCTCCACAAACACCCATCATTCCAACTCCATAGGTTGTTCCCATAAATATATTTTCTTTATTCCCTCCAAGGCTCACTCCTAATAATGCACTAATCATACAACCTGTTCCTGTAATATCAGACATTATATGATTCCCATTGGACAGATAAACAACTCTTTTACCATCTGTTACCACATCAACTTTTGATGTTACAGCAACAACACAATTATGTACTTTTGATACTTTTTTAGCTATTTCAAAGATACCTTCCTTAGTTAACTCTTTATCTGCAGTGCTCACATCCACTCCGTTAATATCATTATTTCCCTTTAGCAATCCCTTAATCTCACTGATATTCCCCTTAATTACCGATACCTTAACCTTGGATAATATCTCATCTACCCCATCAGTTCTTAACTTAGTAAACCCATAACCTACAGGATCTAAAATTACTGGTATTTCTTTAATATTAGCCATTTCTCCCGCTCTTATCATTGATTCTATAGTCCTTTCATTTATCGTTCCTATATTTATTACCAGGGAGCTGCATACTGATACAACCTCTTCTACCTCTAAAATACTGTCTGCCATGATGGGACTTCCATCAAAAGCTAATTGAATATTAGCACAATCATTTACCGTTACATAGTTTGTAATATTATGTACTAGGGGTCTGTTCTTCTCTATATTTTCCTTTACTTTTTTCAATTCATCTTTCATCTGTATAATTCCTTCCATTTTTCCTCCAAATCTCTTTATAAAACAAAAAGCAACATGATGTTGCATCCAAACAGGCATAATCTAGATCTTTATTATTTTTTATTTACTCCATAAACCTTATCGCAAAATTCTATGTTTACAAAGTGAACTACTAGCATTTTTGTGATGCTCTTGCGGGTATAATTTCCCAAACTACAAAAAAAAGATGCCTTAAACAAAGGCATCTTTAACAATAAAATATTATTTTATCACTTCCTACGCTAGAATTACCTAGATCAGGTTAAAGGTCGAGACTATCTTGTCTCCTCTCAGCCGTTACAGCTCCCTTGCTTTTCTATAATCTATCATAAATATATCTAAATGACAAATAAATTTCATTTTTATCTTTTAAAAAGAATAATTTCTTCCTCTTATAGTGTTCTGCGCTACTGCTAATTTAGCAATAGGTATTCTATATGGTGAACAACTTACATAAGCTAAACCGATTGAGTGGAAAAATTCAATACTTTTTGGATCTCCTCCATGTTCTCCACAAACACCTATCTTAAGACCTTTCTTTGCTGCTCTACCTAAAGTTGCTGCCATCTCCATCAATTTTCCTACACCCTTTATATCTATAGTTTCAAATGGATCTGCATCTAAGATATTTTTTTCTCTGTAGTCAGAGATAAACTTTCCTGCATCATCTCTTGAATATCCAAAAGTTATCTGAGTCAGGTCATTCGTTCCAAAACTAAAGAAGTCTGCTTTTTCTGCAATCTCATCAGCTGTAACACAAGCTCTAGGAACTTCTATCATCGTTCCTATTTTATATTCCATATCTATATCTGAGTTTTCAATTACTTCATCTACTATTAATACTAATCTATCTCTCAAGTATCCAAGTTCTTCTACTTTTCCTACTAATGGAATCATTATTTCAGGTTTCACTTCGATTCCAGATTTTTTAACTTCTATCGCAGCTTCAATGATTGCTCTAGACTGCATCTCATAGATCTCAGGGTAAGTTATTCCTAATCTACACCCACGATGACCCAGCATAGGGTTTAATTCTTCTAACTTTAACATTCTATTATCTATCTCTTCCATGGTAATTCCCATAGATTCTGTTAACTTTAATTTCTCTTCTATCTCTCTTGGTAAGAACTCATGTAGTGGAGGATCGATCAATCTTACTGTTACAGAATTCCCTTTCATTGCTTCAAATATTCCTTTAAAATCAAGTCTTTGAAGAGGTAAAATACTCTCTAAAGCTATCTTTCTTTCGTGACTATTTTCAGCTAAGATCATCTCTCTAACATGATTTATCTTTTTTTCCTCGAAAAACATATGTTCAGTTCTACAAAGACCTATTCCATTTGCTCCAAAGTCATAAGCAACTTTGGCATCTAAAGGTGTATCAGCATTTGCCAAAACCTTCATTGCTCCAATTTCACTAGACCAATCCAGGATCATCTTAAATTCATCTGTTAATCCAGAGTCACTTTTATTAAGCTCACCTAAGTATACATTTCCTGTACTTCCATTTAATGATATACATTCTCCCTCAGAGACCGTGATATTTCCTACTTTAAATTCTCTTCTTTCTTCATCTAAGTCAAGTGATCCACATCCACAGATACAGCATCTACCCATTCCACGGGCAACTACTGCTGCATGGGAAGTCATCCCTCCACGAACAGTTAATATTCCATCTGCTATATTCATTCCTTCAATATCTTCTGGTGAAGTTTCTAATCTTACTAAGATTCCGCCATTATTTTCCTTTATTTTTTCTGAACTAAAGTATACTTTTCCTGTTGCAGCACCTGGTGATGCAGCTAATCCAGTCACTAAAACTTCTGAATTTGATAACTCTTCTTCTGAAAATGTTGGATGTAGTAACTGTGAGATCATCTCAGGTTCTATCATCATTATAGCTTTTTCCTTAGTTATTATACCTTCATTAACTAAATCTGTAGCTACTTTTATAGCCGCATTTGCAGTTCTCTTACCATTTCTTGTCTGAAGGATGTATAATTTATGATTTTCAATAGTAAATTCTATATCCTGCATATCTTTATAGTGATCTTCTAAAAGGCCACATAGATCTATTAACTCTTTATAAGTTTCAGGCATTACATTTTCTAATTCTTCTATCTTTTTTGGAGTTCTTATTCCTGCTACTACATCTTCCCCTTGAGCATCGATTAAAAATTCACCAAACAATTTATTTTCACCACAAGATGGATTTCTAGTAAATACTACTCCTGTACCTGAAGTATCTCCCATATTACCAAATACCATAGATTGAACTGTAACTCCTGTTCCAATATCATGTGGGATATTATTTAAATTACGGTAGTAGATAGCTCTAGGATTGTTCCAAGAGCTAAATACTGCTTCGATTGCTGCTAACAGTTGGTCCATTGGATCTTCTGGAAACTTAAAGTTTACTTCTGATTTGAAGAGTTTTTTATATTCTTTAATATAAGTTTCTTTTTTAGTTCCATTCTTCTCAAGTTCTTTTTCAAGTAAATCATACTTGTACTTTTCAATTCCATATACTACCTCCGAAAACATTTGTATAAATCTTTTATAACTATTAAATGCAAACTCTTCATTTCCTGTTTGCGTTGCAAGTAACTTATATGTTTTGTCATTTAAACCTAAGTTTAAGATTGTATCCATCATTCCAGGCATAGATATGGCAGCACCAGATCTTACTGAAACAAAAAGTGGATTATCTCCTCCAAATTTTTTATCTGTCACGGCCTCTAAGTTCTTTAAGTTTTGCTCTATATCTTTCTTTAAGCCCTTCCATACTTTTTTTTGCTCTTCATAGTATTTCATACAAGCTTCTGTCGTTATAACAAATCCTTGTGGAATTGGTAATCCTAATTTAGTCATTTCAGAAAGGTTTGCACCTTTTCCTCCTAATAAAGACTTCATTTCCTTTCCACCGTCGTTAAAGGAATAAATAAATTTTTTCATGAGTTAATCCTCCTTGAGTATTATGCTTTTATTAATTTTAAGATGATCTCTGCCGTTTCTTCAATGGCTTTTTGTGATACATCTATTACTGGACACCGTAATTTTTTCATTATACTGTCTGAATAATCCAATTCTTCCAATATTCTTCCGAAGGATGCATAACTAGATGCTCTCTCCTCTGCTTTCATTGTTTTTAACCTTTCTTCTCTTATCTTGTTTAACTTATCTATAGATATGGTCAACCCAATTACCTGAGTTGCCTCAAAGATCTCTTTTGGAATAGGTACTTCTGGAACCAATGGTATATTTATTATCTTTAATCCACTTTTATTGGCTAAATAGATTGACAGGGGTGTTTTAGATGTCCTGGATAAACCCACAATCAGAAGATCCGCTTCTAATATTCCCCGGCTTATCTTTCCATCGTCATACTTTACTGCAAATTCCATAGCCTCAATACGTTTAAAATACTTTTCATCCATCTTCTTAAATGAATTTGCTTTAGATTTTTTAAATAATTTTTTAAATCCATATTTTAAAATTTTAAAAGTATCAAAATATGTTATGTCTTTTTCTATACAAAACTTTTCTAGTTTTCGAAGCTGTTTTTTATCTTTTAAACTGTAAAAAACTAAATTTTGAGAATTTATAACTTCTAATTTTTCAAATTCTTTCTGGGTTATCTGTATTAGTTTAAAATCTTCCCGATTCAATTCATCTTTAATTACTTTTAAGATAACTTCTGAGTCCACTATAGCGTCATCTTTAATAAAATATATATCAATAATAGAAATCCCTCCTGCTACCTACGTCAACTATAATAAAGTCTCAAACAAAACCTTACTTAGATCCGTTTTCGAAATCTTCCCTACAATTTTATATCCATTTAATTCTTTAGAATACTCAACTATCGGCAGGGAATCTACCTCTTTTTTTACAATTATTTCAGCAGCTTCAAACAATGTAGCATCTGTAGTACAAAAGTGTATATTCGGCATTCTGCTCATTATCAAGCTGATTGGCAGAGACGAAAGATCCATCCCTCCTATAGCTGCTTTAAGTAGATCTTTTCTAGAAACCACACCAGAAAGTAAATCTCCATTGGTTATATAGATTGTCCCTGAATCTCTTGTAAAAATTTCTACTATTCCATCATGGATAGAATTTTTCTCCGAGAGGATCAAAGCTTCTCCTATAAATTCTGTTACATTTATATCTTTCAATGAAGAACTATCTATTTTTTTAGGCTTTTGAGGATTCAAACTGTATCCTACCTTAGTTTTAGATTTTATAATCTCTGATTTTATTAAAAAAGAAAAGTCCGTTCTCAGAGCTGATCTTGTAACTCCTAAAACCTTTGCTATTTTTTCTCCTGTAATCGAACCATTCATTCTAATAATTTCTATTATTCTATATTGTCTTTCAGATAAATTCATAAATTCTCCTTTTTTAGTGTTCACAAATACCTTGTAATTATTTTATCAACCTATCTTTGATCATATAATAATCTTTTGTCGGGTAAAAGTCAACCTTTTTTATTAATTTTTGACCTTTTTTTGTCATTTTTTTCCAACTATAAGTGTACATTAATATCTTCCTATCAAACTTCCGTTTCTATACATCTTCAAAAGAACCCTTAACTCCTTCAAACTCTTTATGAGAAGCTCTCCTGTTTCCGTATCTTTAACTTTTTTTCTCTCTGCCTTATCCACTAATTGTATTACTGATATTATCTCATGACTATCTTCAATGGCTTTTTCAATATTTTTAAATGGTTTATGAGAAGCTAATCTGAGTCCATAAGAATTATAGATTAAAGTATATCCTGCAGTCCCGGTACTCGATTGATAGGCTTTGGATAACCCACCGTCAATCACTAACAATTTTTTACCTGCCCTTATAGGCAGTTCTCCATTTTTAGCCAGCACAGGTGTATGACCATTTATAACATGACCATTTTCTTTTAAAACTCCAAAATGGTCCATAAGTTTTAATATTATTCCTTCATCTTCTCTCAATGTATAGTATGGGTTCTTCTTCTCTTTATGAGTTTCCTTCTCTTTGATAAAATACCTTTCAAAAGTTTTCATCTCCTCTTTCCCAAAAAGAGGTGAATATTCTCCTGTCCACATATACCAGAACCAGTCTAAATCTTTTTCACTTCCCTTAAAGTAAGCTTTACGAGCTAACTTTTCAAATTTATCCATGAGCTCCTTACCGCAGTATTCCTCCCCTTCTATATTAAAACATTTATAAGTTCCTTCTGAATCCATTGGAATACAACCATGAAACATCAGCTGATTGTTATATTTTAAATATATATTTCCATTGGAAAAGAAAAAATGGATATGTTTTTGCAGCTTGTCGCTCTTTTTAAAATATTTAGCTATCTTCTTTATTACCTCTTCCTCCCTCTCTGTTAATTTATAGGGATCTTTCGGGTCTATTGTAGGAAAATTATTACTGGTTAATTTATATTCCTTTCCATTTAATGTAATTGTTCCCTTAGTCTGGTCTATTTTATCTAAAAGCATCCTATTTTCCATATTAAATTCCGGTCTTTTTTTAATAACTTTAGCCTCTAATTTAAACTGAATAATAGCTATAGCTTTATGCATCTGTCCCCTTACATACTGTTCCTTCTCATTAAACAATTCATCACTATTGGCTATAGGTAAAAACTCTTTACACGGATCCCCCCCATAAGTTTCCATAGCAAACCTGCCTAGAGGGAGTAAGTTTATCCCATATCCCTCCTCCAAAGTTTTTAAATTACTATATCGAAGAGATATTCTGAGAACGTTGGCCACGCAGGCAAGATGACCCTTGGATGCTCCTACCCATAATATATCGTGGTTCCCCCATTGAATATCGCAGTCATGATGCCCTATTAGATTATCCATAATCTTATGGGGATCTGCTCCCCTATCATATATATCTCCTAAAATATGCAGTTTATCTACCGACAGCTGCTGGATCAGATTAACAGTTTTTATTATAAAATCATCTGCTATCTCCAACTCTATTACTGTAGATATGATCTGAGAGTAATATTCCTCTTTATTAAAGTCCTTGCTGTTCAGTGTCAAAAACTCCTCCAATATATAGGCATATTCATCGGGTAATGCTTTCCTTACTTTGGATCTGGTATATTTAGACGACACTAATCGAAATATAGATATAATCCTTTTTATAGATACCCTGTACCAATGAGCTTTTTCATATTCATTCAATTTTAATCCTTCCAATATCTTTTCAGGATAAAAAATTAATTTAGAAAAATTATGTTTTTCCTCCAAGGAAAGTATATCTCCAAAAAGTTCATCTACCTTTATTTTCAAACTTCCCGAGGCCGTCTTCACCAAATGCCTGAAAGCGTGGTATTCTCCATGAAGGTCTGTCAGATAGTGTTCTGTCCCCTTAGGAAGGTTCAGTATAGCTTCTAAATTTATAATTTCACTAGTGACTTCACCTATATTTTTATATCTATTCGATAATAATTCATAGTACTTTCTTTCCATTTTACACCTGCCCTAATTTATTATTTATGTGCACTAATTCTCTTTAAATATAGTTTACTCACTTTATATCCAAAATGCAACTTAAATAAAAGCCATTGACAAATCTTTTAAAATATATTAAAGTTTAAATGTGCATATGCACAAAAATGGAGGGGATTATGAGAGGTAAAAAGAAAAGGTGTTGCCGATTTTTAGAAAATGAAATTGTATATAAGCCAAGAGGTATTACCATGAAAGAGATTACAACAAACAATATTGAGGCTGATGAATTTGAAGCCATTAGAATTTGTGACTATGAAGGTTTGAGTCAAATCGAAGCCAGTGTATTGATGGGGATCTCCCGTGGAACAATCCAAAGACTATTAAATTCTGGAAGAAAAAAAATTGTCGACAGCTTTTTGAATGAAAAAGCTATAGTTATAAAAAACAAACATTAACTATAAGCTAAAATACAAGGAGGAAGAAAATTATGGAATTGAAAATTGCGTTTCCTACAAATGACAGATTAAACGTTGAGGAACACTTCGGACACTGCAGCGAATTTAAAATATTGAATACAAAGGATGGGAAAGTAATATCGGAAGAATTTCTTACACCGCCACCCCATGAACCTGGTGTACTGCCAAGATTTTTAGGGGAACAGAAGATCACTACTATTATCACTGGCGGAATGGGAGCCATGGCCATAAACCTATTCAAAGTACAAGAGATAGACGTTATATTAGGAGCTACTGGAAGTATCACAGAAAATCTAAATACATTTTTAGATGGTCAGCTGGCATCTACTGGATCTGCTTGCAGTCATCATCACGGAGATCATGATTGTAATCATTAAAAATAAAATTAATTATAATAAGCCGAATTTATTTCGGCTTATCCTAAAAATTTAAATTTTGATAAACAAATATTTTGCTTATTGATTGTTAAAAATAAAAGGAGGCAATATGAGAATATCTATATGTTCAAAAAAAGCAGGATTAGACAGTTTGGTCGATGAAAGATTTGGCAGATCAGAAAACTTCACTATTATAGATTTGGATACAGATATAGTTGAAACCATTGAAAATACAGCTAAAAACGATCCCAGCGGTGCAGGGGGAGAAGCGGTAAGATTACTTTCAAAATATAAGGTAGATGTCGCTGTGGTTCCCCACTTAGGTCCTAAAGCTGAAAAAGCTATGGAAGCTTTTGAAATAAAAACCATTTCCCAAGGGGATTATAAAATTGTAGGAGAGATTTTAGAAGCATATAAAGCCGGTAAATTAAAAGAAATAGTAAAAATAAAAGGATTGACTAGACTATGAAAATAGCTGTATTAAGCGGAAAAGGGGGAACTGGTAAAACTACTGTCACTTCTAACTTCGCTGTAAATATAAAAAACTCTATAAGTATAGATTCTGATGTGGAGGAACCAAATTTACATATTTTTATGGATATGAAGAAACCAGCTTTTAAACCGGTATATACACTCTATCCCTCTATCGACGAAAACCTCTGCAACCTCTGTGGCAGATGTGGAGAATTTTGTAACTACCATGCTATAATTCCTGCCAAAAATCAAGTGATTGTCTTCAGCGAAAGTTGTCATGACTGTGGTGGGTGTAAATTAGTGTGTCCAAATGGCGCTATCACGTATAAAAAACGTGAGATTGGACAAATTTTTAGCGGCAGATCAAAATATGATACAGAACTTCACTATGGACTATTGAACATAGGTGAGATGTCAGGGGTAAAAATTATAGATCAATTAAAACAATCTACCGATTCAGATGAAAATATAATTTTTATCGACTCCCCTCCTGGGACTTCATGTGCCACAGTGGCAGCAGTGGAAGATGCAGATTATGCTGTAATCGTCTCTGAACCGACACCTTTCGGAGTCAGTGATATGAAGATGGTTGTAGAGATGCTTCGTCAAATGAAAATACCTTTTGGACTGATTATAAATAAAGCGGGATTAGGAGATGAGGAGATCTATCATTACTGCAGGGATGAAAATATAGAAATTTTAGGAGAGATCCCCTTTGATAAAAGGATAGCCGAACTCTATGCCCATGGAAAAATATTCAGTATTTCCCTGCCTGAGTACAAAAACTTATTCACTGATATCTATAAAAATATTATAGAAGAAAGGAGGTCATTATGAGTATAAATGAAATTATAATTATCTCCGGTAAAGGTGGCACTGGAAAAACAACTTTAGCGGCTTCCCTAATTCCATATTTAGATGATTTGATTATCGCCGACTGTGATGTCGATGCTCCAGATCTAAATATTTTACTCGATCCTCAAATAAAATCTACCAGTAAGTTTATAGGATTAAAAAAAGCAATTATAGATAGCGATAGATGCACCCACTGCGGGCTATGCCAAACACACTGTAAATTTTCTGCTATCTCAAAAGGGATTATATTAAATCAATCTAAATGTGAAGGTTGTGGCGTTTGTGAATTTATATGCCCCCAGGATGCAATTTCAATGAAAGACGCAGTAGTAGGTGAGCTCTATGAATCAGAGACAACTTTTGAAAATTTTGTTCATGCAAAACTCATCCCCGGGGAAGAAACTTCCGGAAAATTAGTTGCTGAAGTCAGAAAAAAAGCCAAGGCATCGGCAGTTTTAAATAATAAAAAAAATATTATAGTAGACGGTTCCCCCGGTATCGCCTGCAATGTTATTAGTTCTATTACAGGAGCCAGCCAGGTTATAATAGTTACTGAATCTACTTTTTCAGGACTTCATGATCTCAAAAGAATCTATGAATTAACTAAAAAATTTAACCTCAAGGTCCAGGTAGTTATTAATAAATTTGACCTATCTCTTCATCACAGCGAAATGATAGAAAAATATTGCTTAGAAAATAATATTGTAGTAGGATTAAAAATCCCATTTACTAAAAAAATAGTAAGATCTATTGTAAGTAAAACTATTCCTTCTGTAGGGGAAAAAGATTTCTTTAGAGATATAGGTTTTTTTAATTTTGTAGATAGTTTAAGTTTAGTTTAAAAAGAAAAAAACATAAATTTTCGACAATACGAAAATTTATGTTTTTTATTCATCCAAGAAAATAACGTGACGTTACATCAAGTGTTACGTTGTTTTTATTTACAATATTCGATTACTAATTTAGCTGTATTTAAAAGTCCATCTACATGGGTTCTTTCATATGAATGAGATGAGTCTACTCCAGGTCCAATAAGAGCATGTTTAATTTGTGCTCCTCCACGTAAAAGTGCACTAGCATCTGATCCATAGTATTTATAAATATCTATAACATAATCAATCTCTTCTTCACAGCATAAATTAACCAGACGTTTTTTCATCTCCAAATCATATGGCCCTGAAGAATCCTTAGCACAAATAGTCACCTTATTTTCTTTTGAAGTCTGACCTATCCCTGGAGATGCCATATCTATAGCCAATATTTCCTGAGTTAATGATGTTGCAATTCCTGCCGCACCATGACCAACTTCCTCGTAGTTAGATATAAAGAACTCCAATGTATACTCTGGAACTATCTCAGTTTCCATAAGATATTTACAAACTCCTAATATAATTGCTACTCCTGCTTTATTATCCAAATGACGACTCTTAACAAATCCAGACTGAGTAACCTCTACCCTTGGATCTAAATATACAAAATCTCCTACATTAATTCCCAATTTTTTTATATCTTCTGCATTTTCTACCAGTTCGTCCAATCTTACTACCATATTATCTTCTGTTCTTTTATCTGATTTAGGAGCATCTCCATAGTTATGTACAGATGATTTTTCAAACAAGATCGTTCCTCTGATCTCTTCACCATTCATAGTAGATATAGTACAATATTCTCCATCTACAGAATTCCAAGAATATCCACCGATCTGAGTTAACTTTAAAAAACCATTAGATGTTATCTCCCTTACCATCCCACCTAAGGTATCGATATGGGCTGCAATTATTCTACTCTCCTCTTTTTTCCCAGGAAGAGTTGCTTTTAATGCTCCTTTGGGAGTTATCTCAGTTTTTACTCCTAATCTTTTAAATTCATCTCTGCATACTGCTATTGCCTTTTCAGTGTCACCACTAGGGCTGGGGATATTTAATATTTCCACTAATTTTTCTACCATATAATTTGTAATATACTTCATCTACTCTCTCCTTTTTTATAACTTAATTTTTTCATTTACAAAATCCATAATTGCTTCTTTTAAAATTATAGATTCTTCTTCTATCCTTTCATAGTTTCTCTTAAACCTTTCTACTTTAGCTTGATCTTTTAAAGATCCCAGGTTTATCTTTACGTTGAGTATAGCTCCTCTGATCCCTGTTTCCAAAAGCATAGCTCCTACTCCCAGGTCAGTTATCGCGTTAAGATTTCCGTATTCAGAGAAAAACGGAAGTAATTCCATAGCTTCTAAAGATGTTTTAGCTATCTCATAGGGAACTTCCGTAGCTTTTAAAGTAGCTTTTTGAATCTCCTCACTTCTGATTGCTTTATTTTCATCGGTATCCTTCGGCAGTTTAAATGCTCCCATAAGGTCATTAAAAGATTTAGTATCCTCATCTATTAATATTTCTACTCTTTTTCTTATTTTTAGAAGTCTTCTATGTTTTGTTAAAAACTCCTCTTTGATCATATCATCAAATTCTCTATATTTTTTCTTATCTATAACCAATGATGCCATCATACGAGACAGTGCTATCCCCAATGATGAAGATAAGGCTGCTACACTTCCTCCTCCAGGTGCTGGCGCATCTGAATCCACCACATCTATAAAGTCTCCTAATTCTATATTTAAATAACTCATATTTATCCCCCCTATCGCCTACGGCGAAATTGATAATTTTTTTATGTATAGTTACATTTGAAATCCATTCAGATTCCTTAATTGTATTTTATCTTTTCTCCGTATTTTACCTGTATAACTTATGGACTATTTTATACCTAATATATTACCTTACCATCTGCCACTACCTGAATTCCATTTTTATACACATCCTTAGTGTGGTTTATTCCAAAGTGATACATTATATACTCTAAATTTGGCGTGTCAAAAATTACAAAATCTGCTCTCTTTCCTTTGGTAATACTTCCAATTTCTTTTCCCCTGTCCACCGAATGAGCAGAGTTGACAGTAACTGCAGTAATAACCTCTTTAGGAGTCATTTTTAATTTTAATGATCCCAGCTGCATAGCCAGCTGTAAATTCTCTGTAGGAGAACTTCCAGGATTATAATCTGTAGACAGAGCTACTGCTACACCTTTTTCTATCATCTGACGAGCATGTGCATAATCTTTATTTAAATTAAATGAAGTTGCAGGCAGGATATCAGCTATCACTCCAGCTTCAGCCATGTCCTCCATCCCTTTTTCACTGGCAGCCATAAGATGATCTGCAGAAAACGCTCCTAACTCTGCCGATAATTCTGCTCCCCCTAAGGTTACAATTTCATCTGCATGGATCTTTACTTTAAATCCAAGGTCCTTAGCAGCATTTAATATCTTCCTGGTTTCCTCTATTGAAAAAACTCCTTCTTCACAGAAAACATCACAAAATTCAGCCAATTCCTTTTCTTTGATCATAGGTAGAGCTCCTATTATTTCACTAATAAATTCTTCCCTCTTCCCTTTATATTCAGGTGGTAAAGCATGAGCCCCTAAATATGTTGATACCAAATCTATAGGATGGTCTTCATTTAATTTTTTTACAACTTCTAATTGTTTTAATTCAGTTTCAATATCCAGCCCGTACCCGCTCTTAGCTTCTACAGTGGTTACACCAAAAGATAACATAATATCCAAACTTTTTTTAGCTTTTTCATATAATTCTTCAAAACTGGCCTGCCTTGTGGAATTTACCGTACTCAAAATTCCCCCTCCGGCATTTAAGATATCCATATAGGGAACCCCTTCTAATTTTTTAGAAAATTCATTTTCACGACTACCCCCATGAACCAGGTGTGTGTGCGGGTCTATCAAACCAGGAGTTACGGTCAGTCCCATGGCATCCTTTATCAATGTCGATTCCCCAATATATTTTTTATCTACTTCTCCTGTCCCTGTCTCTAAAAATTTTCCATCCTTAATAACTATATAACCATCTTTTATTATCTCAACTTCACCCATTTCTTTTCCGGCTCTGGCTTTTTTGCCCTCACCCAGGGTAATTAAATTTCCTATATTCTTTACAATTAACTCCGCATACATCTTAGTATATCCCCCCATACGACCTTCGGCCGAATTTATAATTAAACTCTTTTATTTTACCCTATAAATTAGATTCTAAAACCTTCTCCATTGAAAAGCCATCTAAACCTAAATAATATTCCATACTCATAGCAAGGGCTTCCATAGGTACACTTCCTATGATCTCACTTCCTAATACTGGAACCCCATATCTTTTAGCTTCCATCTTCACAGTTTCAAAAACCCTGTAAAGGGGAGTTTTTTTGTAGTTTACTACATTCATAGTCACCTGTACTATCCCTTTTTCCTTCAATTCTGCCGGTCCGGCTTTTATATATCTGAATCCACCACTAGAATGTCTGATCGCCTTAGCAATATTTTTTGCTACATTTACGTCTGTTGTTCCTAAGTTTATATTAAAAGCTACCAAAGGTAACCTGGCTCCTACTCCTACCACTCCTGCAGTTCTATGAGGCATACACTCTCCAAAATCAGGTTTCCATTGAGGATCCTTCATTTTTTCTGCCATCCCTTCAAACTGACCTTTTCTCACAGTGGCAAGATTAATTCTTTCCTTGCAGGTAGCTGCCTCCTCATATAAAAATACCGGAACTTTATAGTCATCAGCTATCCTTTTCCCCAATGTTATAGCCAGCTCTATACACTCCTCCATCTCTATATTTTTAATGGGTATAAAAGGTACTACATCTGTAGCTCCCATCCTGGAGTGTTCTCCCCTATGAACATTCAAATCTATTAATTTTGTTGCAATTCCTATTGCCTCATATACAGCTTCCAATACTTTTAACGGTTCTCCGATTATGTTTACAACTGTTCTATTGTAATCTTTATCTGGTTCTACACTGAGGAGTTTTACCCCCTCTCTATTTTTCAAAGGAGCAATTATTTTTTCTATCTTTTCTAAATCTTTTCCCTCACTAAAATTAGGCACACATTGTATCACTTGTTTCAACATACCCTTGACCTCCTAAAAATTTTAAATTTTGTACACCACTATATTAGTACTTTTTTCTCCTTTTTCCAATTTTTTCTGGATTTTTTTAAAAAGGTAAGTGAAAAAAATATTTTTGATTTCATTTTTTTTATGATATAATATAATTCATGTTCAAATTTAGTATTTTAAAAAGGAAGGTATATTATGTGTAAAGAAAACATGTACGATAATTATGAAACAGCAGGTAATGTTGTTAAGATGGGAATTAAAAAGGCAAATAGTAAAAGTATAAATATATTTTTATTTGGTATCTTAGGCGGATTTTTTATCGCTTTGGGATATATGGGGTATATGACCGTTACCCAGACAATGAGAACCAGGGTAGATACAGGATTAGCCAGCTTCTTAGGAGCCAGTGTCTTTCCGGTTGGTATAATGTTATGTATAGTTGTAGGAGGATCATTATTTACCAGTAATAACTTGCTGACCCTTGCACTATTTGACAAAAAAATCAGTTTAAAAGATTTATTCAGAAACTGGACCTTTGTATGGCTGGGTAACTTCACAGGTTCTATAATAGCAGCTGTACTAGCTATCACAGCTGGACTATATAAATCTGAAGCTATCTATTCTGTAGCTGTCCACATGGCAGAACATAAGGCAGTTTTAGGATTTTCTGAAGCTGTAGCCAGTGCTTTCTTCTGTAATGTTTTAGTGGCCTTAGGTGTTTGGATGACAATGTCTGCTAAAGATCTGGTTTCTAAAGTTATAGGTGTCTGGTTCCCAGTTATGCTATTTGTACTCTGCGGATTTCAGCATGTAGTTGCTAATATGTATGTTTTAAGCTTAGGAAAGATGTTAGGAGCTAACTATACTCTCGGAGAAATGTTTATGAATAACATTATTCCTGTTACCATTGGAAATGCTCTTTCTGGAGGATTAATTTTCCCCGCTATGTATTATTTCTTATTAGTAAAAAAACAAAAATAAATTTTAAATTAAAAGCCGGCAAATCTGCCGGCTTTTAATTTTTTAAAACCTTTTTTATTTTCCCCACTTCTCTTATTCAATATTTTTTAGTTTCTATTCCTCCTATCATCTCAAATTAAATAATCCTCTATAATTCATTAGTTAAAATTCATAGAATACACGTATTTCTAGCTATAAAAGTCCTAAAATAAACATATTTTTTAAACAAAAAATATTATTTCTTCGAACTTCCATTAATTTTCTATTAGAAAACTTAGAAAAATTTGACACTTTTTCTTATATTGTGATATCATCATTTTGTACATAATCAGACAAAATGTTTGTCAATAGTACTAAAAAGAGGAGGGAAGTATGAACGCAGAAATTCAAGTACAACTAGGCAAAAAGAAAATAGGTAAATTTGATAAATTTTTAAATTTTATCGAGGTAGCAGGTAATAAATTACCCCATCCTGTAGCAATGTTTTTTGGTTTCTTTATAATAACAATTTTTTTATCAGCAATATTAGCTAAAACAGGTATCTCAGTAACATACCAGGAAATATCTAGAGCCACTGGAGCTGTTATAGATAAAACAACTACTGTCCAAAGTTTATTGACAGCTTCTGGAATTAGAGGGATCTTAACCAGTGGAGTAGATAACTTTACCGGCCATGCAGCACTGGGATCTATTATCGTAGCCATGTTAGGTGTAGGCTTGGCTGAGGGATCCGGATTGATCAATGCAGTTATAAAAAAAGTAGTATTGTCTACTCCTAAATCTATGGTTGCAGGAATTGTAGTTTTTGCAGGAGTTATGTCTAACATTGCATCGGATGCAGGATATGTTGTATTAATCCCATTAGGAGCAATTATATTTGCTTCATTTGGCAGACATCCCCTTGCAGGACTTGCTGCAGCATTTGCAGGAGTCTCCGGAGGATTTTCAGCAAACTTATTGGTTGGAACTACAGATCCATTATTAGGCGGGATCACAACTACCGCAGCACAGATAGTTTTACCGGGGTATTCAGTTACTCCTACAGCAAATTTTTTCTTTATGGTAGCTTCTACATTTATGATAACAATCGTCGGAGGATTCATTACCGATAAAATTGTTGAACCCAGACTGGGAAAATATACAGGTCCTAAACTGGATCTAGATGCCGGTTCGGAAATATCTAAAGATGAGATCAAGGGAATGAGATTTGCAGGAATCGGGATGCTGGTATTTTTAGGAGCTGTCATCATGATGACCATCCCGGAAAACGGACTCCTTAGATGGACTCCGTCTGAGATTCAAAATTTTGTCACAGAAAACGGTAGAACTCCCAGCAGTATGGAGATCTTAAAACCATTTTTCAGTCAGTCTATTGTTTATATCCTTATGATGTTCTTCTTCATACCGGGATTATTATTTGGAATCGGAGCTAAAACAATAAAAAGTCATAGAGATGTAATAGCTTCACTGAATAAAGCTATGGCATCTTGCGGAGCTATCCTGGTAATAATATTTGTTTCAGCACAATTCGTATATGTGTTTACAAAATCAAATATTGGAATTATCATTGCAGTAAACTTGGCTGACCTTATGAAATCTATGGGAATAAGTGGAGTATGGGCAGCTGTAGGACTTATCTTCTTAACTGCTTTTATAAACTTATTTATTGGAGGAGCTTCTTCTAAATGGCTCATGTTATCTCCTGTATTCATCCCTATGTTTGCTCAATTAGGTCTGTCACCTGAGTATACACAGCTGGCTTACAGGATTGGAGATTCTACAACTAATATTATATCTCCTCTTATGTCATACTTTCCAATTGTAGTAGCATTTGCTGCAAAGTATGCATCTAAAAAGGATGGAATGGGAATAGGAACAATCATAGCTATGATGCTTCCTTATTCGATTATATTCTTAGTAGTTTGGAGTATTATGTTCCTAGCTTGGAGTTTCTTAGGTCTTCCAATAGGACCGGGAGTATCGATGTTTATATAAGTTATACACAAAAAGGCTGCTCAAGATCTTGAGCAGCCTTTTTATTTTAATTTAAGGATGGCTTTTTTTTATGGGAAACTATCTGCCTGTATTTTCCTGTATGAGGGTCTACAGGAATATTTTCTGCTTTCTCTATTATTATTTTTATATCCTTATCAAGATTTTTAGACTTTAAAAATTCAATTATCATAGGCAGTATTTCTTTTTCAGGATCTACCTCTTCCCTTTCAACATATTTAATCTTTAAAGTATTTTTATCTTCCTGAACAAATTGAATTTTCTTTACATTATTAAAGTACATTCCTACCAGCTGAAGAGCAGTTAGTTTTTCCTGACTCCCATCTGTCCTTTCAAAATAAAGATCATCTACTACCCTTCCGGCAATTTCATCTATGAGGGTAAAGTTAAAATCCTGATCTTTAGATTTTTTTAACCTGTCTTCCATCCTATATCTTAGAAGGGGCATCACATAATTATAAAGGTTGGTCACTATGAGGTCTCCTACTTCTCCTACTTCTACTTCGTCCATCTTTTCATCCACTATCTCAAATTTATAATAATCATCAAAAAGAAATATTTGTCCTCTCTCTTGAATTTCCGATCCCATTCCCAAAGATTCAGTTGCCCCATAAAAATTTAAAGGTATTACCCCAAATGCTCTTTCAATTACCTCTTTTCTATTCCGGGTCAATTTATCTGCTGAACAGAATACTCTTTTTGGAAATATTCTTAATTTCCCATCCAGTTTTTCCTCTCCCAAGGCTGCTATAGATGAAGAATAGCCAGATAAAATAGTTGGCTGAAATTCATTTAACGCATCTATTATCTCCTGTAAATCACCATTTACATCTAAAGTCAGAGTTGTATAGTTTATATTTTTTGCTTCCTGTGCCAGATTATAACTGGCAAAATTTCCTCCTGTTGCTATAATAAAAGCAATCCTTTCTTTTTTTAATAGACTCATCTTATGGGATCTATCGACCCTTCCTATGATAAAAGCCTTTACTGTAGCCCATGCCTTCTGATCATAAACAAATATTGTAGGGTGACCCGTTGAACCCGAAGAAGTCATAGCCAAATATTTGCCCTTATATCTTCCACCCCAATTTTCCCTATGACTTATAAATTCTTCTAAATCTTCCCTCTTAAAATCTTCAGTACAGATAAGATCGTCGAAATGATCTGCAATAATATCTTTATCAATTGTAGGATATTTATTGTAATCTATAGTTTTATAGTTTTCCAGAGTTATCCCATGTTTTCCATAGAATTCACGATAAAATTTTGAATTTTTTAATACATGTTCAATCAGATCATTCAGTTTACTGTTCTGGATCTCCAGGATTTCATCCCGTGAACGTTTATTATTTTTTTTTATATTATAAACCTCTTTAAGTAAGTGCATGATTTCCATAAATATCCCCTCCTCTATCTATAAATCTCTTACTATTATATTAGAATTTTTTTATGATTTTCCTTGTTTTTTTATTCCACTAAAATTTTAGAGTTAACATTAAACCCTGATTTCACAAATATTTTTTCCATTTTCTCATTCTCTATTTTTATCAGTATCTCAACTATCCCACTGTCTAACTGAGTCCCTGAAACCGCTTTTAAAACTTCAACAGCCTCTCTGTGAGATCTCTTCCTCTGATATATCCGGGATGTAGTCAGGGCAGAATAGGTGTCTGCTACTGCTATAATTTTAGATTCCAGAGGTATTTTATTTTTTTCCAGCTTATAATACCCCTGACCGTCAATTCTCTCATGGTGGTACTTAATCCATGGAATTATTTTATGAAAAACCTCAAAGGGCTCTAAAATATAGATCCCGTCAGATACATGTTTTTTAATCTGTTCATACTCTTCGACAGATAACTCACTTTTTTTATTTAAGATTGTTAAAGGTGTTATAATTTTTCCTATGTCATGGAGGAGAGCTGCTTCTACCAGTTCATTTTTGGATAGATTTTTTTTCAATTCTCCGGGGAGATCCTCAAAGATTGCCTTGACCAGGTTAGCCACATGCTCAGAATGATTGCTTGTATATTTATCCCTTAGTTTAACCGCCCTAATCAGACTGCTAATTGTCTGCATATAAAAGGAGTTCAGGGAAGATGACAGATTCTTCAGGAGAAATATTATTGTATATATGAAAAAGCCATCCATAAAAAATAGCATCGAACTCACATGTGTAAATTCATTGTTAATCACTTCCTTTAAGATGATATAACTAAAATGAGTTACATATAAAAATAGAAATAAAAGCATGGCTGAAAAAGTAATAAGACCCGTTTTATAGGAGTATTTTGCTGCCTTATAAAAATTTTCAAAATCTTTTAGAATTTTTACAGAATCCACTAGACCTAAGAAAATAAAAACCATACCCAGTGTTATTAGTGTTGAATTTATATATTCCATCAAATACACCTCTTTTTTCATTTGAAACAGTAAAAAATATATTCAAAATTGACTTCAATATATCTTTACCGCTGTTTTTATAAAATCCTGCAATGAGGTTTTTTATCTGATCTACGGTAAAGTCGTGTTTCAATAGAAAGAAATTGTGTATACCAGCAGGGAGTTTGTGTTCACAAAGTAAAATACTCCAGCTTTTGTAGTAAAATATCTATGATTTATTACCTATAAATTAAATATTATAAACCTAGGGGGAAAGCAATGAGAAAAAATAAAAAATTAAAATGGATAGGTGGTATTTTATCCGGCCTGATCCTTCTTACAGCATTAACTGTTGTCTGTTCAAAAGATATACAAAATTTTATGGCTATGACGTATCTTAATTTAAAAACTACCACTAAATTAGAAGTTAAAGATAAAAACTTGTATATAGATGGGATCATAAATGAAAAAACTTACGATCAATTTGTAAAGATTTTAAATGATAACCCGCAGATTGAAACTCTTATTGAAGGAGATGTCCCTGGTTCAATCGATGATGATACAATGATAAAATTAGCTTATTTTGTCCGGAAAAAAGGGTTAAATACAAAAATTTTATCCAACAGTGACATTAATTCAGGTGGGGTTGATCTTTTTTTAGCAGGTGTAGAACGGACAATGGAAAAAGGAGCTAAGATAGGAGTTCATTCATGGTCTGATGGAGAAAAAGATGCAGCTGAATATCCAGTAGGTTCCCCCGAGCATGAAGCTAACCGTAAATATATAGAAATAATGTTAGGATCAGATGATTTTTACTGGTTTACAATTTATGCAGCAACAGCGGACAGTATCCATCAAATGACCGAAGAAGAGATCACTAAATATAGATTACTCACCCAGCCTATTAAAATGTAAAAATGTGCAGGGTATTATTAATTTTAGGAGGAGGTAGTGATGAAAAATAGAATTAAATGGATAGGGACTTTTTTATCCGTTCTGACACTTCTTGTTGTATTAACTGTTGCCTGTTCAAAAGATATACAAAATTTTGTAACTATAAGATATCTTAATTTGAAAACTACCGATAAATTAGAGGTTAAGAAGAATACTTCATATATGGATTGGATAATCCAGAAAAAAACTTACAACCAGTTTGTAAAAATTTTAAATGATCATCCACAGGTTGTAACTCTTATTGAAAGAGATGTCTTTGGCTCAGTTGACGATAATTTAATTACAAAATTAGCTTATTCTATCCGGAAAGAAAAACTGAATACGAAAATTTTGCTAAAAAGATAATGTGAAGAATAAAATTATATACTTCTGCCCATAGGTCCTGTATTTCCCGGATCTATCCTCCTGTACACCTGCCATTTGAAACACATATTAGTTATAAAAAACGTTGTTTTCAGACAAAAAAAGGACTATATAATCATATATATAGTCCTTTTTTAGTGTCGTATAAAAACAAAAAGGATGATTTTGATACAATCGAAGGTGATTTTAACTTCCATTGGTCTAAACAGTTCTTTTCTATCCTCTCCTCCTCTCAACCCCAATGATATCAAGAGTTTGAAGCCTTTGATAGAGAGCTTTCGTCATATTTTCTATACAATTATAAGGGAAAGGTTTTGAAGGCACCTTAGGAGGGAAATAAGAGAGTTTTTTTATTGTGGTACCCCATAAAAATTTCATATTAACCCCTATTTACGGGGATTTTAGGTGTATTTTCTTGATTTTTGACCTATACTTTGTAAATAAATTCCATAAATAAATCATTTGGAACTTCATTCTCTAATTTTATTTTTACAGTTATAGGCTTTTCACCTTTAAACTCACTACTATTTCCTTTTCCTAAATAAATATAATTTTGAATAACTTTATCTATTTTTTTATATTTTCTGACAAAGAGATGAAGGTTTATACCACGTGATTTATTATATATAATATTTTTTCCACGCTCACTATCACGACGAGTAGAATTAGGTGTTTGCCATTGAAAATATTTAGAATTTAGAAATTTATCATCATAATTTATACTTTCTTTAACATCATTCTCTTTATGAAGGTCTATAAATAAAAAATATTCTTTTCCATTGGTAATCAACCCTGATCCTCTAAAAGAAGAATGTGTTTTTTTATAATTAGATAATAATGCTGTATCCCTCATGCTATATTGACTATATAATTTAAAAAATGGAACTCCATGATTTTTTCTGCCGTAGTTCTCTTGATACAAAAGTAACCCATAATGTAATAAGTCCAAATAATATTCTTCATATTGAATATAATTATTAAAAAAATCTCTCTCTATCTCTAGAACTTGATTTACTTTATCATACTTAAAAAATTTATAATTTGATTTTTTCTCACTCTTATCAGCATATTTTAAATCTAAAGTTTCTATTGCATGTAAGACTGTATTTTCATTCCAACCATCTAAGAACTTCCCCAAATTTTTAAAGATATCACCTACACTCATTCTTTTATTTCTTAATAAGTTTTCAATAATTATAAATTCAAAAGGTCTTTTTATCGGTAACATTTTTGTCAATTGAGTATAATAAATTGAAAACATAGGATCAATCTCTAATTCAAAACTTTCATCTACTTTTAATACAAATTCCAAATAATTTTTAATTGAAGATTGAAAAAATTTAATTGGATTTGGTGCTCCATCATATCTAAGATAATCTAAAAGTAATGGCACTTTACATTTATTTAACAATTTAAATTCTTTATATTCTTCCTTTAAATATTTTAATGCATTAAAGTTTTCATTTTCTAATTGTTTTAAAATTCTTTCTTTAGAGATTTTATCCATTTGAATATGAGTACATCCCGGTATTTCTATAAAATCTCTTACAAGGCTAACTTTTAAACTGTCTTTGTCATAATAGTTACTCCCACTTAAAGCTAATGAAATTAAAAACGCTCTGTTATGATTCCCTATAAAATCTAAAACAGTTAAATATTCTTTTTCTTTTGTTTTTCGTAATCCTCTTCCTAATTGTTGTACAAAGACTATTGGTGAATTTGTTGGCCTTAACATTAAAACTATATTTACATTTGGAATATCAATTCCTTCATTGAATATATCCACTGTAAATATCATTTCTAAAGGGTCTCTCTCATCTTGTAATTTTTTAATACATTCACGTCTTTTATCTGAGTTGTCTTTTCCTGTAAGAGCTATAGAGGGTATTCCTCTCTTAGTGAATTCTTCAGCCATATATACTGCATGATTTATATCAATACAAAAACCTAAGCCTTTCAGTTTTTTCCCATCCCAACCATAAAAATTTAATTTATCTATAATAAATTTTACTCTTTTATTGATCTTAAGTAATTTACTCATTTCTGATATTTTATCTAAACTAACACTGCTATAATCTACAGTAATATCATCTATACCAAAATAGTGAAATGGAGCCACCAGGTCATGAGCTAGGGCATCCCTTAACCTCAGATCTAATGCTACATTATCATCGAATACATCAAAAATATCTCCTCCATCTCCTCTTTCAGGAGTTGCAGTCATTCCTAATAAAAATTGAGGTTTGAAGTGCTGAATTATATTCTGATAACTTTTTGAAGTTACATGATGAGCTTCATCTATTATAATATAATCAAAATCATCCTTTTCAAAATACTCATAATACTTAGACATAGTTTGGACTGTAGAAAACATGTAGTCAGTATATTCTTTTTTATTTCCTGTAAAAATAGAAGCATCTTCTTCTTTTAGCAATTTCATATTTATAAAAGTTTCTTTAGCGCTATATAGTATTTCCTCTCTATGAACTAAAAATAAAAAAGATTTCCCATTAAATTCTTCTACATCAAAAGCAGACATATATGTTTTTCCACTTCCAGTCGAAGCTATTACCAATGCTTTATTTTCTCCATTTTTTCTAAAACTTTTTAGAGAATCTAAAGCTTTTTTCTGCATATAATTAGGTTTTATTTTTTCTATATCTTTAAATAAGTTTAAAGATCTTACTCTTCTATGTGCTTCATCATGCTTTATTTTAGCTTTTTCATAAGTTAATAATAACTCTTCATCTAATGAATAACTTTCATTCCAAGTATTATTATATTCTTCAAATAAATTTTCATTAAATTCTACTTTTTTTGAATTTACTGTTAAATTCCATTCAATATTATGTTTTAAAGCATTTTGTGTCAAATTTGAAGATCCAACTATTAACCTATAGTAGTCTCTATACTCAAAAATATACCCCTTTGTATGAAATCCTTTTTTATCTGTTAAATATATTTTAGTTTCAATATTTGAAAATTCCTTTAGTCTTCTTAAGGCTTTAGGATCAGTAAAATTTAGATAATTAGATGTTAGAATTCTACCTTTTATCCCTTTTTCCTCTAATTCTTTTAGAACATCTAAAATTAATTGTAGCCCACTATATGTTATGAAAGCTATACTAAGATCAAAACTTTTACACGTTAATAATGAATTTTTTAATTCGTAATAAAAATTATGATTAAATGTATTTGTTATCAATCTATATTCTGTTTCTGTTTCTTGTTGACTATAGACATCCATCATCTATATCACCATTTAGTTTTTTTATTATAGGTAGATCTGCTTCTGCCCAATCTAAACTTGAAAGTTCTGCATTAGAAAGCCATTTTGAATCTATATGTTCTTTTAAAATAATTTTTTCAGATAACATTTCACATAAAAAACTATGCATGACCACAATAAAATCGGGATATTCATGTCTTACTGTTAAATATTTAGATTTTACTTCTACCTCACTATCTAATTCTTCCTTAATTTCACGAATTATAGCGTCTTCTAAAGTTTCTCCTGATTCAACTTTCCCACCTGGAAACTCATATTTATAAGATATATATTCATATTTACTCTTATTTCTTTGAGTACATAAAAATTTATCATTATCTATTATAATTGCTGCAACAACTTCAACTTCTTTTTTCACCTATATCCCCCCCAAAAATTCTCTTAATTATTAATATAATAACACAAAATCAATAAAATTATTTTTCATACTATTCTTTTATAAGAATATAATTTTCTAAAAAAATATTTCCCACACTCCACTCTGCAATAAAACTTCATCAACTAAAAAAAGTCCGCTAGAAAGATCAAAAGATCTTTCTAGCGGACTTTATAAAATTTACTGCTTTCTCAATTTATCAGCTTCTTCCTGGATATTATTCTGCAATATCAAATTACTCCTCCATCAGATACCTGTACATCTCATCTTCCACATTTCTGTTTAACCTGCACTCTATTCCTACCACAGAAACATCTTTTCCTTTTTTATCCACTATTCTCATCTCTTTTATCCCGTCTTCCTTGGGAGTCAGATCCCCCATATAGAAAAACTCTATCCCTTCATCGTCACTTTTTTTTACAAATAGGGGCATCCTTATTTTCTGATTTCTGATAACAGTCATATCGGGACTGGTTAATTTCCTTCTGGCCTTGGACATCCATTTAAATTCCGATCTACTCAAAAAACCGTGATCATAGATCTGTTCATCTCCATGATAGGTGATAAACACCGGACAGTTCCCTAATTTTTCATTTACCTTGTATCCTGCTATCCCTTGGGCAACTTCATTTTTTTCCCAGTTCAAAATCCTTATAACATCTTTTCTGGAATACTTTTCATAAAGATTAAACCCATCATAAAAATTTTGCTTTTTATAGATCGCATCATATGCTGTCCTAGAATAATTTAGAAGATCCAATAAAAAAATCTTAAAAGTTTTGTCCTCTAGAGATTCCAGAAAATCATCTTCTAAAGTAAAATTATTATCTTCTAATTTCACGATATTAAATCCATATTTTTCCCTTACTGTAACTAACTTTTTATCCTGTTTCTCTGTGATAAATTCAAAATTAAGATTTTTATACAGGGAGTCTATAGTTTCCTCAGATATTTCATATCCGTATTTATTTAAAATATCATCCCTTAATTTTTTTAAACTACATTCTTCTTTCTCTATTAGGTGAGATATTAGGATAACCTCTTCGATTCTTTTAAGGTTGGCAATGTCTGTGGAGAAAAACTCCAATAATTTTTTCTCCCTTTCACCCATATGAGAGATCAGATCTCTTTCCTGAGTAAGTACAAAATTATAGTAGGATTTTGAATAATCTACATATGTCTTTGGATCTCTAGAATTCATTCCTATGAAATCGATCATCATAGGTATCCTGCCCAGTTTATATTTTAAAAGTTCATAATTTCTTATAAGATCTTTTTTAGTCTTTAAGTTAGCCAGATCCAGAGCTTTAAATATCCTTTCCTTGGATATCTTATCGAAATTAACAGTTGAACTTCCAGGAATCAGAGTGCTTTCATTAACCAGCATCTTTTTTATCCTGCTCTTATCAAAACTGTTATCTCCGTAAAGGGCTATAGGGATCAGATAGTTATTACTGTAGTTCCCTATAAAATCAATGACTGTAAGGTATTCTTTTCCCCTGCTTTTCCTGAGGCCCCTTCCTAACTGTTGGATAAAAATTATAGCTGACTGGGTCGGCCGGACCATGATTATCTGATTAATCTTGGGGATATCTATCCCTTCATTGAATATATCCACTGTAAAAATATAGTCCAGTCTGTCTATTCCATCTGACTCCAATCTTTTGACTGCTTCCTCCCTCTCACGTTCAGAACTTTCCCCGGTAAGAGCTGTTGTCCTATAACCCTTTTCGTTGAATAACCTGGAAAGCTCCTGACTTTCCCTCTTTCTGCTGCAAAATATCAATCCCCGAATAGTTTTTTCATCTGCACCGTAGAATTTTGATTTTTCAATTATCCTATCTACCCTCTCTTCTGAGATCAATTTAGAAAAGTTTTCGTCTTCAGGTATAGAACTATCCTCTATCTTTATGTCAGTAACTCCGTAATAATGAAATGGTACCAGCATCTCCTCCTCAAGAGCTCCATCTAATCTGATCTCATAGGCAATATTATGGTTAAACTGATCAAATATATCAAAACCATCTGTTCTTTCGGGAGTTGCTGTCATTCCCAATAAAAATTTTGGAGTAAAATGATTCAGGATTTTCTGGTATGTAGGAGCACTAGCCCTGTGGGTTTCATCTATTACAATATAATCAAAATGATCCTTGGAAAATAATTCTAAATTAGATTCCTTGGAGATGGTCTGCACTGTGGAGAAGATAAAATCTGACTCTGTGTCTTTTTCATCTCCTGAGAATAGTCCCATACTTTTATTTCTATCAAAGATAGTTTTATAACTTTCCATGGCTTTCTTAGCTATGTTTCTTCTATGAACTATAAATAGAAATTTCTTTGGATTAAACTGTTTTACATCAAATGCCGACAGATAGGTTTTCCCGGTTCCTGTGGCTGATATCAACAGTCCCCTGTCCTCTCCTATTCTTCTTAGAGTTTCTATATTTTCAAGAGCCTTTCTCTGCATCTTATTGGGCTCAATGTAATTTAATATTTGTTCTATCTCCTCCCTGCTTTTATATCTCATTTCTCTCTGTTGGTTATAGATCCTCTCGTATATTTTTATATATTCAGGAGTTACAGGATATCCCCTGTCAAACTCTAAATCTGCTTCTTCCAAAACTTCCGAGACTAAACTAGAATTATCTGATGCAGTAACCATAAGGTTCCATTCCTTATTGGTACAAAGGGCACTAGCAGTAAGGTTACTACTTCCTACCATGAGGCTATATTGTTTTCCATGCCTGAAAAAATATCCCTTAGCATGAAAATTTCCTTTAGTTGCTATACGAAGTTCTATATTTTCAAATTGGAGGAGATTTTTTAATGCTTCCGGCTGGGTGAAATCCTGATATTGGGATACCAAAACCTTTCCCTTTATCCCCTTATTTCTCAGCTCCTCCAAAGTATTTATCAGTACTGCCACACCACTTTTAGTCAGAAATGCAACTGAAAAATAAAACTCATCACAATTCCTGAGTTCATTTAAAATAACCGATAAAACTTTTTTATTTTTTAACCTGTTATTTGTAACCAACTGGGGCAGATATAGGTTATTTGAACTATGATCTTTATCTATAAACCCTGTTTCCACAGATTTTCTCAATTCTTCATGGATAGATTTCATCTATATCCTCCTCTATATTTTTCCCCCTTATAAGGGATATAATTTTTCTATTGTTTTAACAATATTTTAACATAGATAGAGATAAAAAATGATAAATTATACAGTGTAAAAGTAACATCCTAAAAAAGATACAAAATATATAAATTATGTAAAAAAAAAAATCTGATAATATCAGATTTTTTTGTGAAAAATTTTAAAATTTTATATCATCATACGCTCCTTCCCATTCTGTTGGAAATCTTTTGATTAAAAACTCTTTTGCTGTTTCAAATAGTTTAATTTCAATATTTTCATTCATTATATTTTCCCCCTTATGTATTGCTGCTAATGTATATTTACTCTTCCTCAGTCTTAAAAACTATCTTTTTAATTCTGAGTTATTTGTAATTCTAAAAGTTAATTCTTTCTTTATCTCAGGATTACTAATAACAGGATTATGCTTTGTGTCAAAATACCTTATTTCATCAATTATTTTAACACCTAATTCATCTATAGGTTTTCTCATAGCTTCCATGGTGTATCCCATAGAAGCTATACTCTTTCCTTTACAGACACCTATTATTATGGCTTTTTTCCCTGGATCTAGTTTTGTTTTCCAACTGTTATTGGAATAATCATTGAGACAAAATGTTCTGTCCATCAATATTTTCATTTGGGAACTTACATTATAGTTGTATGAAGGTGCAGCAAAAATATACCCATCAGATACTTTCATTTCATTGATTATCTCTGTTATATCATCTTTAATATTACAGTTCCCATTTGCAATGCAGTATTCACAGGCATTACATCCAAAAATTTTTTTACTGTTCAGGTAATATTTTTTAACTTCTATATTTTTATTGTTTAAAGCTTCTATTGCAAGGTCAGTTAATCTATCTGTATTCTCACCTTTTCTAGGACTTCCAATAACTGCAATTCATTTTTCTTTCATAGATATCTCCTAATCTAAATTTATTTTAGTATCTTTATTTATTTAGGAATTACTTTTTCTCCTAAACTTTCTAAGAATCGTAAAAGATAGCCATCGGTATCCATTACTAAAAAATGTTTTTCTCCTAATAATTTTGTACCTTTTCTATACCATTTTTCTTCTACATTTAACTTCAGATTTATATTGTTATTTTTTAGATTTTCTAATATCGTATTGATATCAGGAACTTCAATTGAAAAATTTATTCCTCTTCCAAAAGGGTATTCTAAACTCCCGGTACTCCACAATTCATCATTGTATTCTTCTAACATCATTTGAGCTCCATTAAGAGAAATGAAAGCAAACTTATCTTCTTCTCTAAAATATTCTATTCTAAATCCAAGTATTTTTGTATAAAAATTTAAACTAACATCTATGTTTAAAACTGTTAATTCAGGAATTAAACTATTAAGTTTCATAATTTCCACCTTATTTATTATTTTTAACTTTTAATTTATTTCTCTGCATTAATGATTTAAAAGAATTATTTGTTTATTAGTCGCATCTAATCTTATATTGGATCCTATGGCCATTGTAAACATGGGATGGGTATGACAGCAGTCCACATCAGCAAGAAAAGGAAAATTATACTCTCCTAAAACTTCTAAAAGTACCTCATAAGGCTTTCTGTTGGTATCTTTATCATTAAATAGCTCATGTTTACCTAATATTAAACCACCGATTTTATCAAAGACTCCATTTATTTTAAGAAAGGAAAAACTTCTTTCAATAGTAGCAATGTCCTTCAATGAATCTTCTATCAATAATATATCACCTTTTTTTATCTCAGGCATATACTGGCTGCCCCATATCCCAGTAATAGTATTTAAATTCCCAACTATTAACCTTCCTTCAGTTTCTCCACCTTTTAAAGAGATCCAGTTATTTTTATTTTTTAGTTTAGGTCTAATTTGTTCTTCCCAATTTATATATTCTTCTGTCCAACATTCTGGGATTTTATACTCATAGTCACCATTAATATCTTTTACAAAAATATCCTCAAAATATTTATAAGTCAATTCATTATAAGGTTCTAATTCTCCAAAAGATGCAACAATAGCTGGTCCATAAAATGTTTTTATTCCGGTTTTAGCATATATTCCCATTAATATTGCTGTCACATCAGAATAACCAATTACAATTTTAGGATCTTTTATAAAAGCTTCATAGTCTATATAAGGTAATAAAGAATTTGAATTAGATCCTCCAATTGTAGACATAATACATCGTACTTCTGGATCTCTTATTAATTCATTCAGTTCCTCAGCTCTTTCTTCGATAGTTCCTGATCTATAAAAATCACTTTTCCCCGTAAGTTTTCCTTCTATTACTTTAAACCCTTTTTTCTCTAAGAACTCTTTTCCTCTGTTGTATCTTTTAGGTGCAATTTTTGTTATAGGAGTAGAGGGTGAAAAAATCCCAATACCATCACCTTTTTTTAATTTAAATTCCATTGTAATCCCCCTAGTTAATGATCTTCTATCTTTTATAACTATTATGATAACAAAAATAGTTTAAATTTTACAACTACTTTTAATTTTTTCTGATCTTACCTCTTATGTTTGCAAAATGAAAACTTTAAAACCCTAAAAACAATCAAAAAAGAGTAGATGACTAAAAATAGCATCTACTCTTTTTCTTCTCAAAATTCTTAATTTAGTAAATTTCTAAATATTTAGTAATATCCTTTACAGATATAAATCTATGTATTCCCCTCCAAAATATCCTACAACTATAAATTGTCCAATCCCAAGGATAACTCCAAAAAAATTATAGAAGAAAAACTTCCTATAATTCATTGTATATACACCAGAAATAAATGGAGTGATCCATGAAATAGGCCCCATAAACCTTGCTAAAAATACACTGATAGGTCCTACTTTAGTAAAATATGAGACACCTTTATCATAATTTTTTTTATTTATAACTCTATTAAAAAACCTATATTGAGAAAAAGATTCATAAAGTTTTAGACCATATTTTCTTCCGATAAAGTAACTGATATTATCTCCTATAATTCCGCCTAAATATAATACTACTATGACTTTTCCTATATCTAACCTCCCTGTACCAGCTAAAATTCCTCCAGCTAGAAAAAATACCTCTCCAAAGAATAAAAATGAAAGACCTATAATAGTTTCTACCATGGAACCCATAAATAATATTAAATAAGCTATATTTTGGTGTTGCTGTAAAATCTCTATAAATTTATCAATTTCTACTATATTCATAAATTTCTCACAACCTTATATTTTTTATTTGTTTTTAATTTTTTTGGTAGTATACTCTGCAATATCCATAAGCAGGTTAAGGTTAGATAACCATATTTTTGAAATCTTCTAGTGGAAGTATAAACATCTTTAGTCTTAAAGAAAAAGAAATCCCCGTATTTTTTCATATCTTTTATAAATTTTAAATCTTCTGAATAATGTAATTCCTCGTCATAATCCACACTTTTAGAAAAATTGGTTTTTGCAATTTGAACCGAATATGAGGTGTTTGAAACAAAATGACATATATCATAAATTTTAAACCATAGTTTTGAATAGAAAGAGTTATTATCAGAAGGTAAAATCGAACAAGTCCCTACCATAAAACCTTTATCCTCATTTTTATTTAGATAATTATTCAATTCCTTTAAAAAAGGAGGATCAATAATGCTGTCAGCATCTAAAAAAATAGTCCAATCAGATCTTTTACTTACTAACTCCTTTCCTAAATTTTTAGCTATAGAAACTCCAGTTTCACTTTGATAAACTTTTAAGTTAGAAATATATTCTTTACATTTTAATGCTATTTTATATGTCCTATCACAGGATCCATTTTCAACTAAAATAATCTCGAAGTTTTCTTTTGAATAGTTAAGTTTATATAAATTTCTCATTGTATCCTCTAGAAAATCCTCCTCATTATGAGCTGGAATCACAATGGAAAAGAAATTTTTCTTTATATACTTGTCTATATTCCTCCTTATTTTTCTTAAAGAATCAGAAGTCTTTTTATTATTTATAATATTTTTTGTCTTATAAATTTTCTCAGTCAGGCTTTTTAAATTAATCTCTTCTTTATTCCCCTCTATAACAAAATGTTCGTTAAGTTTATTTGAACGTGCTAAATACTCTTGTTCTTCTTGATTAGGAGTGGGAAATAAAATTGCATTTTTATCTAATTCCACCAAATCCATAATAGTGGTATAGCCACTTCTAGATACAATAACTCTTGATCTATTGAAAAGTTCATTTTTTAATTTCCCTGTAACCGATGGATATATTTTAATATTAAACTCATCTATCCTCTTAATTTCACTAGAAGTCATATCTCCCAAGATAAACACTTTCTTTCCATCTAACAATTTTGATTCCTCTATAAGCTTTGAAACAAAACTATCTTTGCTATCATTTAAATAACCACTGATAATAAAAAGATAATCTATGTCACATTTTAAATCATCTTTTTTATAGGAGGATAATATTCCAACAAATTCATGATTTAGATATTTTAAAGATTTTGTATGAGACAATTTACCTGCTAGAGAGTCTTTCTCTTGGGCAAAATCTGGAATAAATAACTTATCAAATTTTTTAATATGACGATAATTGCTCCAATCTATCAGTGGCTGAAAGAACGATAAATATTTTGGTAAAATTAATGAAATTTGATGGGATAATAAAAAAGATGGGATTTTTTTTGAATTAAACCCATATCGTCCATCAGAAAATATAAAGTCATATTCATTTTCTATTGTTTTTATATAGTTTTCTTCTTTCTTTATAAGAAAATTAGTCTTAATAGAATCTATAACCAAATTAGAATAAACCGCTCCCCCTTTTCCCCTGCCAAATTTTGGATAATCCTCCATAGAGATAAATTCAATATTATTCCCCTCAGAAAATTCTCTTTCTAAAAAATTAAGAGCATTACCGTATGAAACTATTGTAATAAAATTATCCTCCTTTAAATCATTGATTATAGATAACGTTCTCGTTGCATGACCCAATCCTAAAGAACTTATAGCAAATAATATTTTTTTCATTTAATTCTCCTTTTAATAGTTATTTTTATATAAAATTATTATAGAGATAAAATATTATATAAAAATTACACATCTCTTATAAATTTCTTATAATTAAACTTTATTCATCTTATTTAAGATAAGCTTTTAGCTATTTCAATTAATTCTGACGGGGCTTTTATCAGATAATTTGGATTATACTCCTTTAAATGAGATATAGTGTTAAATCCCCATCCTACTGAAACAATGTCTACCCCTGCCTTTTTACAGGCATCTATATCTCGTGATTCATCTCCCACGTAGATAAGGTCATTTAAATTTTCTAATTTCATTATTTTTTTTATAGCCCTGTCCTTACCCAAAGGATTTTTTTCTGCATAGATAAATTCAAATAAGTCATCTATTTGATAGTGTTTCAAAAAAAATTTAACATTTTTTTTATTGTTTGAAGTCAATACTCCCATCTTATAACCCATTTTATGAAGTTTATTTAAAGATAATTTTATATCGTCTATAAGCTGGATTTCATCCATTCTTTTAGCCATTTTTCTCTTTAATTGAAACAATAATATTGGAAGTTTTAAAAAACTAATATTGTGATCCTTTAATAATTCATGAAAATTTGTCCCTTTCAAAATTTCTATATTTTTTTCCTCTATTTTTTTACATCTAAATTTAGGTACTATTTCTTCATTATATATATCTACTCCCATCTGTAATGAATCAGCTATTGTTCCATCAAAATCAAAAATAAACGTAGTTCTTTTCATAATTTTCCTCCTTTAATATCTATTTTAAAATTTTATCTTCTTACAGTTTATATTTATCGTAATTATAAACATCATAGATTATAGAATAATTAGGTGATTCTTATAAATTTCTTATAATAATTACATCCCTTTACAGAAAATTTTAAAATTAATATTTTTTTACTTCTAAGAAAGTTATAAGAATTGTCCAAGAAATAGATAAGTTTCCTAGAGTATTATGTTAATAGATTCAGAAGAACAAAGATTTAAAACATTATATTCAAAAAAAGAGGAGATGATTCAGATGAAAAAAGAGATGAATGAAATAAAAAAACAATGGGAGATGATTAGAATGAAAAAACAATTTAAAGTAGGATTGGCTAGTCTAGGAATATTATTATTGTCTACAGGAGCACTAGCAAATGATGGTGATAACCACAGCAAAGAAGATAATAAAAAAATTAAAAGTTATTCAAGAATACTTGAAGCACAATATGCAAATTTAGAGATAGACTCTAAAAAATATGAACTTGACTTCAAATTAAAAGATCTAGATACATTTTTATTAATGGTAGTTGAGGTAGAATCTAATTTCTTTGGTAAAGCACCTACTGATGCAGAAATTGAAAAAGCAATAGAACCTATATTAGAAGAAGTAAATAAGGATATTCAAACTGACCTAAAAAAACCTTTGAGAGTACTTGTAGAATATAAAGATGTAAATATTTTAAATAAAAGATATGAAAATTAATGTAAAACTTTTATAAAAAAAGGGGTAATAATTCTTTAATTATTACTCCTTTTTTTTTATATTAGGATTTCTTTTATTTGACAGCTGAGTATAAAATTAAATTCTTTCAAAATATGTATTTTAGATAGGCTGGCAAAATCTATAAATAAAAAATAGCCTCCTTTAGGAATCTTATTTCCACAGGAAGCTATTTACTCATATTTTATTCAGAGACTATTTTGATAGTCCTTTTTAGATCGAGAGTTAATTAATTATTTTTTATATTTTTATCTGAGACTATACCCAATTCCTCTTATAGTTTTTATCAATTTTTCATCATATTCTTTGTCTATTTTATCTCTCAGGTATTTTATATATACATCCAATACATTAGGATTAGAATAGTCCTCATCACCCCATATTTTAGCCAGTATTTTATCTCTGCTCATAGCTATTCCATTATTTATCAGAAGATATTCAAGAAGGTCAAACTCTTGTTTAGAAAGGTTTATATCATTCCCACCTCTTGTGATCATTCTTTTATTTGAATCCAAGATTAAATCTTTATATGTTAATACAAGGGCATCTTCTTTTTTAGTTTTCCTTAAATTTGCTCTTATTCTAGCAGTCAATTCTCCATAACTAAAAGGCTTAACCACATAATCATCTGCACCTATATCCAAACCTATTATTTTATCTCCTACTTCTTCCTTTGCAGTGAGCATTATTATGGGGATATCAGATGTTTGTCTTATCCTTTTGCAGACTTCATACCCGTCTACCTTAGGAAGCATTATATCCAAGAGTACAAGATCATAATCTCCTTCTTCAAACTTTATCAAAGCATCAAAACCATCTCTTGCTATATCTGAACTATATCCCTCATATGAAAGTTGCAAACTTAAGACTCTTGAGAGTTTTTTGTCATCTTCTACCAGTAGTATTTTTTTCATTTATTCCTCCATTTTGATAAATATGATTTCGAAAGTAGTACCTTCACCTAATTTACTCTTGACATTTACCTCACACCCATGGAGTTCGGTTAATTTTTTAACTATAGAGAGCCCTAGACCCACACTTCCGTTATCTCTATTTCTCGATTTATCTCCCTTGTAAAATCTATCAAAAATTTTACCTACTTCATCTGAATCAATTCCACTTCCATAATCTTTCACATAAATTATAGATTCTATATTACTTTCATAATATCCAAGTTCTATCCCCTTATTTTCACCATATTTTATTGCGTTATCAATAAGTGCACGAAGAATTTGAATAAGAATATCTTGATCACATTTAAGAGATGAACCTGCCTCTACAAAAGTTTTTAACCCTCCGCTTTCCTCTATTGAGCTATAGTCATTTTTTAATTTTTTAAAAAGATTTTCTATATTTATTATATCTATATTCAATTTAAAGTTTTCTAGATCTTTTCTTGCCATAAAAAGAAGTTTTTCAATCATTCTATTCATACTTTCATTCTCTTCTTCTATAGCTGTCATAGCTTCTTCCAGAAGTTCTTTATTATCTGGTCCAACCTTTCTGTATAGATCTAAATAACCCTTCATAACAGCTATGGGAGTTCGAAGTTCATGAGATATATTTGACACAAAATTTTTCTGATCATCAAATGACTGATCCAATCTTTCAAACATTGTATTAATAAGTTTGGATAACCTTGAAATTTCATCTGGCTGATCCCCTATAGGAAGCCTTTGATCTAAATTTTCAGCAGTTATTTTCTCAGTCATATCACTTATCCTATTTATAGGTCTAATAACTTTGTTTCCAATTCTTATACCTAAAAATATAGCTATAAAAATACTCAGCAACTCTATTATAATAAGTACTTGCATCAGCACTTTAAAATACTCTTCATAATCCGTAATTAATAAATATTGAAACATATAATCATTTCCGTTATATTGACGTACTTCATTAAGGTAAAAATATTCTTCATGATTTTTCCCCTCTAATAGAACTATTTCATTAGATTGTCTCGAATCAAGATTTATATCTCTAGGTATTTCCCCTACCTCAATCCCATTTGGATTTAATATACTTATATAAAAATCTCTACTGTGTGATCTTACTTTATTTATCTCTATTTCTAATTTTTTTTTAGACATTACAATATTTTTTTCTTCAAGATCTTTAATATTTTCAAGAAAAAACTCTTTATTTGTATAAAAAGTGTCTTTTTTTATGTTAATAATCATTTTACTAGATAACTGATATATAAGAATATTTAAAAAAAGAAGTGTTCCCACAAATACAACTGCATAAGTAAAAATTATATTCATTTTTATAGTTTTAAATTTTTGAAACAATATACTTCCTCCTCTTTTAATAAATTATAGTATCTATATAATACCTTATAAAAAAATGTTTGCCCAATTTTTTAATATTTTTTCATAAAAATATTTTTATCTTTGTATTTAACGATTACTCTTACAGGTTTCTTAAAATCATCTATTATATTTTTAGCTACCTTTCTGGTTATCGGTTCTACGGTACTTATTATTTGATAATCTGTGTACCTTTCTCCTAAAAAAAATTTATCTACATCTACTTCTAGCAATAAAAAATTTCCTGAATTTTTTAAATCGTATTCAAATTCATATTTTATATCCTCTACAAATCTATCTGTATACTTTTTTTCAAGTATATTTATATAATTTTCCATCTGGTTGTTTAAATCCTCATGTGACAATCCTGTTGATAACACAACAACTATATCTTCTTGATTAATAGTTTTTTCAGTTTCATTATTAGCTAAAATTCCTGTTGATGACATTATTAATCCTACAATCACTAATTTTTTTAATTGTTTTTTTATTTTAACCAGCTCCTTATATATTTTTAATCAATCAGCTGTTCTTTTATTTTTCAAAATAAATGATTATTTATCACTTCCATCGAACGAATCAGCATCATTAAAAATATTTGGAATTATTGAGCTGCTCTTTTCACTAGTTTTTTTCAAATTTTTCTTTTCTTTCTGTTTATATGAAATCTCAGCTCTCGATCTTAGTTCCTCAAAATTCGAAGAATTTTTACCTCGATCCTTGTCGTTAGAAAAAGATAAAGAACCCGTTATCAGCATCAAACTTAATATTAATTTTTTCATATTTCTACCTCCTATTTTAAGTTTCTTTAATCCATTATATTTCACTTAGATTATGTATTACTTGGAAAATTCTTATAGTATCCTTAGAAAAATAAACTTATTTTATTTGTATTGTCCTAAAATCTAGTGTAATAACTGCATAACAGAGTATGTGATTATTACATATAATATTAATACAACTAATGAAAATAGACCTGGACTTACTTTTTTTCCTAAAAACTTTAATTTCAGGGCATCTATTTTAGCAGGACAGGTTTCGCCATCTACACAATTGAAACATGAAATACAATCTCTTCCGCATATTTTCTTTTCTTTTGACACTTTTATATCCATTGGACAGGCTTTGTCACATCTACCGCAAGATACACATTTTTTTTCATCTCTTTCTATAACTAAAGTTGGTAAAAATTTATGAATTATATTATACATAGCTTTTTGCGGGCATATATATTTACAAAAAAATCTTGGAATTACCAAGGGAATAATCATGATCATGTATTTTTTTAATTTTAAAAATTCAAGAGATAAGGCATTAGATTTATATATTGCCATATGACTCCCCCAAAAATAATCATATCCTCCTATAATTATCAGATAAGCGAACCCTGATAAAAATATATATTTTAACAGTCTCAAAATTTTATCCAATCTTCCTTTTGGTGAAAACTGTAGACTGGGAAAAAGAGTTCTGCCAATTTTTTCTATAAAATAGGATAAGTTTCCAAAAGGGCACAACCATCCACACCAAAAACTTCCAAATACAATAAAAAATAAAAAAGTTACCATCTCTACCTCAAACTCAATTTTTACTCCAAATAAACTTTCTGTAAACCACCCTAACCAGGGTACCAGTAAAAGCACGGTCAAAAACCTTATCAAATCCCTAAGTTCCCTTGTTTTTAATCTATTTTCCATCTATCTCCTCCTCTTTTCGTTGCCATATAATAATAGCTGTATATTAATTGTTTCTTGGACAATTCTTATAATTTTCTTATATATTATCGAGATGAACGGTGTTAGTATAGGAAATAAAAAACCCCTGCTATATTTAGTAGGGGTTTTTTACTTATATTTGTTTAGTTCTTTCTCTTAACCAGTTGACCTCATCTTCATTTAAATATGGAGACAGCTTATTAAATGTAGTGGCATGGTAGGAGTTGATCCATTCCAATTCATCGCTATTTAATAGAGCAGGATCGATAGAATTTATATCAATTGGGAAGAATGATATAGTTTCAAATTCATAAAAAGTCCCGTTCTCATTGGTGAAAGCTTCCTTTACTATAACTGTATTTTCAGTACGAATACCATGTCTCCCTTCTTTATAGACACCAGGTTCAATAGTTAAGTTCATCCCTACCTCTAGTGGAAGATCATGACTTTTCCTAACAGAAAAACCTTGTGGACCCTCATGAATGTTTAGGAAAAATCCAACTCCATGACCAGTTCCACACTTATAATCGATACCTTCTAACCATAGTGGATATCTAGCTAACATATCTAATTTATAACCAGTAGTTCCCTTTAAGAATTTGGCTCTGCTAAGGTTAATTACACTTTTTAATACCAGAGTGAAATCTTTTTTCTGCTCAGGAGTGATATCTCCCAATGAAAATGTCCTGGTAATATCTGTCGTTCCATTGAGGTATTGTCCTCCTGAATCTACCAATAAAAATCCACAAGATTCCAGAGTGTATGTATTTTTTTCATTGGCTTTAAAATGCATAAGAGCTGCATGATCTTTATGTCCTGCAATAGTATCAAAACTTATCCCTTTAAACCCATCTATTTTTGATCTTTCATTTTTAATAATATCCTCTACATCTAGTTCAGTAAGAGGAGTTACTTTAAAATTTTCTTCAATATGTTTAAATCCTTTTAGGAGAGCTATAGAGTCATTTAAATAGCATTCTCTTGAATTTTCTATTTCTATTTCATTCTTAACAGCTTTTAAATGAGTAGTGATCTCCTTATTATGGATAGTTTTATTATTTTCAAGTAATGACTGGATATAGATACTTGTTCTTTCTGGGCTGAGATAGATATTCTTGTTTTTTAAATTAGATAGAATATCTGTAACCTCATCGTAGGATTCTAAAACTACATTATTTTCTTTAAGGTAGCTTTTAGTTTGTTCATCCAGTTTATCTAGATCTATAAATAAAGTAGTCTTATCATCTTCAATAAATGCATATGCATAGAAAGTAGTGTTATTCAATACATCGCTTCCTCTTAGGTTAAAAGTCCATGCAATATCATCTAAAGAGCTGAGAATATAACTATCAGCCCCATGGGAATGGTATATTCCACGAATAATATCAATTTTTTGAGTAACAGATTTTCCCGCATAGCAAAGATCATGAACAAATATATTCTCTTTTGGGAAACTAGGTCTGTCATCCCAGATAGATTCCAATAGGTCGTGCTGAATTTTGAAATTGTCTTCATCAAATCCTTTTTTTAATTCATTGTAGGCAGAAACAGAGATAACTTTTCCATCAAATCCAATAATACTATCACTCTTTAGAACGCTTTTTAACCATTCAGGATAGGTAGGAACTCCATCTTGAGCCATTTTAAAAAGATCAAACCCACTTCCTTCAAGTTCTTTTTCAGCCTGGATAAAGTATCGTCCATCTGTCCAAAGACCAGCAGAATCAGAGGTGATAACAGCAGTTCCAGCACTACCTGTAAAGTTACTGATCCATCTTCTACCTTTAAAATACTCTGCCACATATTCACTTTGATGTGCATCTGAACTAGGAATAATATAAGCATCTATCCCATTTTTACTCATTTCATCTCTAAGTTTTAAAAGTTTATCATTTAACATCTGTACCCCCTTAATAATTTTTAGTGTTTACACATTGAGTAATTAAGCTATTACTTCTACTTCTTCTTCCTCTTCAACTAAGCTATTTAACTTCTTATCCAGTCCCCAAAGAATAATTCCAGCGACGATAGCAATTGCTGCAATAACAAGATATGCCTTTGCAAAGTCAAACTTTAGTGTATATGCATATAAGTAACCATATGATTTACCTGCAAAGAATACCGCTAATACCCAAATACTCATCATTCCAGTTAATAATCTTGGTGGTGAGAATTTTGCGATAAATGAATTCCCTAGTGGTGAGAATACCATTTCACCGGTAGATAATACAACACCCATTGCAATTATCCAGGCGATAGGAGCAAGATTGTTTCCTCTTGAAATGTCAGCCAGTGCAAATATTACATAGGATAATCCCATAAGCATCATACCTAAAGAAGTCTTTTTAAACATACTAAGATCACCCTTAGGTCTCTTAGCTAATGTTGACCATAATTTACCTAATACTGGTCCTAATGCTATACACATAAATGCATTCAATGAATCAAACCAAGCTGTAGGGATTGTAAAGTTTCCAATCATCCAGTTTGCAGCTCCGTTGTCTCCACCCCAATAATAATAAACAGGCATATATGCTAAGTACCATAGTACCCAGAAGATAATTGAGAAGATCGATACTAAAACAATAGCACCAATTCTTTTCTTTTCAATTGTAGTTAAAGGAACTTTTTCTTCCTTTACTTCAACTTTTTTCTCCTCTTTATTCTCAGCAATTTTAAATGGTTTTTTACCTGTATCCCCTAAAAATCTCCAACCATAGATGAAGAAGATTGCATTAACAAACATCACTATTGCAATAACTAAAAAACAGAAAGAATACCCTTTAAATCCTACAAGTAAACCGATAATAGTTGTCCCTAAGAAAGCACCAACATTAACGAATGAATACTGAGTAGAGAATGCTCCATCTAATTCCCCAGGATCATCAAAAAGTCTACCTGTTATAGCGTTTGTCTGACACTTAAATAACCCTGTACCTAGAGATAGTAAGATAATCATTAAATTAACCATCCCAGTACTATTAGCCTGCCATCCTACTAAGTAACCTGCTCCCATGAGTATCATCCCAATAGGTACAAGATATCTCGCTCCAAATACTTTATCTGAAAGATATCCTCCAATTATTGGCGCTAAGTAAGTAAATGCCACCAAGTTAGCCGTCATCTTTGCTGCATCTCCTGGTTCAATTCCTAACCCACCATCTGCTATCTTAGCAACTAAAAATACTGCGATTAACCATTTAGCTGAATAAAACGAAAACCTTTCCAATACGAAAGCCATTGAACATACATAAAATCCAAATGGCTTTTTCCCTGCTTTTTCCATCTTTTTTACCCCCCGATTAAAAAAATTGATATTGCTTTTGTATTTATAAAAAATTAAGTTACTACCTAAAAATCAGATAATAACTTGATTTTAAATACCATAACTATATATTATTAACGAAATCTCTCTCCCAATATGATTCGTTTTTCATTTTATTAAAAATCTTCTGTTTCATAATAAAGTACTTTTTTATTTAGACATATCATTATTCAAAATTATCTGTATAAACAAAGATATGAAATTTCATCTTCTACCTTTACTAAAAATGAACTATCTGCCTCC